>JAJDNK010000280.1 GCA_022340715.1 bacterium BMS3Abin03 | reverse complement strand
AATTAGCTTTGATAACTTCTAAGAATTTAATTTGCAGTAAAATATTCTCAAAAATTTTATAGGAAACCCATTATTAATAGAATAAAATAACACTGATACTCCCAAAACCTTTATTGCAGAATAATAATCTTAATATTAAGAATTTGTTAAAAAGTCTTCTTACACTAATAATTTATCTTACTATTCTTAGCCATAGAATCTTTTTCCAATTTTACCTTATACCTCTTAAACTTCTGCCTTATGTTTTTATCAGACAGAGCAAGAATCTGTACTGCAAGGATAGCTGCGTTTTTAGAACCATCTATTGAAACCGTTGCAACAGGAACTCCGGGAGGCATTTGTACAATTGACAACAAAGAATCTAATCCACTTAAAGATTTACTCTTTATCGGAACTCCTATAACCGGTAAAACAGTTTGTGCGGCAGTTACTCCCGGTAAATGAGCTGCTCCACCTGCTGCTGCGATAATTACTTTCAACCCTCTTTTTTCAGCATTAGCAGCATAATTTGTATGCTGTTTTGGGGTCCTGTGGGCAGATAATATTTTTACCTCAAAAGGAATATTAAAATAAGCTAAGGTATTGAAGGCACCTTCCATTATAGGCAGATCTGAATCGCTTCCCATAATTATCCCTACTATCGCTGATTTTAACATGTTCGCTCCTTGTATTTAATTCCCGGTAGAATAACTTCTAATCGGTTTATTAGTTTTTCCAGTTAATCCGTTTAATATCCTGGCCATCACTTTCGAACAATAGTGCACCCGATTTATCAGTTCGGTATACATTAACTTTATTCATTTTGAATCTATTTATTATTTCCAGATCAGGATGACCAAATTTATTTTGTATACCTGCACTTATAATTGCATATCGTGGCGATGTAAACTTAATAAAATTTTCAGAACTGCTTGTCTTACTTCCATGATGCCCAGCTTTCAAAACATCCACATCTAGGAATTTTTGATAATCATTAATCATAATTTTTTCAGCTTTCACTTCAGCATCTCCGGTAAACAAAAAAGACGAATTCCCATAAACTATTTTTATTACGCCGCTGTTATTATTAGAAGATAAATTATAAACACCAGCTTCAAATTTATTATTTAGAATATAAATCCTGACGTTGCCAATCGAAAATGATTGATGATTGTAGTATGTTAACTTAATATTATTTTTTCTGATGAATTTTTCAAACCGCACATCTTTCTTTAGGGATGAATCGATCTCGGGTTTGAAGAGTTGCTTTATTTTTCCATTATGGATTAGTGAAACAAATCCTCCGTAGTGATCAAGATCTATATGAGAAACAAAACCATAATCAATTTTATCTACTCCAAGATAATCCAGTAGTGGTAAAATTACTCGTTCACCATTATCAAAATAGTATGTTGCACTTCCTGCATCAATAAGTGCAGTTTGTTCATTTGGAAATTTTATCAGGATCGCATCGCCCTGTCCAACATCTATTGCCATTATGCTTAATTCATTATCTGGCAAAAGCGATTTATCATCAAGTGAAGTATATAAAAAGATATTTGTAGCTATAAATAAAATCAGAATTATTACTGCTTTTTTTGATTTAAATCTTCTAACAGAATAAATCATAACCGATAAAAAGACATAAAAAATAATTGCATCATAAACTGAATATTGTGGTAGTTTTATATGTGAAAAACTTAAGTTGCCCGTAAATCTGATTACATCAAGAATAAAATTTGAAACAAGCATATTCGTAAGTGAAAAGTAAACTGCGATTCCACTGGCAAACAAATTAAATATTAGAGTGGTTACAGCTAATGAAATTATCAAGCCGATAACAGGGATTACCAATAAATTTGTAAATAGAGCAATTACAGAAACTTTACCAAAATATATTAATGTGAAAGGTAAAGTTCCTAATTGTGCAGCTAATGAAACTCCAACAAATAAAATTATATATTTAAGAAATTTTGATTTAAGCCTGGATGCCAAAATAAAATTATTAATCAGAGGGAAAATCACAGCAATTGCCAGAACTGCGGAAAACGATAGCTGAAAACCGGGTGAATATATTTCACCAGGAATGATAACCAGAATTATTAGAGCCGCAATTGTCAGTGAATTGAAAATGTTTGTAGATCGATTTGTGAGGAATGCGAGAATAATAACAATGCCCATAACTGTGGCTCTAAAAACCGATGGTGGAATACCGGTCAAAAACATAAAAGCCAACAAACCGATTATAGTCGCAATTGAACGAAAATAAATATTGAATCTTCCGAAAAGAATAAAGAATATTGCCGCGATAAATCCAACGTGCAATCCTGAAACAGCTAAAACATGAATTACACCTGAATTAATAAACTGTGTTTTAATGCTGTAATCTATTTCGCTTCTGTCGGCAAGAAGTAATCCCCTCAGTAACCCAGCCGTGTCTTCATCATACAATACTTGTAACTGCTTATCAATATATTGTCTTGATTGAAAGATCAGGTTTTTAAAAAAATCAGGTGTAGACTTTAAAATCTTAATATCTCCCAATTCACTAATGGCAACAATTCCAACAATACCCTCTGAATGGAGATAAGCATTATAATCAAACTCACCAGGATTTCTTTTCTTATTTCCTCTTCTGTATGTACCATCAACATCTACATAATAACCAGGTCTTATTTCATCATAAAATTTTTCTCTTTCTTTCTGGCTTCCTCTTAATCTGCATAAAAGTTCGATCTTATCTTTAATAATTCTGTCGTCATATTTGAATCTATTGGCTTTTAATTGAAACACAATTTCATTTTTTCTTATTAATTCGATTTCGCTTACAATACCAGATATATTAACATTATTTTCTTTGTATAGTGAAGTTACCTCTGGATTGAGTTCCTGCCTATTTAACTGAGCACAAAAATTTCCAAGGGTAATTATTATTAACAAAGCAATTATACTACTAAGTAATTTTAGTCCATTTATAAATTGATTGTATTTAGATAAGACTACTAGTAGGATTAGAATCAGAATGAGTATAATTGGCACGAACAATTGAAGTTGAATGACAGGCAGAATTAAAATTCCTATTATATAAGCTATAGTAAATTTTATTACCGGGAAATCCTTCATCTGCAGTTCTTGACTATTGCAGTTTTAATGTCTTTAATACTCTTAGCTGAATTAAATATTTCTTCTCCATATTTCCCGGCAGTAATTGTAAGTGAAGGATTTCTTGTGTGAGTTTTGATTGAAAGATCTTCAAAATTTCCATGATCGGAACAAATTACGATTGTCGTCTTCTTATAATCAAATTCAGTTAAAACTGTAAAAAGGAATAGATCAAGTGTATTGTAAATTACATTAAATTCATCCTTAATTCTTAAATGTCCAAGATGATCAAGAAAATAAAATTCGTACAAGGTAAATTTATATTTTTCTGAAATTCGCAGTAGTCTTCGTGCAGCAGTCTGAGGTCTTATTTGCGGAAGTGTGTAATTCAATCTCTCATTCCACCTGTTATTTATAATCTCCGCTGTTAATGCTGTTCCATTGCGTACATTTGTTACAGTATTAAATTTCACATCATTCATACGACAGGAAGCTGCAGTGACACCCAGTCGTTCACGACCAGACTTAAGATAATCAAAAAAAGGCTTTGGATATGCGTTTGCAAAAAAACTACTACCTCTCTGGTTATGAAAATGAACAAGGATGTGATCTTCTTTTATTTTAGGCAGCGTTGTTGTATAAGGAAAGGGTCCGAAATGTTTACCAATGAATTTAGCTGCATTGAATCCGCAAAATAAGGAAGCTTGCCCCGTCCCACTTTGCGGTAAACCATTCATATCAAGATTTGCATCTAATGGAAAAAGATATTTCCTATCACGTACAAGAAATGGGTTATCCAATGACGGAATTTCACCAAACAATGTTTGGAATGTATTGAAGCCAAATTTGAAAAAAGGATTAAATTCCTTATCTCTTTTTCCAATTCCAACTCCGTCAATAAATATCATTAATATTGAATTCAAAAAAGATTTTCCAGATTAAATCTTAAAATCAGTTATTCTTTGACTCTACCTGAACCGTTACCGGACCGGTATTGATTAATGACACATCCATTATTGCACCGAAAATACCGCATTTAATTTTTTCTTGTCCAAGATTTATTTTCATTCTTCCAATAAACTTATTGTATAAAGGAATGGCCTCTTCAGGTTTTGCAGCTTCTATAAAACTTGGACGATTTCCTTTTGCAGTTTCTCCGTACAATGTGAATTGAGATATTATAAGTACCTCACCATTTATTTCATGTACAGAAATGTTCATCTTATTATTTTCATCTTCGAAGATTCTCAGGTTGCAACATTTATCAGCTACAAAGTTTACATCATTCTCCGTATCACCTGTTTTGATTCCAAGTAAGATCAACAATCCTTTTTCTATCTTTGCAGAATAATTTTCAGATGGAATTTTTACAGAAGCCTGACTGACTCTTTGAACTACTGCTTTCAATTCTTTATACCGTAAATTATTCTTTCAATGTTCTGATAATCATTCACAATATTGATATTTTCAAAACCATTATTTAAAAGAATTTTTTTTACATGATCAGATTGATTAACTGCTACTTCGAAAAATAACATTCCCTGCTGTCTTAAGATTTTATCTGAAATTCCAGAGATTTTTCGAAAAAATACAAATCCGTCAGAATGATCTGTAACAGCAACATCCGGCTCATAATTTTTAATTTCAGGTTGAACTTTTTCAAAATCCATCTCCGAAACATAAGGAGGATTAGAAATAATAATATCAAATTTTTTCGAATCAAACGAAACATCTTTTAAAATGTCTTTTAATGAAAAATTGATTCTTGATGAAAGATTATGTAAACCTGCATTCTCTTTCGCAATTTTTATTGCGTCCGCACTTATATCAATACCGGTAACGATTGAGTTTGGAAAATTTGCAGCGAGAGCAACCGATATATTACCACTTCCACATCCAATATCCAGAATATTTAATTCATCTTCTTTATCCACAGAATTAATTACTGTTTCTACCAGCAATTCGGTTTCAGGACGTGGAATCAAAACCGATGGAGTTACCTTAATTTTCAAACCGTAAAATTCAACTGACCCGATAATATATTGAAGGGGCTCAAACATTCCCCTTCTCTTCAGAAATTCCCTGTAAAGTTCAATTTCATTTTCACTCAATGGTTGATCGAATTTAAGATACAAGTCCAGCCTGTTACATTTAAGAAGGTGCCCAAGCAATAATTCCGCATTTGTCCTTGCACATTCTACACCTTTAGCTGCAAGATAATCAGCCGATTTATTTATACATTCAAGAACAGTTAGCATAAATTGAAAAAGATTAATTTCGGGATAAATAATTTATAGAAAGAAGTACTTAATCCACAAGAAAATAATAAACTATCAATCCAAAATTTATTTGAAGCGCAACAAAAGAAACCCCGCTGATCAGATCATACTTGTGAGTCTTATCTAAAAGTGCATGATCTCCACTTGCCTTATAATCATCAAAATAATTATCAGCTTTAAGTTTGAAATATGCTGTTGTGGCTCCTAATGTAATCATCGAACCAAGCAATACTCTGAATAAAGTTTTATTAAAAAAAGATCCATCTTTATATTCACCAGTAAAATTTAATTTAATAGGTTTAAGCAGATTCAGATCAGAATAATTAATTACTTTACCTTCATAACCATTTTTTTGAAGTTTTATGTTTTGTAAGCCTAAAGGAATTCGTAAGGGAGTATAACCGATAAGTGAATCACCGCTGAACACTTCTGCATTTCCAGGCTCAGAATTTAGCAGTACATCTGACAAAAATTTAAAATTGACTGTTGTATCTTTACAATTTTGAATGTTCAGAGTATCAACGATTTTTTTTGCATCCCAACGATAATTATCTTCAACAATTATAATTTTATGAATTCCAACCGGTATTTCAGCAACAACATTTTTGTTGCTGCCAAACAAACTATCATCAACGAATATATTTACATTTCCTATATCACTATTAATTGTAACATTTGCTTTACATTCCTGTGCGAAAGAAAAGTTACTTAAAACAAATTTAAAAACAATAAGTATTAGTAGTTTAATAAATGAATTCATAAGCTCTTAAAATTCCTCTGTCATACCCAATAAACAAAGTGCTATCGGCAAAGACCGGTGTTAATTTCGCTCTGGCATCAAGGGAATATTTATTTTTTATTATTCCATTATTTTTATCAATAATATAAAAAGCTTTATCGAGATCCGGAATGATAATTCTATAGTTAGTAATTAAAGGAGTTGCATTAAACAATCCATTATAATTTCTCATCCAATTCAACTTGCCACTTTCTTTACTGAGCGAAAAAAGAGAACCTTCAAGATTTCCCACGTAAATATTTTCGTTATCTGATGCCGGTGTCATTACAACTCTTTCCCTTGTATCATATTCCCAATTAATTTTTCCTGTTCCGTAATCAATCGAGTATACTTTGCCATTATTATTAGAAAATATAGCTGAATTATTCACTATAGTCGGTGAACCATTAAAAATTCCACCAATATGAAATCTATTATTTATCTTGCCATTTTTTGCATTTATGGTAATAACTTCGCCAGCATCATTTCCAAATACAACAGTATTATTAATTAACGAAGGTGACGATCTTGTTCTATTATTTGTTTCTGTTTGCCAGATTGAATTACCTATTAAATCATAACGATTAATTCTTCCACTTTCTGTTAAAAAAATTATTCCATCATCAAGTGCTATCATTTCGGATAAAATTCTGCTGTCAATTTCTTCATAATAAAGTTGTTTACCATTTGCGTAATCATAATAAACTAACTCTGATATATTGTTTTTATCTTCTGCAGTTGCATATATAATAAGAGATTTAAAAACTAATGGAGTACCGGGAATTGTCTCCCCAATTTTGAGCAATCCTACCCTTTTACCATCCTCAATATTAAAAACAAATATTCTTCCTCCTAGATCACTTGTGAATACATATTTATCATAAATAACAACCGATGAGTTCGTAAAGCTCCCATATACATCTGATTCCCATTTTAATTTAAGCGAATCGGATACGGTGACAGGAACAAAGAAATTTTTTGATGTGGTTTTGCCAAACATCGGGTAAGAATCTTCATCCGTATTGGAAATAATTTTTATTAATGATTTGGCACAACCTGTAATAATGATTATAATCGATAGATATGTTAAAGTTCGTTTGATCAAAAATCCCATCCGAAGAAGAATTGATAAAATAAACCTTTCTGGAACTGTTTAAAATCATCTTCAATTCTTTTACCAATATCGTATCTTAAAGTGAGCACACCGAAAAGATTAAACCTGATTCCGCCACCAACTGAGCCAAGAGTTTCTTCATATTTATCATCCCAGGCACTTCCGGCATCAAAGAAAAATGCTCCTCTTATTCCGCTGAAACCCAAGTTGACAATTGGAAATTTAATTAATAGTTGATCTACTAATGGAAAACGAAATTCGATTGATGAAAACCATACTTTTTTTCCTCTGATTGAAAACCTGCGGTAACCGCGCAAGTCCCAACTTCCGCCTAATATATACCTTCTTGCTTCTTTTCCTTCATTGTAAAAGAAAGCTGCCCTAACGGCAAACAATGTTGTTAATGCCACTCTAAAATATTCTCGATAATCGGCTACGACCGAAAAATAGTTTACATTACTATATTTAACATCGCTTGTGTATCCAAGCAATAATAAACCACGACTTCCTGCAACAGGTCCCGTAGGACCCCAAAGGGAATTATCATGAACGAATGCTATTGAATTACTCATTAGCAATGCTTTTCGTTCAATAACGTTTTGTACTATTTCTTTGTCTGAATTTGCAATAGTAACCGTTGCTTCTAATCTCTGGAATTTTGAAAGTGGATAATTGAATCCCATAAATCCGCCGAAAGTTCTTTCAAAATAATATTGATCAGGATCTCTCAGATCATATCTTCTTCCGCTCAAACGAAAAACTCCGAATGTATAATTTACACGGCTTGCAAGATTTACTTTTTGCAGCAAAACGTTAAAACTTTTTAATATATCACTCTGAACTTCTGCATTATTATATATAAGAAAATAGTATCTATCATCTCCAAGTAAATCACTTAGAGAAAGAATAGCACCGCCGCGTGTACCGAATAAAGGATCAGTCGTTACAATGCTTTGTGCAAAATCGAGCGAGTATTCTTTCTCATATTCTGCCTTTTTCTTTTCCGGCGGCAACTTCAATACCTGTGCAAGCCACCTGCCACTTGCTGAAGCCATATCCATTTCGATCTTTTGTGTTGTATCAAGAGCTGTAGAAAAGTTGTTAATCGCATACAAATTTATAGAAAAGTTTTCAAATCCCGCAAACAAAACTGATGATGTATCACTGAACGCAGGACTGAAAGCGCTTGTATAGAATCTTGATACACGCTTGATAGTTTTACTAAAACCGTTATGATTAACATCCAGTTCCCAAATGTTTCTTACACCATCAAGTTCAGAAGTAAAAAGTAATTTATTTTTATCTGGTGAGATTGCCGGTGAGTAATTGTTTGTACCGAGATAGGTTACATAACTAATTTCATAAGTATTAAGATCGAAAGAAAACAGGTTGTATTTTTTTTCATACTTACCACCTGTTCTATCGGATGTAAAAATTATCTGGTCATCATCTACACCGAAGATCGGATCTCTGTCATCGTAATAATCGTTGGTTAATCTTAAAAGTTTATCATCACGTAGATCATAAATAAATAAATCCATATATCCTTTTCTATCTACCGAATAAAATACAACCCTGTTTCCGCTCGGTGAAAACTTCGGAGAAATGATATTGATAAGTTCATCATTCTGAAAATCTTTTATAACTTCTTTATCATTCACTGAATAAAAGTGAATAACATCTGTTCCACCTTTTTTTGTAACAAACGCAACCAACCCGTCTTTCGAAACATCTATAGCAGACTGAAATAAATGAAAAGCTTCAAATTCATTCGACTTTTCACCCCGAACTACTATCGAAGGACTATCAAGTGGTTTATTATCTTCAGAAACAGGGACACTGTAAAGTGAAGAATAACCATCGCGATTTGCAACAAAATAAATCAACTTGTTATCGCCATTTTTATAACAAACAGGAGAAAAATTAAAGCCTTCTTTAGTAATTTTTAAAGCTCTGCGATCCTGGGGAACATCTGTGGCAAGTAGCGGATAATATTTCTTCTTGAGAAAGTATTGCCAATCTTTATCCAGGTTTTCAATAGTAGTTCCGAAAGTATATTCCATCACCCTCTTAAAAGATTTATCCATCCATATATTTTCCAGCACATCAAGAATTTTCTGTTTACCGTACTTTTCACCCGCAAATTCAAGAAAACTTTGGCCTTCTTTGTACATTAAAAAAGTGCCGTAAATCCTATACATATCGAGCAAACTAACTAAGTAATTGTTAATTACCGCATCCCGTAAAACCATTTCAGCCTGGGCGTCGATATCAGATGATAAGTATTCTGCAAGTCCTTCAGTAAACCATAATGGGGGTGTTCTATCAAGTGTCATTCTATGATCTTTGAGAACATTATATATCTTATTAGTCATATATACATGAACCAGTTCGTGTCTGATAACATGCTTAAAGTCTTTCATCGACCCGGTTGAAGGAAGAACTACCCTACCTTTCAAAAATTCAAAAAAACCTCCCACACCGTCTGGTATCAAACCTGGAGTTGTATTTGTCTGCTGGAATTCCAAAGAAGTGTTGTAAAAAATCAACGGAACACGTCTGGTAACGATATTATTCATTTCAACTTTTAACTCATCGTAAACCTCTTCGGCAAAATTGGCTCCTATTTCAGCTATGTTCTGCATATTTCCATAATAGTAAATATTAAAATGGTCTGAATAAATAACTTTCCAATCAAAATCTTTATACTGTACTTTATTTCTACCGAAATAGAAGAATTGTGCTGATAGTGTTTGAGGAATAATTAAGAGTAGAAGAAAAAGATATTTTGGAAAACGGTTAATGAACACTGCCTTTTTTGTATAGAAGATCGGCTTATAAAAAATAATACTAAGCCAACCGCTGTTTTAATATGTTAATATTATTGATCTCTGAAGGATCAAAGCCTCTTAGTACTGCTAAATAGTAAGTTATCCAATCACCTAAATAAATCAAATCCATAATTCTTACCTTTAAATTTTCTGAATTGCTTTGCAGAGATATTATTTCAACACCGGCGGCTTTGGCAAGTTCGGAAGTAATTTCAAACCGTTTATTTATTTTGGGATGATAATTTTTATCTGTGACAGTTATTAATTTCAAATTAATTTGTTTATCAAGAAAAGTTTCCCAGCCGATAATTTCATTATGATTCAATTCCGGCAAAACATTGTTGAATGCATGAAGCTTCGAGTTTTCATTGAACTGGCATTTCAACCTGTAACCAATTGATTCAAATACTGAGGAAGTATAGATCAACGGAATGAATCCGGTTAATTGTTCGGCATAATCTAAAGCAGGATTTTCTTCCCTGGAATATTCAGAACCCTTTTCTTTCCATAACGCTATAATTTCATTTACGATATTATCCTGTTCCTGAATTAATTTTAATGATTGCAGCAATTTCAACAGTGTGAAAAAACTCGTTCCAAGTGCATATCTTGGTTGAAATCCTTCCTGAAGTCTAATCCACGGAAGATTATTTTGTTGAGCGATTTCTTTTACCTTTCCTCCCGTTGAGATTACGATAATACCGCATTTCTTTTTAAGAGCATCCTGTAAAGATAAAATACTTTCTTCAGTATTTCCCGAATAGGAAGAAATTATAACAAGTGTTTTTGGATTAGCATAATCCGGAACTGAATAATATCTGTTTACAATTAACGGAATTTTAATTTCTTCATTCAAAAAACATTTTAAAAGATCACCACTTATTGCTGAACCACCCATTCCAGATACTACAATGTTATTTAATTCGTTTACCTGAATCTTATTTGGATTTATTTCTGTATCCCATGTATTTTCAATTTGTTTATAAGACTCAATTAATACATTGTATTGATTTTGAGTATCGTATTTTTTTATGAGTTCTGAGATTTTCATTTTTTATATGATATTTCTTGTACGTATAATTTGATTCTCTTCAAAGAATTCCTGAATTGTTTTCTCTATTTCATATTCGTAGCAGCACATTGTACATTTCTCCGCCATTGCTTTAGCATCTGCATGACTGAAACTCATAATTATTCTTTTAGCATAGGGAATTGTCCGGGGCGAAATACTCAATGACTCAAGTCCAAGACCGATCAACAACGGCATAGCGAGGGTATCGGCAGCCATTTCGCCACATAAGCTAACTGGTTTACCAACCAGTTTTGCATCGTCAACTATTTTCTTAATCGTTCGTAAAACAACCGGACTAAATTCCTGGTAAAGATCGGATACAAGATCATTACCTCGATCTACAGCCATCAGATATTGAATTAGATCGTTTGTTCCTATGCTTAAAAAATCCGTTGCATCAGCAAACTCTTTAGCCATTACTGCTGCTGCCGGAACTTCGACCATTATCCCTACTTCAATATCTTTATCAAATGGAATTTGTTCGGAAGTAAGTTCTTTTTTGCAATTTTCAATAATTTCCTTGGTTCTATTAATCTCATCTATCGTACTAATCATTGGTAGCATAAGTTTAACATTTTTATTTACACTTGACCGTAAAACCGCTCGTACTTGTTCTTTGAAAAGTTCTGGGTTTTCCAAAAGTATTCTTATACCTCTCAAACCAAGGAAGGGATTCGGTTCATCATAATCAAACAATTTGAACTTGTCACCACCAATATCGAATGCTCTAATAGTAATTGAATCAGGATAAATCCTGGAAGCCAGCCTTGTATAGATCAAAGCCTGTTCTTCCTCATTAGGAATCGTATCCATTTCATCAAGCAGTTGTTCGGAACGATATAAACCTATTCCTTTTGCACCACTTGTTTTTACAATATCAATTTCACCTGTTACATCTACATTAGCAAGCAGTTCTATTTCTTTTCCGTCTTTAGTTACAGCAGGCTTATCGGCTAACTCATCAAATTCCCTCTGCAGTTGTACCAGGTGCTTATGCTTCTCATCAAAAAACGCAATTTGTTCCTCAGTTGGATCGAACAGAACATAACCATAAAATCCGTCGACTATTACCATTTGTCTATCTCTTAATTTTAAAGTTGCATTATGAGTTCCAACAACAGCCGGAATGTTCAGCGATCTTGAAATAATTGCTGCGTGAGAAGTTAATCCACCATGATCTGTAACAAAACTCTTTATATTGTTCCGGGAAAGCAGCAAAGCATCTGCGGGAGTTAATGAATCACTAACTATAATCACCTCACCTTTTATACGTGATTGCCAGCGTTTTTTGCGGAGGTTTCTCACAATCCTGTTTTTAATGTCTTCGATATCATTCGCACGTTCTTTCATATAAGATTCGTGCGACAAGAACATCATTTGCTGGTATTTTGATATCTCATCATCAACGATGTATTCGGGTTGTTTCTTTTCTTCTTCAATTCTTTTTATAATGTTATCAATCAGCACAGGATCATCAAGAATCATTAATTGTGCTTCGAAAATTCCTGCACGCGTATTCCCCATTCTTTCTTTAGCGATTGCAAAAATTTTCTTCAGTTCTTTCTTTGATTTCTCAAGAGCTTCCTGAAAATTCCTTTTTGCTTCATCAACATCTTTTATATCTGCTTTGCTGATCTCCAGTTTTTCTTTTGTAAAGAGATACACTTCTCCTATAACTATACCCGGAGCAGCTGCAATTCCCGCAATTTTATTTTCAGCGGACTTATATATTTCTTTAAACGATTTCATTCTTCGTCAAATCCTCTTTCAAAAAGATCAGTTATCTCTTTCGCTGCTTCTTCCTCATCAACGCCATCGAATGTAAGAGTTAACTCGGCACCTTCTTCTGCTGCAAGAGTCATAACACCTATTATACTTTTACCATTTATGTTCATACCATTGCGTGAAATAAAAAATTCACATTTATATTTTGCAGCAATTTTAACTATAGTTGCCGCAGGTCTTGTATGCAGCCCAGCTTTATTTCTAATTTTTACAACGCGTTCTATCATTATTTCTTTCTTTTTACAAGATTATCTGCAAACCAAATTAAAATTTTTCTATCTTCTTCTTTTTTGATAATATAAAGAGATTGTAATGCCCTTCCGGTATACAAATTAATTGCAGTTTTGGCATCTTCGATCACGCCCAATTCATCGTATAATTTTCTAAACTTATTAATCTGGTTTACTCTGATGCCTTTGTTTATTATTACCTTTTGTAACGATTTTCTATCCTCTCCTGTCGATTTTTCAAGTGCTTTTATAAACAAATATGTTTTTTTTCCTTCCAATAAATCACCGCCAATTCTTTTACCCAAATTTGATTCTTCGGCTGATATATCCAGTAAATCATCCTGTATCTGGAAAGCAATACCAAGATTTAATCCGTAATCAGTTATTGCTTTTACTTCTTGTTTTGTTCCCCCCCCAAGAGTTGAACCTATTTCACAGCATATTTTTATCATTGAAGCCGTTTTCTTTTTGATCATCAAAAGATATTCATCAATTGTAACATCATACCTCTTTTCAAAATCCGTATCGAGACTTTGTCCCTCGCAAACTTCAACTAGTCCGTTTGTGAAAGATGTTATGATATTCTTTGCGTTACCGTTACTATCCTTAAGAATATATTCATAAGCAACGGATAATAGGCTGTCCCCAACTAATATCGCAGTGTTTGTATCGTATTTTTTATGAAGTGTTAACCTGCCGCGTCTCTTATCGGCATTGTCCATAATATCGTCATGAACAAGTGTAAAATTATGGAGAAGCTCCATAGCAACAGCAGCATTATACGAATTCTTAAATTTACCGCCAACTGCTTTTGTTGTAAGCAACACAAGCAATGGCCTGATGCGTTTTCCCTTACTACTTACCAAGTAAAGTGCGGGCTCGTATAGTGATTTAGGTTTTCTGGTTTTTACAGAATTTATCAGACGAACATCTATTTTTTTTCTTTCTCTCTCATAAAGTTTTGAGAACTTCTTTATTTCACCTGTGTTCATGTAAGAAGTTTCTTTTTTATGAGTTTTTTATTCCGAAGTTCTTTTAGACTTTTTGAGCCAGTTAAGAACATAATTTGTTTTACTTCATTAAATATATTTTTTACAAAAGCTTCAGTCTGTTCGTTTCCACCTTCATTAAGATTCATCAAAACAGGTCTTGCCGATGCAACAATATCGGCACCGAGTGCAAAAGCTTTTGCTGCGTCCAGACCTGTACCAATTCCTCCTGAACCAATTAGGGTAAATTTATATTTCTTCTTTAATTTATAAACATCTTTAATGCAAAATGCTGCAGGCAAACCCCAGTCCCAGAAATAATTATCTTCACTTTTTTTACTTCGTAATATTTCTATACCTGCCCAGCTTGTACCTCCAGCTCCGGCAACATCAATCCCTTTAACACCAACATCCAGAAGTTTTTTAGCGGCTTCATATGAAATACCGGCACCAACTTCCTTTACTACTACCGGAATTTTCAGATTATTTACTATCATTTTTATTTTTTTTAACAATCCTTTAAAATCAATCTCACCCTCATCCTGCAATAATTCCTGAAGTGGATTTGTATGGATAACAAAGGCATCTGCTTCCACCATCTCTATAATTTTTTTAATTGGATCAATCGATTTGAATTGAACTACCTGCGCAGCACCAATATTTGAAAGGACAGGTACACCAGGAGCATTTTTTCTAATAATCTTAAATGAATCTAAATAGTTTTTATTCTCAAGTGCTTGTCTCTGACTACCGACACCAATAGGAATCCTAAGATTTTCAGCAACCGACGCAAGTTGTGCATTTATATTATTTGCTTCATCAGTTCCGCCTGTCATACAGGAAATTAAAAACGGAAAGTTAATTTTTTTACCGAAAAATTTATATTTAAAGCTGATTTTATTTAAATCAACTTCTGTAATAGTATAATGCTTGAATTCATAATTTTCAAATCCGTTCGTTTTAGTTTTAAAAGAAACTTTATTGGTGGCGCAGAGTTCAAGGTGCTCTTTTTTGCGGTTTGATGTATTACTTGTACCGGAATTCATAAACGCTTGAAAATTAGAATACTAAGTAAATCGAAAGATATTAAAATATTCCAATAAAAGCTTTTTATTGATTTTCATTGAATTTTATAAGGCGGGTAATCGTAAGGAACAAATAAGACAATAAAAAAGCTGACCACCCCCAATGGTCAGCCAGCAATTATCAAAAATGTAGGCCGGCTCCCCCAAAAGAAAAGCCGGCACCCCAATCTAATATTACTTACTCATAGAATTTGTGAATTCACTATTCACTAAAATTCCGGTAACAGTACAGTATGATTTTTCTCTTCCTTTTTTTCATCCAATCTTTTAAAGAGATGACTGAAAGCTATTTCCTGTACACAGAAACCTTTTTTCCATTTACCATTATTTTCTTTATAAATAGTTAAAAAAGCCTCACCGTTTTTCATCGCTTCCAATACTTCTTCTTTTGTCCAGGTTACACCAGCACCAATATAATCACCTTTGTCCTGATGTACCTTAAAATATGCCGTTAGTTTAGCGTTAGTACCTTCCGTAATTCTCATCGCCGAAATCAAGTAGTCTGCCCACTTTTTCATCTTGACCCCGAGGTTTTTATGATTAATTTTTTATTAAAACAATTAAGAATTCCTTTTGAATATTAATACTTTATACAAATAATAATTATTGAAATTCCTGGTGGTAGTCTAACATCTTTCGATATAAAAGTCATTAGTACATGTACTAACAATTTAACGCGATTTTTCCGATCAATTAGTACATGTACTAACTAAATGAGAAGAAAATAACACCTTTGATCGAATAATGAAGGAAAAAGTTACTTTTTTAATTCCCCCGTTAAATTAGAAATTTGAGCTAAATATAATATTTCAGATTGATGACCTTAATGATCTTACCAGGATTGGATTATCCACTCTGAAAACAGTGAAGAAAATAGCTATCAAAAATTGAAATGCTAATGTTATATAATGTAACATATACCCAATATTATTCTCACTTAAGAAAACAATCAGATTAACAAGAATAGTTAACTCATAGAATATTAAAACTAAATAAAAAAGATTTGTTTCACTTTTATTGTGCAACCTGATTACTATATATTTAATAAATTTACCAAGAATAAGAGTATGGATTATAATTATCAAAAAGAAGTTGTTATCAATAACCAATAAACCTATAAAAAAACAAACTACCAAAATCACATTCAGGATCCAGTTCTTTTTAATGTTGTCCAAATTGAAATCAATAGAATAAAAAAGTAACATCGATGCTATACTATGAACGAAGGTTGGATCAAGTATATCGAGTAACAAGGTAACTATGGACACTGCAGGATCTTCTAGTGCAAGTATCAGGAAAAAATAGAAAAGATTTGTTTTATACTGGCGAATTGCAGGAAATAGCCAGATAGCTATTGAAATAAAAAATACAATATATGCAAACTTCATGTTAAAATAATTATAGACAAATTGGTGGGCATAATCCGCCTACTTCCATTGTTACATTACCTATTGTAACCGATAACACCTTATTTCTTTGCTCAAAAAAAACAAATTTCGAATCTCCAACGGATATTAAATCTTCTATAACCGATTTGCTAAACATTGTGAATACTTCTTCGGCTGTTATTATTAAACCTTCAGGATAAAGAACTTGCCTGTTTTGATCCAGTATAATTATTGTATAATTTACAATTTTGAACATAGCATAATTGTCAGTTTGATTCAACAACCTCTGAAAGTTTTTTACCGAAAGCTCTACCGAATCAATAACGGATCCAAATTTCTCGTTAGCTGCAGCACGGGTAAACAACTTACCGTAAACTTGTCCAAAACAATTAATGTTTAATACAAAAACAAATACACTGAGAACAATTAAAAATCTATTATAAAGTTTCATAACAACCCTCCTGTTAAATTAAATGAAATTTAGATGTACATTTAGTAATATTAACAGAACGGGAGCAAAGTAGTAATTTTATCCGACAGGTTTATTAGTACTTATACTAACTATAATTTTAGGCAATAGATTAAATGGTATCAGGATAAACTTTATTTTCGATTAACAAAACCTGTTATTCTCCCTTATCCTCAAAATATTTTATAGCAAAACGGACTAATTCGGTAGGAGTTTTGAGATCGAACCTCTTCATCAGTGAAGATCTGTAAAAATCTATGGTTTTTTTGCTAATGTTCAATTTCTCAGCCATATCCTTACTGCTGAGACCATCGTTTATATATTTAAGAATCTGCTCTTCCCTAAAATTAATTTCATCATCTGAATCTGTAAAATTAATTTGCCGAGATTCAAATCGCTTAACCAGGTCCTCCAGTTTTTTATCGTTCCAATCCCCTCTAAAATATTTTTCGCCATTAAATACAGTTTCCAGGGCATAAGTTAGTTCACCCTCCACAATATCTTTACTGATCAAACCTTTTCCACCACAATCCAGCACCCTGTAAATATATTCTTCGCTATCATACATGGATAGAAATAGAGCTTTTGCTTTTGGATCCCGTTTAAGGATCTTATTAATTGCCGCAGGTCCGCTCATTATAGGCATTGCGATATCTACTAAAATCACATCCGGGTATAATTCAAAATACTTTTTAATTAACTCTTCGCCGTTTTCTGCTTCTCCAATTACAAAGACCTGTGGAAGTTCATTTAGTATTTTTATAATACCTTTTCTGAAAAGAGTATGATCATCAGCGATCAGAACTTTTATCTTCGGATTTTGTTTCATCTAACTGTTGTCTAATTGTAAATTGTGTAATAATTGTTGTACCGGTATTAAAATCGGAATCGATGTGAAATGATCCGTTTACCCTTTCAACTCTTTCCTGCATATTCATTATTCCAATTCCATCCGAAAAATATTTATCATTCATTAATTGCTTGGGTTTAAACCCAATTCCATCATCTGAAACAACAAGGGTGATTACTTCATCCTGAGTAGAAAGATCAACAGCAAATTTCGAAGCTTTTGAATGACGCATTATATTATTTAATGCTTCCTGCGTTACCCTGAAAATGCAATTTTCCAACTCGCGGTCCAATTCCGAATCCACTTCAGCAATTTGAACATTTGCTTTTATTCCAGTTTCGCGGGACACATTCGAACACATCATTTTTAGAACTGTAGTCAAACCCAGTTCTTCAATATTTTGCGGCCTTAAATTTCTGGCAACTTCTTTTACTTCCAGTATGGCTGAATCAAGTAATTCTATTGTTCTGCTAATTTCATTTTCATCGAAACCGTTGTTATTATTTTTTTTATAGTTCATTATATTCATTCTTATTAAAAGAAGGTTCTGTCCGATAGAATCATGAAGTAAACCGGAAATTTTTTTTCTGTCAGTTTCTAGAACTTCATTCAATTGGGCAGAAGCATCTCTAAGAAGCTTCTGATATTTATTCATTTGACGTTCATATTCTTTTCTTTCCGACACATCTAAAAAATAAAGCTGAGCCATACGCAGATACGAAATACCATGAAAGTTTATCTCGTATGTTTTATCATTTATTTCCTGGATTAAAACTAATGATTCATTATTTTTTATTGCTTTCTTTAAATTAAAATCTACATCCTTAAGTAATACTTTAATTTTACTGGAATCAATTTCTATATTTTTAAATCTTTCCTTGGCAGCTTTATTTAATCCCGCAACTTTCCCAGAAATATTAATCCTGATAATCGGATTGGGATCAAGTTCAGAAAAAAGAGCAAGCAATCTGGCTGTTTTTAATTCAAATTTTTCTTTTTCACTCTTGTATCTTAGAATTAAAGGATTGTAAATGTACTTGTAAGAAAAGTAAAGCAATAAGAGTAATATAAAAAATATCAGAGCAGATATAAGGACAGGATTATAAAGATAGAATATAAGATCTTCAAAATCTTTTAGTTTTTGTGTCTCCTGTAATATTATCAATACAATTTTATGCATAGGATTGTATAATAATCCCGCTATGACTTTCAGTGATAAATTAATTTCTTAATAATCAGATTATTTATTCGCAGCATAAACAAAAGTGTATTCAAATTAAACGTTGAATTTTCTGCGGAAATAGAGGATTTCTCAACAATTTCTACAAAAATAATGATTTTATATCTGAAAATGGGAAACCAAAAAATAAAAAACACTTAAATTAGTTATATGTTAATCAGTTATTTAACGATAAATTTATAATGTAAATGAAAATATTTTTGTCGGTCAGCTATCGATTATATAAAAATATTCTTTAAAACCTGGCAATTAATTCATTTTCAAGGGAGAAAGAAATGAAACTGCTTCACTATTGTATAATCAGTCTAACATTATTTTTTCTTATAACAGGTTGCAGTAAAAAGGAAATCGTTAAAACTTTTTATCTTCAGGATGTCGAGGTAACCGGACCAGTTAATCTTGCCCCTGTTCATATTACTGATACATCCGACGTTCCATCATTTACAATATCACCAAGATTTTCGTACAATACCCAAAAACAAATTCTAGGAACCGTTGAAGGACATTCACAGGTAAATGCTCAGGGAGAATTTGAATATGAAACAATTTTAAATGATGAGGATGGCACTGTTACTTATCGTGAAGTTTCCGGAGCAAATATTTATGATTATGAAGGAAGAAATCTTAAGTGGAATACGTCTACATTAACAGCTGGTTTTGATATTGATATGAAACTGTCAAAACATTTCGCATTATTCGGCGGATTAAATTATTCTGTTCAAAATAATAAGAGTATTTGGGGTTATATTGCCGGACTCGGATTTTTCTCACAAAAAAATGAAATGGGTATCCGTGTTGATGGGGGATTACACATTCAAAACATTTATTATGATGCCTACACATTAGTTAGTGTAACAGGTGATGAAAATTATATCTTGTTTTATCATGATAAAGATAAAAATGCTCACGTAGATCCTTTTGTAAATATTACATTTAATACTGCACATAAAGAATGGATAACTAACATATTTATTAATGCAGGATTCACTGCTCAGACGTTATCTGATTTCGAACCTGAAAAACCTGATGCTAATCTTTATTTACCTGTACCTCCTTTTCTTCTTCCAGTAAATATCAATCGAAATGTTATTGTTAATGATCTAAGAGGAGAAAGTTTTGCTAGCTTCGTTCATTTTACACCAGGTGTTTACTTCGATGTAACAGAACAAAGCCGGATTTTGGTAGGTTCCAGGTTTTACTTTGAAACTCAAATCAAAAATTCAGATAAGAATCTATTTGTTATGCCGTTTTTACAGGTTGATTTCGTCTTTTAGTTATACAATTTACTTATACTCTACAATTTCATTATCTGACACAAGCTGATTGACACTTAGTTCTTTCCTTACCGAGTTAACCAGCTTTAACTCTTCTGCCAATAATAAATCATTTAGCGTAAGAATAGTTTCTTCTATTTCAGTATTTATGTTGATAAAATAATTACGATAAATCCCAGGCAAAATACCGCTGGATGAATGCGGTGTTAGCCAGACATCGTTTTTCTTTATGAAGATATTTGTAATACTGCCTTCTGCAACTTCTTCTTTTTCATTTAAGAAAATCACATCAAAAAAATCTTTAGACTTATACTTTTCATATTCTTCATTATAGATCATTCTGTTTGTGGTTTTAAAATATTGAAATGTATTTCTAGAGTTTATTCTTATATCGGAAACAGCAACTTTAATTAATTTTGGTAATTCAACAATCGATGAAATTTCAATATTAATTTTCCCCCATTTATCTAATGTCAATCTCAATTTATATTTTAAATACGAAGATAATTCAGCAAGTTCGGTATCTAAAATCTCTCTTATATTTTTTTCATTATAAATAAAAAGAAAATACTGTGCAGATTTTTTTAATCTCTCAAGATGAGCTTCGAGCAAAAATACATTGCCATTTTCAACCAGCATTGTTTCAATTAATTTAAACGGATTTACAGGCGAAGTGAGAAATTTACTTTTCAGTATTGTTTCCTTATATTCTTCTTCCGGCTCACTTTCCCAAACTATACCGCTTCCTAATCCAACTTCACCTTTTTCATTTTCTTTATCAATTTTTATTGTCCTGATAGCAACATTAACTGCAGATGAGTTTTTGTTTATAATACCGACTGCACCTGTATAAATTCCACGCTCCTCTACTTCAAGTTCTTTAATAATTTCCATCGTTCTGATTTTCGGTGCACCGGTTACAGATCCGCTGGGGAAAATATTTTTTATGATGCCGCTCAATTCAACTTTACTTTTAAGCTTACCTTTTACATTGCTTACCATTTGGAATAACGATTCATACTTTTCAACTGAAAATTCTTTTTCAGCTTTCACAGATTCATACTTACATATTTTTCCAAGATCGTTACGAAGTAAATCGACTATCATAATATTTTCTGCCCTGTTCTTTCCACTTTTTTCAAGCTCTCCTGCTTTTAATAAATCGGATTTCGGTTCATAGCTTCTTCTTAAGGTACCTTTCATTGGTTTGGTTAGGATGTCTTTTTGATCCGTTACAAAAAATAACTCGGGTGAAAGTGAAATAATGAAATTTTCTCCATTGTTTATAAATGTTGAATATCTTGCAGACTGATTAAACAACAAGTTCTTAAAGAAATCCGGATATGATCCGTTGAAATTAAATTTACCTTTAATGGTATAATTAACCTGATACGTATCACCAGCAGAAATGTACTCTTTTATCTTTTTGATATCGCCCGCATACTTTGTTTTGGAAGTGTTAAGCTTAAATTCAGAAATCGAAAATGCATCAACATCAATTTCACCAAAATCTATTTTATCGGATTTTATCTTCTTTACATTTTCTTTATCGAAAAAGAAGAACTGCATTAATTTTCTTTTTTCTCCGGGAAGGAATTTTTCAAACTTTTCTTCTAAAAGGTAACCGGCTTCATATTCCAACAAACAATAACCTGTTAAATCTTTTTTAAGATATTTATCAACAAGCTTTAATGAGGCTTCAAGATCGGATTTTTCGTAAACAGGAATTATTTCGGATGGATTCAAAAAAAGAAAAGAGCTGCTCTTTGCATAAATCGATGGAGTATAAAAGAAAGCCGAGTAAAGGTTGTCCGTTACTTGTTTTATTATATCATCGAAATACATATTATTGTGTAAACTTTATACTTGAAATTAAACAAAACTAAGTCAGGGATACAAAATGAACAAACCACGTTTAAGCTTCTGGCAAATTTGGAATATGAGTTTTGGTTTTCTTGGTATACAATTCGGTTTCGCTCTCCAGAATGCAAATGTAAGCAGAATATTTGAAACATTAGGTGCAGACTTGGACAAAATTCCTATTCTATGGATTGCTGCACCTGTTACTGGTTTAATCGTTCAACCGATCATTGGGCATATGAGTGATAAAACATGGAACAGGCTTGGAAGAAGAAGACCATATTTTTTAGTCGGGGCTATTCTCGCCTCAGCAGCGATTCTAGTTATGCCTAACTCCCCCGCTTTGTGGGTGGCAGCAGGGATGCTTTGGATAATGGATGCGTCAATAAATATTTCGATGGAACCGTTCAGAGCTTTTGTTGGCGATATGCTTCCATCCGAACAGCGAACGGCGGGATTTGCAATGCAAAGTTTTTTTATCGGGACAGGCGCTGTTGTTGCATCAGCTTTGCCTTATATGATGACAAACTGGTTTGGAATTTCTAATGTTGCTCCTGAAGGCATAATTCCGGATTCGGTTAAGTTTTCTTTTTACCTTGGCGGTGCAGTTTTCTTTTTAGCAGTTGCTTTCACAGTCTTCAGCACAAAAGAATATTCTCCTGAAGAGTTAAAAAAATTTGAAGAAGAAAAAGATGATTTCGGGGCGATGGCTGAAATCAGGGCTGAACGAAAAAAGATAACCGCAAATAAGTTTTTAAAAGATGGTCTGATCTGGTTGATTACCGGGGTTGTAATTTCACTTATTCTTGCTTTGGTGCTTAAGGAAGATGATTACGGTTTATACGTTTTGTTTGTGGGTGCAATCATTTTCGGATTTCTACAATTGATCGCTTCAACATTAACAAAAAGTGGAAATACAAAAAACGGTTTTGTTGTTGTGCTGAACGATCTTTACAATATGCCTAAAACAATGAAGCAGTTGGCTTACGTTCAATTCTTTTCCTGGTTTGCACTTTTTGCAATGTGGATTTATACAACCCCCGCTGTAACACATCATATTTACGGGACAACTGATCCAACATCTTCTCTTTATAACGAAGGTGCGGATTGGGTTGGAGTTTTAATGGCGGTTTACAATGGCTTTGCCGCTGTAATGGCTTTTGTTTTAGTTTGGCTGGCAAAAAGAACAAGTCGTAAAACTGTGCATATGATAAGCCTTGTTGCAGGCGGTTTGGGATTAGCTTCGTTTTATGTTTTTAAAAATCCCGATCTTCTGATAATCTCCGAATTAGGAATTGGTTTAGCCTGGGCATCTATACTAGCGATGCCTTATGCAATTTTAGCGGGTTCACTCCCACCTGAAAAAATGGGAGTTTACATGGGAATATTTAATTTCTTTATCGTTATTCCACAGATAACCGCTGCAAGTGTACTTGGCTTTTTCACAAGAACAGTTTTTAATCACGAAGCAATTTACACATTAATTCTTGGAGGAGTTTCGATGATTCTCGCAGGATTGTTAACTCTTAAAGTTGATGATGTGGATGAGGTAAAGTAAAAAATTTACAATGTAGGGACATCGCAACGCTATGTCCCTACCAAATTCCTCAAAATAATATATTCTATGAAGCGGGGATTGTGCCGGGTCACCAAAAAATCAGAACCTTCTTTTCCTATACCCGTCTAAAGTATTAACAAATAATAGTTTAATCTAAATAAATTGAGTTTAAACAATATTTAAGTGTAAAAATTCTTGAAAGGAGCTAAAACCTGTATTCAACGGTTACTATGTTCTAAATCGCAGATATAAAATAGATTATAAATAAATTCACAGGAGAATAAAATGAAAACAACCGTTGAATCAATAATTAAAAATCTTTTTCTACTTCTACTGAGTATTGGATTATTCACGACACTATCATTTGCCCAGAACGACGGGCAGGTAATGTCCAAAAATAATCTAAAAATATTTGTTCAATACAAACTTATTAAGAAGAATTTGCTTACCAACGATAATATTCAGGTTGATGTTACAGGTAATCAAATCATCCTCTCCGGTACAGTTCCAACTCTATATGATAAAAATGAAGCTGAAGTAGAAGCACACTCTGTTGATGAGAATTATATTGTTGTTAATAACCTCACCGTAGAAAGGCCTGATATTGCCGATTCGGTTCTTACAAAAACTGTTCTTGATAAAATTCAATCAAATCTTTTCTATGGAGTATTCGACTGGATTAATGCTAGTAGCGATAACGGAGTTGTTACTTTAAAAGGCTGGGTTCATCTTCCCTGGCTTAAAACTCAATTCCAGAATGAGGTTGCCAAAATTTCCGGTGTTGAAAGTATAAACAACGAAATAAAAAATACTTTCGGACCTGGTGAAATCGGAATCAGAGCTGCAAGACTAATATATAATGATCCGATGTTCTGGGGAATGCAATACTTTGCTAATCCACCGATACACATCATAGTTAATAACAGTTCTGTAATCCTGGAAGGAAACGTAAACTCACAGGTTCAAAGCAGCTGGGCTGAAAACCTCGTTAGATTTCATACAGATGCATTTTCTGTTGAAAATGATTTAAAGGTACAAGAGTAAGATTAATCTTACTTAATAAAAGTTAAATGAGTTACGGAAGTTGTGCAATAAGTTATTCCTGTAATTGTGCATAACTTCCGTTAGTTATATAAATAATAGATTAAAAACTTTTGAAATAGATAAAAATTTCTGATAAGGAGAATTAAAAAAATGAAGAATGTATATATGTTAATTTTGATATTTTTATTTGGATTATTTTCAATCAGCGCTACATTTGCTGATACACCTGATAATACATTACTTAAATATTACTCGGCTTATCTTACTGTTAACTTGAATCATGCAATTGGATCATCAAAAATACTCTACCATCTATCAAAGGAACAGACCTTTGATAAAGATTTTCTTGAAACCGAACTAAGCAGAATTCAGCAGGATATAGATAATGCAAATAATAATATAGCCAATATCATCATCAATACAGTTGGCGATCAGAAAAAGTCGATCGATAAATATCTGGATAATATAGATGAACATCTTGCCCAGGTTTCGCTCGATTTAGATAAAATCGGTAAGAGATTAAAGGAGCAAAAAGATTTTTCTCCGTTAATTTCCGATATTTATTATCAGGTAAATAAAGCTGAAAATGAAGATCATGTGGAAATAAGCAGAATTCTTAAATTAAAGGTGTTTGACGAACCACTGCTTGTTAAACCCGAGGTGGAATTAGAACCTTAATTTGCATGTAATAATCGCAGATTTAGCATTACTTAAGTGATAAATCTGCGATGTTACAATTAATCACAAAATTCTCATTCTGAATCTTTCCCTGAATAAAATAAATGGAACAGGATAAATTCAAGCATTAATTGCTGGCATGTAAATTGACAATTAGAAAGTGCTTAGACTTTTTTTAAATAATATTATTAGATCCGCATCTAATAGAGGGCAATTATCATGGCAATCAAAACCGTTTACTGCAACGAAGTTGCAATTATAAAGGTAGATCTCAGGGCAACAATTCATCAGGCAGCAAATCTAAAACAAACAGTCGAATATGATATACAACAAAATATCAGAGATTTTATCATCGACTTAAGCTATTGTGAATTTTTTGATTCGACTTTTGTTGGGGTTTTAGTAGTTACATTAAAGAAGCTAAAAAATATTGGCGGTACCTTAAAAATCATAAAACCAAAAAACGTTTTTCAATCAATGCTGGAAGCAATAGGCGGTTCAAAAATATTTGATATGTGTGATAATGTTGAGGAAGCTTTGAACCAGATTAATAAATCCGACATCATCCAGCCTAAATATTCAAATAATCACTCCGATGTAAACAAATACGCATTTCAATAAATAATGCGATATTTTATTATAACTAGACAACAAGTCACAATTCACTAAAAGCAAAAAATGCCTGTATCCTTTTCCTTGGTGCAGGCATTATAATTTCTACCAATCGTTCTATTTTATCTGAAAATTATCTTGCTAAGTTCATATAGCGAATTAATGCATTCCACTAAAATTTAATTATTAAACCATAATCCATTCTACGATCTGCTGTAGTAGATTATCGTAGTAGAATCATCTTTTTTGTTTCAATAAAATTTCCTGATTTTAATATATAAAAATAAACTCCGCTTGTTAGTTCATAACCATCAAATTCAACTTCATATTTTCCTTCGCATAACTCTTGATTTACAAGTGTTGCAACTACATTTCCTATAATGTCATAAATTTTCAAATTTGTAAATTCGAAATTTAAAATCGTGAATCTTATTTTTGTCGATGGATTAAATGGGTTAGGATAGTTCTGTGAAAGTGAAAACTGTACAGGTATTATATCATCAATATTTTTAACATCTACCGGTAAATCTGAAGTTGCATATCCAGTCTGGAAAAGATTTCCATCTGTTCCACCATACCACATTTTAAATAAACTGTCTTCAACAATCACATAAGGAAGTGCTACTGCTCCGTTATCCCATTCACCTTGATCACCCGGACTGAGCACAGCAGAGCTTTTTGCCCAATCAAAACCATTTGGTGAAGTGGCATAACCAATCTGAAGAAAATCCGCAAAATTCCATCCTGTATACCACATATGATATAAATTTTCGCTATACACAATAGATAAGGGACCCAATTCATTACTATCCCATGTTCCACCAGAGCCGGGTTCTAACATCGGATGTTGCGTATATCTTTTACATATTTTTCCATCCAAAGAAGTTGCGAACAAAATGCGTTGTGTAATTCCATCGTGACCATTGTACCACATTTTTAAAGTGTCATTTTCATAAATAACAAACGGATGCATAACTTCTTCATCGTCCCAACTGCCTGGTTCACCAAGATCAATCACCGGATTTAATGTATCTTTTATCCAGTTTATTCCATCAGTAGAAGTAGCATGACCGATTCTGTTATCATCAAAAATATCTATTCCGCTATACCACACATGATATATGTTATCTTTAATTAATACCGATGCATTATTTATTCCCATTTCGTCCCACGAACCGGAGAGACCTGGTTCCAGCACAGGATTATTTAATGTATCCTTTGTCCAATCGATTCCATCAGGTGAGGTAGCAAATCCAATACCTTTATCACCTTCATACCACATTTTATAAATATTTTCGTGAAAAAGTATAGTATTCACTATAGAAGATGTTTCATCCCATGAGCCACTTCCGCCTGGAATTAAAACAGGATTGTTTGGATTTTTCATCCAGTTTGTTTGAGAACTACCAATTGAAGCAAAAATGCATATCAAGGTTACTACAATTTGCCATTTAACTAGTTTATTTTTTGTCATTTTAATACGCCAATTATTTAATAAACACCATTTTCTTCGTTTGAAGAAAATTTCCTGCTTTCAATTTATAGAAATAAATCCCACTTGTTAATTCTTTACCATCAAATTCAATTTCATACTTTCCTGTGGATTTTTCCTCATTTAATAGCGTTGTAACTTCTTTTCCTAATATATCGTAAACCTTAAGTGTTACAAGTATAACTCCATTACCTGCATCATCTGGAATACCAAATTTTATTTTTGTTGAAGGATTAAACGGATTTGGATAGTTTTGTTCCAGATAAAAATTTTCAACCAGAGAATTTTTAGTTTGATTTACATCAGTTACGAAATCAGTATAAACATAAACAGCTCCACAATATTTATTGTCAGCCTCCTGAATGGGCGCACCAATAAAAGCTTCATCATCTTC
>JAJDNK010000265.1 GCA_022340715.1 bacterium BMS3Abin03 | reverse complement strand
TGTTTTAATATACTCGGCTTCAATAATGGATGAAATTCCTCCACGCACGTTAAACTCTGCAGTAATTAGCATATAGCGTGGTTTGCATACATTTACTAGATCGTCAAGTATCCTGTTTGCAACGCTCTCATAAAAAATTCCATCATTCCTGAAGGAATTTAAATACAGCTTTAATGATTTTAATTCAACACAAATTTTATCGGGTACGTATTCAATTGTAATTGTTCCAAAATCCGGTTGACCTGTTTTTGGGCATAAGGATGTAAATTCGGGAGCAACATGAATAATGTTATAATCTCTGTTGGGATATTCGTTTTTGAATGTTTCAAGTAAGTTTAATTTATTCTTCATTTTCTCCTCTTAGAACTTTCATTTTCATTCTTAGCTATAAACCGGTTTTTGTTTATACGGAATCGGATCTTCAATTCCAGCTTGTTGGAATCCTCTCAATCTTAGAGCACAACTATCACAAGCACCGCAGGCCACATCTTCATTCTGATAACACGACCAGGTAAAATGGAAAGGTGCATCGAGATTTTTTCCTTCTTTAATTATTTCTGCTTTCGATAACCTGATTACCGGTGTAATAATTTTAATGTTTGTATCCGGTTTTGTACCGAGCTCTATTACTTTATTAAAAGCATCAAAATAATGCGGTCTACAATCGGGATAACCGGAAGAATCTTCAAATACGGCACCAATAAAAATAGCATTTGCCCGAATCACTTCCGCCCAGCTTACACAAGCAGATAATATGTTTGCATTCCTGAAAGGAACATATGAAGAAGGAATAATCTTATTTGATAAATCCGCCTTTGATACTTCTATATTTTTATCAGTGAGTGAAGAGCCGCCGATTTTAGACAAATGAGTAATATCAACTATAAGACGTTTTTCAACATTGTAAAAATCAGCAATATCGTTAAAAGCTTTTAATTCTCTTTTTTCGGTTCTCTGTCCGTAGTTAAAATGTACAAAAGCAAGTTCGTATTCACGATTTGCCATAGCAGCAGTTACGCAGCTATCGAGTCCACCGCTGACTGCAACTACAGCAATATTTTTTCTCTTTTTGTCCATTAAATCAGGTTATGATATTTTAAATCGCAAAATAGCTATTTTGAATGAAATAGGAGAATTTTATGAATAACTATTGTTTCCGGAAAGCTAATAAATTCTATTTCATGAATTTTAACGAAAGAATCAGAACGCCAACTACTAAACTAACAACTGCCGACAACAAAAAAGGAACAGTTGAACCATAACTATCCCACAAAACTCCGGCAGTAAATGAACCAAGCATGATTGAAAAACTGGATAGCATTGTTACCAAACCGATTGCAGAGCCGCGCATTTCATCTGAGACCAAATCTGAAATCCACGCTTTTGAAATTCCTTCTGTCGAAGCTGAGTAAATACCATAAAATGCAAAAAGTATCCAGATAAAAATCATTTCTGTTGAAAGAGCAAATCCAAAGTAAATGAGAGAAAATATGAGTAAGCCAATTCCGAAGATCAGGTTTTTTCCAAATTTATCTGATAATTTTCCAAATGGATATGAGGTAACTGCATAAATCAAATTGTAAAAAACATAACCAAGTATTGCTAAAATATCTGAACCTGAAATTGATTTTGATTTTAAGATGAGAAAAACATCGCTGCTGTTTACAAAAGAAAAGATGACAATTAAAACAAGTAATATTTTGTATTGTTTCGATGAAGTTTTCCAGAATATAGCGTAACTTAACTGCGATTTTGATTTTCCTGTAGTAGTTCGGTCTTTTACAATAAATGTAAATGAAACTGCAATAACTGATGGAACAAATGCTGCAAGAAAAACCAATTGAAAATTATCCGGGTAAAGATAGAGAAGAAGAATCGCAGCCAATGGACCGATTGCTGCTCCGAGCGTATCCATTCCTCTATGAAATCCGAAAATTGCTCCACTGTTTCCTTCAGAATAACTTCCGAGTAAAGCATCGCGCGGAGCAGTTCTTATCCCTTTTCCAACTCTGTCAGTTGTTCTCGAAATTATTACACTGGAAATATTAGGAAAAATTCCGGGCAGCGGTTTTGATAATGCTGATAAGCTGTAGCCAATTATAACAAATATCGAACGTTTACCAATTTTATCTGAAAGATTACCGGCGTAACCTTTTAATAAACCTGCTGTTATTTCTGCAATTCCTTCGATTATCCCGACTACAGCCATTGAAGATCCGAGCACGGCGGTTAGAAAAATAGGGGTAACAGGATAAAGCATTTCACTGGCTATATCTGTAAACAGACTTACCAGACCGAGAATTACTACCTGCTTTGGAATTGATTTCAGCTTCATCTAAATAAAATAAGATATTGTTTGCTAAAATAGTATTAATTCATAAAGCACATTCAGAATTTGCTATCTTGAAAGAATTCTGTTACATATTTTAATCTTCTTTATTAAATGAAATTATTGATGCAAAGAGCAAGCTTTAGTAATTTTGAAATCACAAAAATTGTAGAATATAAAAACAGAGGATACAATGCGTAAAAAAGTTATAGCCGGCAACTGGAAAATGAACAAAGACCTTAACGAATCACAGAATCTTGTATCGGGAATAATAGATGGGTTAGGTAATGATAATAAATGTGATGTTATTGTTTGTCCGCCATTCACCTCTTTAAGCGAAGTTCATTCACTAATTAAAAACACACCTGTTAAGCTCGGTGCTCAGAACGTTTATCATGAAAACGATGGTGCTTTTACCGGAGAAGTATCGACAGGTATGTTAAAATCTGTCGGATGTGATTATGTTATAATCGGGCATTCCGAGAGACGGACAATTTTTGGCGAAAAAGATGACCTCATAAATAAAAAAAATAAAAAAGCTCTTGCTGACGACTTAAAAGTTATTTTCTGTATCGGAGAATCTCTTGCTCAAAGAGAAGAAGGAATTACAAACAGTGTTGTTGAAAAACAGCTTCACAAAGGACTGGATGGAATCTCATCTGAAGAATTGAACAATATTATTATCGCTTACGAACCAATTTGGGCAATAGGAACAGGTAAAACCGCAACTCCCGAACAAGCTCAGGAAGTGCACTCTTTTATAAGAAATTATATTTCACAAAACTTTTCAAAAGAATCCGGGGGAAAAATAATTATCCAGTATGGCGGAAGCGTTAAACCTGATAATGCTGCATCTTTGTTATCTCAACCCGATATTGATGGTGCATTGATCGGGGGTGCCTGTTTAAAAGCAGATTCATTTTTAAGCATAATAGCCTCCACCTGAATTATAATTAATTTACTGTGATATGCTTAAATAGCAGCGATTTTGAGGTCCCAGATGCTGTGAATTCCGTTGATTTCGCCTCGTTTCGTTAGTATATTTGCAAGTTTTATATATTATACTTAGGTGATACATCCCGGATGCTGACTCGCAAAAATATCCTGCTATTTTATTTTCTTTTTGCCATTATTTTAAATTCATTTGCTTCGGCTCAGGTAGTATTCCGGGGATTACCAAATTACAAACCCGACCTTCTCGATTATTCATTTTTCGGCATTACAGAAACTAGGGATGTTACCCTGTTAAACGGAAAGTGGGAAGTATATTCTGCAACTGAAAAATCCGACAAAAAAGTATCTGTTACCATTCCATCGGTTTTTGAGGGCGAAGGTGAATTCATTTTTGAAAAAAAATTCTCTTTAACCAAAAAAGAACTTCAGACAAATTCGTTTGAGCTTATATTTCTTGGACTAAACTATCGAGCCGATATTTCAGTTAACAATGTTATAATTTACAGACATGTAGGTGGTGAATTTCCTTTCAGAATAGATCTTTCAAGGGATATTCTTCGAAGTGACTCAGCGAATATTTTATCTGTAGATCTGTTTTACAAACTGGATTCCGAAATCACAATTCCTCTTAAACAGAGATTCTGGTTTTCAAAAAATTATGGCGGTATACTTCACGATGTTTACATTCATAAAATACCGGCAATAAATATAAGTAACCTGGAACTTGGCAAAACGATAGATAATAATAGAAACGAAGCAAAGCTGAATATCCATGCATCTGTGATAAACCGCAGTGCTGTTGTAAACAATTTACCCAATACTATTTCGGGATTGGTTCTGAAATATCGTGTTCTATCTCCCGATAGCTCATTTGATTATGAAACAGAATCTCAAGTATTTAGTTTGAGACGAAACAGGGAAAAAGTCATAGACAATTCGACTAAAATTAGAAATCCTGTGTTATGGTCGCCGGATAATCCCGGATCATATATTGTGCGCGTTGAATTGTGGCAGGAATCAAACCTCCTAGATGTAATAGAAAGAACAATAGCTCTTTACGATTTTAGAGTTACGGACAGAACCGTGACTTTAAATGGCAATGATTTTAAGATTAAGGGAGTTACCTATATCCCTGAGTTCAGTGTATTTGGTGATATGATGGATTACAGTCAGTTCGAAGACGATATCAGGTTGATAAAAGATGCAGGATTTAATACAGTTAGAATCGAGAAGAAAGTGCCTCATCCATATTGCTTGCATTTGTGTGAGAAGTATGGATTACTTGCATTTATTGAAGTTCCGGTGGGAATGATTCCCGAGAAGATAAGTCAGGATCAGAATTTTGTTACACGCTGTCGCTATTTCCTTTCAAGCTATTTTAATGCTTATAAAAAATATTCTGCTGTAGCTGCAATTGGATTAGGTACAACGTATTTAACTTCAATCGATGCTCATCGTTCTCTATTAATAAATCTTGGTGATCTCGTTAAAAAAAATACAAACTGGGTTACTTACGCCACGTTTGGAAATTTTGATATTCAAGATGTTCAGAATCTGGATATGTACGGTCTTGAGCTGATAAATGAACTTCCTTCTGATAAAGAAGATGAAATTACAAGTTTGCAAAATGAACTCGGTACAGGCAGAATATTCATAGCGAGTGCAACGTACACAGTTAACGAGGGTAACAGCGATGGTTACGTCAACAAATATTCGTACGAAGCCCAGGCAAAATATTTTGCCGACTTAATTGATTATTCTCAAAGCCATTCCGGATTTGGGTATTTTATTAATAGTATTATGGATATCAGCGGTGATTATTCTTCTCTCTTGTTCGGATATAATAGCGGAAATATTTACAATTTCGGTTTGGTAGATGAGAACAGAACAACAAACAGACTGGCGTTTAAAGTAGTATCATCAAAATTAAACAACACTGAAAATGTAACGATTCCGATAGGCAGCAAAAAAGATGATGCCCCTATGGTTTTTATTTTGTTCGGTCTGGGATTAGCTCTCCTGATGGGCGTACTTGTTAATTCAGGCAGAAAATTCAGGGAGGATGCATCAAGAGCGTTATTGAAGCCATACAATTTTTACGCCGATGTCAGAGATCAGAGAATCATGTCTGCTTACCATACCACGTTTTTAGGCGTTATAATCGTAATAGTTAATGCACTGATTATCGGTAATATTTTATACTATCTGAAAACGGATTTAATTTTTGAAAAACTCTTGCTTGCATTTGGCTATCCTGCTCTTCTTAAGGTAATAAACTATCTTTGTTGGCATCCGTTTAATGCAATAGTCTGGATTACAATCATTGGAATATTATTCATTTTGGTTATTGCACTGATAATAAAAACCGCTTCACTTTTTATAAGAATGCGGGTTTATTTAGCAAGCATTTACTTCACAGTGATTTGGGCATTGCTTCCGATGGTTTTTTTGATTCCCCTTGGCATTGTGCTTTATCGCGTTCTGGTAGCCGATGTTTTCAATGTATATATTTATTTTGCTTTGATTGTTCTTTTTGTATGGATTTTATATCGTTTATTAAAAGGTATTTATGTTATTTTTGATGTTAATCCGGGGGCGGTTTATTTTTATAGCATTCTGTTTATTCTCCTGTTAGTTAGCGGAGTATTATTCTATTTTGAAGTAAAGAACTCTGCAATACAGTATATCCTTTTTACATTTAAGCAATACAGTATTTTAGGTTGAGGTAAGATTTGTATCTGTCAGGTATAGAAATATTTGGATTTAAATCCTTTGCAAATAAAACGAATATCAGGTTTAATGAAGGGATAACTGCAATTGTTGGACCGAACGGTTGTGGTAAAACTAATATTGTTGATGCGCTTAGGTGGTGTCTCGGTGAACAGAAAAGCAATATGTTGCGAAGCGATAAGATGGAAAATGTGATTTTCAACGGCACTTCAGCCAGGAAGCCAATGGGCATGGCAGAAGTATCTCTTACCATTCATAATACAAAAGGAATTTTACCAACCGAGTATACAGATATAACAATTACACGCCGTATATTCAGATCAGGAGAAAGTGAATACCTTCTAAATAAAAATCTCTGCCGCTTAAAAGATATTACCAATCTTTTTATGGATACAGGAATTGGTGCAAACGCATATTCGGTTATAGAACTGAAAATGGTTGAAACGATTCTCAGTAATAAGGCAGATGAAAGAAGAATGATGTTCGAGGAAGCCGCAGGAGTTAAAAAATATAAGCATAGAAGAAGATTAGCACTCAGGAAACTTGATGAAGTCAAAAATGATTTGACTCGTGTGAATGATATTATATCAGAAGTTACAAAAAAAGTAAACTCGCTTGAACGCCAGGCTAAGAAAGCAGACAGGTATAATAAATTTTCATCAACTCTTCGTGAACTTGAACTGGATTATTCTGAAAGAGAGCTTGCGCTTTTTGATAAAGAAATTAAAACTTCAAAAGTAAGCAGGGAAAAAAAACTTATCAGAAAGGGTGAGATTGAAAGCCAGATGTCAATATTGTCAGGTAATCTGAATGATCTGAAGAGAAACCTTGAAGAGCTTGAAACCGAGTTAAATATGAAACGCAGCGAAATATCTGCCCAAACAGAAAAGGTTTACTCTCATCAAAGTGCTGTTTCAATTTCTGAGGAAAGAAAAAATTCATTGGGAAAAAATATCGAAAGATATTCGGGCGAAATTTCTGAATTAGAAAACCAAAAAAATCAATCTATAGAATTAATTAAAAACGGCGAAGAAGAAATTTCAGGCATTTTTGATCAGATAGAAAGCAGCATAAAAAAGATCGGGGAATTATCTTCAAATTTGAATGGATATAAAACAAAGCTTGAGGAAAAACAATCGGTTTACAAATCAGGGTCAGAAGAACTGATTGAAAAATTAAAGGTTGTATCTGGAAAAGAAAATGAACTTGATAACCTTGAAAAGAAACTGGACGAAAAAAAGAAAATCATAAATAAGCTTAATGATAAAATTCTCGGGATAACAAATAACGTAGCGAAAACGGTTGGTTATATCGAGGATCTTGATAACGAGAGAAAAAGTGTAAATGAAAAAATAAAATTATCGGAAGAAACCTATTCGCAAAAACAGAAAGAGAAGGAAAATTTAGAAAAACAACTCAATGATCTCAAAACAAAAGAGCTTGAGCTTAAATCGACGATCAATAATGTTAGGGATAAAATAATCTTTATCCAGGATCTTGTTGAAAACCTTGAGGGATTTTCTGCTGGTTCCAAAGCATTGGTAGAAAACTCCGGTTGGAATAAAAAAGAAGCTGTACTGCTTGCAAACAGCGGTAATGCCACATCTGAATACAGGATTGCAGTTGAAGCGGCGTTGAAAAATAATCTAAACAATATTTTAATTGAATCACTTGATGATCTGAAAAGCGGAATTGAATACCTGAAGAAAAACGAAGCCGGTAAAGCCTCATTTTATTTTTATAGGAATGGGAGGAGTAATCAGAAAGGTTTGGTTGCAGGTTTAGAGCGCTGGAATGTTAAAAGAAGTAAAAAGAAATTGCGGAAAGTAAAAGATGTTTATGGTTTCGCACCTGAATTTGTACAGACTGCAACTAAATGGAAACCTTATTTCGATAGTTTGCTGGAGAATGTAGTAATTGTGGAAAACTTAGAAACAGCTTTGCAATTATCCGGGAAATTTGGCTTTTTCAAATTTGTTACGAAGGAAGGGGATTACATCGACAGCAATGGGATAATCGAAGCCGGTTCAGTCCCAAGAGTTGATGATTCTTTATTTGGCAGAAAACAGTTGCTTGATGAACTGAAAAATGAGTTGCCTTCTTATCAAAACAAGCTTTCCGAAATCGAAAAACAAATTGAAGATATTGATTCACGAATAAACAGTATCGATCTGAAGGATATAAGTGAACGGGGAAGAATGCTGCTTAATGATCTAGCAAACATTGAAAAACAGATAGCTCAATTCGAGTTCGAAAAAAATAAGTTCAATGATGAAATTGAAACCACACATATCCAGGTTAGAGAACTTGCTGCCGAATCGGTTAATATTGATAATGAAAGATTAAACGTTAATGAGGAACTTGAAAAACTGATCGAAGATAGAATGAGTACTGAGAAGAGCTTAAGTGATATAGAAAATGCTGTGATTGAAATTGATCATGAATATAAGTCTGCAATTGAATCACATAATAACGAAAAACTTCTGCTTGAAAGACTCCAGGGAGATAAACGAAATCTTGAGAACCGTAAAGAGAATGCAGAAAACAATATTAATAGTATAAAAAACACTATTGAAAGAAGAAAAGAAGATATTAACAGGGCAAATGATGAAATAAAGAACATTGAGATTGATATTGAGAAAAAATCAATTGAACTAAAAGATTTGTTGAACATAAAAGATTCGATGCAGGTTGAAGTCGGAAAGATTGAGGAAGAACATTCAACATTAAGAGTTAAGGTTAATCAACAGGACAATAATCTTAATGAGTTAAGAAATGAAAAAGAATCAATTTCAGATGAAATGCATTCAATCGATATAAAGCTTAATGAACTCAAGTTGAAATCCGAAAATTTAATTGAACATATAAAAGAAAATTATTCTCTCAAGCTTGAACATAAACAATTCGCCGATCTTGATACATTCAACTTCACTGAGCAGAATGCAGAAGTACATATGCTTAAAGACAAAATCAAAAACCTTGGCCCGATAAATCTGCTGGCTTATTCAGAATATGAAGAAGAAAAGCAACGTCAGGATTTCCTGTTAAAACAACGGGAAGATCTTCTTGAATCCGAAAAGGACATTGTTAAAACAATTGAAGAGATTAATAATACTGCACAGGAAAAATTTACAAATACCTTTGAGTTAATAAGAGGTCATTTTATAGAAATTTTCCGCGGTTTATTCAATCCCGGAGATGAAGCCGACCTGAGATTGGAGGAAAATGTCGATCCGCTTGAAGCTAAAATAGAAATTATAGCAAAGCCAAAAGGCAAACGTCCAACTTCAATAGATTTGTTATCAGGAGGAGAAAAAACCTTAACTGCGATTGCATTGTTATTTGCAATCTATCTTGTTAAACCGAGTCCGTTTTGTATTCTTGATGAGATTGATGCACCACTGGATGATGCAAATATAGACCGGTTCACAAAAATACTTGAGGACTTCAGTAGCGATACACAATTTATCGTCGTAACTCATAACAAAAGGACAATGGAAGCTGCCCAAACAATGTACGGTGTTACAATGCAGGATGAAGGTGTTTCGAAACTTGTTAGTGTACTCTTTAATGAAGACTTTGATTTTGTTGCCCAGGGATAAGGTAGAAATGCCTGATTACTATGATGAAACTGTTAATAAAAAAATGGGCATTGCTTCAAAGTTTAATAATCTTTTCGGTGATTGTTCCTTTCTCATTTGGTCAGTGGGTGAGCAATCCTGGAATAAATACTGAAATTGTAAGTAATGTCCTGAACCCAGTAAATCTTTCCGCAGTTACCGATGGAAGTGGTGGCGGATTTGTTTTTTGGCAGGATTCAAAAATTGACGGTCTCAAGAGAGTTTACTTTATACATTTTGATAACGATGCAAGTATAAGTTTTCGTACTGATGGGAAAAGAGTAACGTTAGCAAAAGAACAGCAGGTGAATCCAATTGCTAAGTATAGTAATGATGGAAAATCGGTTGTGTTGTGGTACGGTATGGATGAGAGAGACAGAGGTGATTTATATGTTCAAAAGTTAAGCCCAAAAGGAAGTCTTTTATGGTCCGAAAGCGGAATAAAAATAACTAATACCCAGGATGATGTAAATGATTATTCGATGGTTGTTGATAAAATAGGTAATCTGTATATAAGCTACCTGGCTAAGGAGCCAGGCTTTCTTGGTGATTATAAAGTTATGTTGAAGAAAATAAATTTTGATGGAACATTGGATAGTACAGAGGTCCTGGTTTACAGGTCGAATAACAGGATGAGTACAACTAAGTTAGTAACCGATCAGGACATTGGTGTGTTTGTTTTCTGGATGGAAAACATAAAAGGCAAAAGTATTCTTAAGTGTCAGCACCTCGGATGGAAATTAGAAAGTACAGGTAATCAAGGTTTGATGATCTCATTTACAAATAAAAGTGTTAGTAATTATTCAGTGAGTTCGTTCGGCAAAAGCAGAGTTTATGTTTGCTGGCAATATGAAGGTAATAAAAAAGAAATTAGTCAGGGTTTATACTCGGATAAACTCGAACCACTCTGGAAAAATCCTTTTCTAACAAATGATAATTTTTCAGAGAAAAAAGACATAGCATTGTTTTCAGATGACAAAAATTTATGGGCTTCCTGGACTTCGGACTTTTCAGGTTCTGAATCAGTTATGGTTAAAATCCAGGACCAAAATGGTAAGGCTGTTATTTTTAAAAATGCAGGTACTAATACACTTGAATTAAAAAATGCATTCAAATCCAGGATAATTTCTGATGAAAATAGCGGAGCCTTGTTAAGCTGGTTTGCTAACAGATCGGATGGATCCTCACCTAGAATTTTAACTCAGAGAATTTCTTCAAAGGGAGAATTGTTATGGGAAAAGGATGGAATTACAGCAAGTTCGTCAGAAAAATCAGAGAAAAGTAATTTATCAATTGTGCCGGATCTTAACGGCGGTTCGTTCATTGTTTTTAAGGACTTCAGGAACAGGGAACCAGGTATTTATGCTCAAAGAATATTCAGCAACGGAACTTATGTTTCCCAAATTGTTGGTTTCAACGCAACTCTCCAGAGCGATTCTGTCTATGTTTCATGGTATGCTGCTAATGAATCAGATTCAAGTTTTTACATATTGGAAAAGATGAATGCTAGTGACACAGGTAGTGTAAACTGGTGGGTGGTAGATACAATTTACGCTGACAGTGAAGATCATCTGGCATCTTATAATTATTATGATGATCCGGGAAGTGTTGGAACAATCTATTACCGCCTTTCACATAATGATGCGAAAGGTAACTCACAGTATTCGGAAGTTGCAAGAATTAATTATATAAGTGCAAGCACGGATATCATTGTTGCTCAAAACGATCCTAATCCGTTTTCTGATTCAACAAGGATTAGTTTTTATCTGCCGAGACGAACTTATGTCAGCGTTGAATTCTTTAATAGCAGCGTTCAGAAAATTGACGAAATTAAAAGAATGAGATATTCAGCCGGAAGACATGATATTCTTTTCCGAAGGTACAATCTGGAACCCGGAATCTATTTTTATAGAATTAAAGCGGGCAGCTTTGTAGAAGTTAAAAAGATGGTTATAACAAAGAATTAATGGAAAAGAAATTTAAAATATTTATGGATTTTGATGGAACTGTTACAGAAATAGATGTTGGTGAAGCCATATTCAGGGAATTTGGAGATAAAGATAAATCGGATGAAATAGTGGATGATCTGTTGAACGACAGGATTTCTTCAAAAGAATGCTGGATAAAGTTATGCCATTCGATACCAAAAATTGATAAAAAAAAACTCGATGAGTTTATAAACAAGATGTATGTTGATCCCACATTCAATAATCTTATAGATTACTGCAACGAGAGAAAAACAGAGCTTTACATTTTAAGCGATGGCTTTGATTATTACGTGGATAAAATTTTAGAAAAGAATAACATCAAAGGAATAAAAACATTTTCAAATCATCTGGAAGTTAGAGACAGACTGATTCCCGAATTTCCTTATTACGATGAGGCTTGTTTCAGCTCATCCAACTGTAAAAGGAATCATATTATAAATAATTCTTCTGATGATGATTTTACGGTTTTTATCGGCGATGGAAATTCGGATAAAGATGCTGTGGAATACTGCGACTTTGTCTTCGCAAAAAATGATCTGCTTAGATATTGTGAAATTGAAAGGATTACGTTTTTCCCATTTAAAGATTTTAATGATGTTATTAAGAAACTTGGTGAGCTTGAAAAAAAGAAAAGACTAAAAAAAACACACAGAGCTCAGCTCAAGCGGCAGCAGGCATATATCAATGAGTAGTATAATAAAAGTTAATGTCTGAAGTAGCAAAAAGATTATTTAAGTATAGAAGTTATACACCGCTGCCTTTTTTGGTTTTAATGATAATTTTTGCTAAGCCAGTTGTACTATCATTAATTTTCGGTTTTGTTATCGCTATTATTGGTGAGTTGATAAGATTCTGGGGAGTGAGTTGGGCAGGCAGCGAAACAAGAACAACCAGTGGAGTCGGCGGATCTAATTTAATTATAAGTGGACCTTTTGCTTATGTAAGAAATCCGCTTTATGTGGGAAATATGATGTTGTATTTAGGTGTTGGAATAATGTCGTGGGCATTGTTTCCTTACCTTCAGGCAGCAGCTTTTATCTTCTTTGCAATTCAATACTATTTTATTGTGAGCGAAGAAGAAAATTTTCTTAAAACAGAATTTGGTGAAGATTATAAAAAATATTGTGAAAATGTTCCAAGGTTTTTCCCAAGGATTATCCCGTACAAAAATCCTGGTATTGAACAACCGGAATTTAACTCGAAAAAGGGATTTAGATCTGAGAGAAGAACTTTACAGGCGTTCGCGAGTATTTTTTTAATCGTAATCATCATCTGGATTTTGCAGAACAGTTAGCTTTGATTAATAAAGTGGAATCAATAAATAAATTAATGATTATTGCCGGTGAAGAATCGGGTGATCTTGTTGGAGCAGCTTTAATTAAAGAAATGAAAAAAATGAATTCCGGATTAGCAATATATGGTATTGGTGGCGATAGAATGAAAGCTGAAGGAATGGATTTAATATATCATATTAATCAAATGGCTTTCCTCGGATTCACAGAAGTTGTGCAGCATATTCCTTTTATAAAGAAAGTGCAGAGAATGCTGATCTCCTTTTCGATGAAGAAGGAAATTAAAACTGTAGTGTTAATAGATTATCCTGGTTTCAACTTGAATGTAGCTTCAAAGTTTAAAAAGATCGGGGTGAAACTGGTTTATTATGTTTCTCCCCAGTTATGGGCATGGGGTTTAGGCAGGATGAAAAAGATCAAATGGCTTATTGATAAAATGATCGTTGTTTTTCCATTTGAAGAAGATCTATATAGGAAGAATCAGATCAATGTGGAATTTGTTGGTCATCCTTTGATCGAAAGAATAAACGAATATAATTTTTTATCAAAAGAAGAATTATATAATAAGTTTGACCTTGCTGTTACAAAAGATATTTTACTTTTAATGCCCGGCAGCAGAAAACATGAAGTTGTAAAGATATTTCCACCCATGATTGAAGCAGCTAAAAATCTTGCGAAAGAATTTAATTTACAAATTGTAACTGCATGTTCATCAAACATTGATGGGAATATGTTTTATAAATTATCTGATTCAAGAGATTTTAAAATAATTAAAAGATTTACATACGATTTAATGAAGTATGCAAAATTCGGAATTATCAAATCCGGTACTTCAACACTTGAAGCCGGTTACTTTGAACTTCCAATGGTAATTTTATACAAAACAAGTTTTCTTACTTACCGGATAATGAAAAATCTCATTCGGGTAAATAAAATTGGGATGGCGAATATTCTTCTTGATGAAAATGCAGTCCCTGAACTTATTCAGCAGGATGCATCCGGGGAAAAAATACTTGAAGCTGGGAGAAAAATTTTGAGTGATGAAAATTATTATTCATCGATAAAAGGAAAATTAAGCAACATAAAAAATAAATTAGGAGAAGCAGGAGCTTCTGCTCGTGCTGCCAAAATCATTTTAGCAGTGATGAATGAATCTTAGAGGAACATGGCAGAATTCGTTACGGATTCTTGGACATCTTGTTTTGGCGAATGTGGCAACTTTACTTTGCAAAAGTCTAAAGGTTAGAATATTTAATGAAGATTCAGTTAAAAAATTGAAACAGGAAAACAAAAACTATATAGTAGCTTTCTGGCATGGAACTATGTTGTATCCGTGGTACTTGCATGGCAATCCTTCGTTTGCCGCTCTTACAAGTAAAAGCAGGGATGGAGAATTACTTGCAAAACTACTAAGGCACTGGAATTACAAGGTGATTCGTGGATCTAGCAGTTCCGGCGGAGAGATCGCTTTGGGAATTATGGTAGATTATGCAAAAAATGAATATTCACTTGCAATTACACCGGATGGACCGAGAGGTCCCGCGCATAAATTAAAGGCAGGTACAGTAGTAACTTCAAAAAAAACGGGAATTCCTATTGTGCTTACCGGGATTGGTTATAAAAAGAAGAAAATCTTGAGCACATGGGATAAATTTGAAATACCGTATTTTTTCAGTTCTGCAAATATTTATTATTCTAAGCCTGTCTATGTAAGTGAAGATTTAAGTTACGAGGAAACATCGGAGAAAATTATTGAGTGCGAAAACAAATTGAATGAGTTGCAAAAACAGGCTCAGGAATTTGATTAACCGGTTATGAAATTAATAAAGCTTTTACTTTATCCGTTCGTACCAGTTTACTATTTAGTTGTTACGTTACGGAATATGTTCTTTGATAAAAATGTTTATAAAATTCAAAAGGTTGATGCAAAAGTATATTCGGTTGGTAATTTAACTATTGGTGGCTCAGGAAAAACCCCACTTGTAATTTATCTGGCTGAACTGCTGAAAAATAGTGGAAACAAAGTCGCTGTTCTAAGTCGTGGTTATGCAAGGAAAACAAAAGGTTATCTGCTGGTATCTGATGGTGAGAAAGTATTTACATCCGTTCGTGAAAGCGGTGATGAAATTTATCATACTGTTTTGGAATGCAGGGTACCTGCTGCTGTTTGTGAGGATAGAGTCCTTGGTGCAAAAAATCTGATACGTGATGTTAAAGCCGATACGATTGTACTGGATGATGGCTTTCAACATAGGTGGATTGAAAGAGATGTAAACGTTCTCATAATCGAGCAAAGGTTCTTGGTACAGAATAAATTTTATGTTCACACTCTGTTGCCGACCGGGAATATGCGCGAACCTTTGTCTTCGTTAGAGAGAGCAGATGCAATAGTGATTAACAGGAAATTTTCTGAAAAAGAAATTATTCCCGATAAGTGGAGTATATATTTTGAAAATAAAAAGATTTTCACAGCATTCTATAAAGCGCTATGTTTTGTTGATATTCTTAAAAAGGAAGAGTACAGTTTAAAAGATTTTGAAGGACAGAAAAGCCTGGTAGTATCAGGCATTGCAAATCCTTTTTCGTTTCTAAATGCACTTACTCAAAGCAATGTTGATATCTCGAATAGAATTGTCTTCAGGGATCATAAAGATTATACTCTGAAAGAAGTGCAGCAAATAAGAAAACAATTTTACGCAACCAATTCACATTCGGTTGTAACAACCGAAAAAGATGCAGTAAAGCTTATGAATTTTGCCAGGGAACTGGACGATATTGATATTTTTTACTTAAAGATAAAACTACAGATGGATGACTCTGAGTCATTCAAGCAATTTATTATAGGTAAAAATTTTAGTTAAATAACTTAGAACCCAATAATCTATTTACGGAGGAAACTTAAATGGCTAAAAAGAAAAAGTATGTTTATTTCTTCGGTGGTAAAAAAGCCGAAGGTAAAGCAGAGATGAAAGAACTGCTTGGTGGTAAAGGTGCAAACCTTGCTGAGATGGTTAATATTGGATTACCTGTACCCGCAGGATTCACAATTACAACCGAAGTTTGTACTTATTATTTTGATAATAAGAAAAAGTATCCGAAGGAATTGAAAGCCGATGTTCTTAGTGCACTTAAAAAAGTTGAAGAGAAAATGGGTGCAAAATTCGGCGATGCAAAAAATCCGCTTTTAGTTTCGGTAAGAAGCGGTGCACGTGCTTCAATGCCCGGAATGATGGATACAATTCTTAATCTTGGTTTGAATGATAAAACAGTTCAGGGACTTATTGATAAAACAAACAACCCGCGTTTCGCTTATGATTCTTACAGAAGATTTGTACAGATGTATGGTGATGTTGTTCTGGATTTGAAACCTGCAGATAAACATTCCGAGGACCCTTTCGAAGTGATTCTTGAACGGAAAAAAAATCAACATGGATTTAAGCTTGATACAGAATTAAGTGCGGAACACCTGAAAGAATTAGTTGATGAGTTCAAAGCTGAGATCAAGGAAAAAACAGGAAAAACATTTCCTGAAAATCCGATGGATCAATTGTGGGGCGCTATTGGTGCGGTATTCGGTTCATGGATGAACGACAGAGCAATTGTATATCGTAAGCTAAACAACATTCCTGCAGATTGGGGAACTGCTGTAAACGTTCAGTCAATGGTCTTTGGAAATATGGGTGAAGATTCAGGTACAGGCGTTGCCTTTACGAGAGATCCCGCTACAGGTGAAAATATATTTTATGGAGAATACCTTTTCAATGCACAGGGTGAAGATGTTGTTGCTGGAATACGTACTCCGCATCCTATTTCAGAACTACAAAAGGATGATCCTATTATTTACAAAGAATTGTCTAATATAAGAGCGATCCTGGAGAAACATTATAAGGAAATGATGGATATTGAATTTACGATTCAACAGGGAAAACTCTGGATGCTTCAATGCCGTGTTGGTAAAAGAACCGGATTTGCAGCTATCAAAATGGCTGTTGATATGGTTAAACAAAAACTTATTACTAAAGAAGATGCAATTTCCCGTATCGAACCTAACCAGTTGAACCAATTATTGAGACCAATCTTTGATATGGATGAAAAACGTAAAGCTGTTGATGAAAGCAGATTACTTGCAAAAGGATTAAATGCCGGTCCTGGTGCAGCATCAGGTAAGATTGCATTGAATGCAAGCGATGCTGAAGAGATGGCAGCAAAAGGCGATAAAGTAATTCTTGTAAGAATCGAAACCTCTCCTGAAGACATTAAAGGTATGAACGCTTCAGAAGGTATTCTTACTGCGCGCGGAGGAATGACTTCCCACGCAGCTTTGGTAGCAAGACAAATGGGTAAGGTTTGTGTTGCAGGTTGCGGCTCATTGAAGATAGATTATAAAAACAAAACCATCGCTGTAGAAAACAGCAATACTGTTTTAAATGAAGGCGATTACATTTCTCTCGATGGAACTACCGGTGAGGTTATCGAAGGTAAGCTTGAAACCAAACCATCGGAAGTAATCCAGGTGTTGATTTCAAAAACAATGGAACCAGAAGACTCGGCTATTTACGATACTTATGCAAGCCTTATGAAATGGGCAGATAATGTTCGCAGACTCAACGTAAGAACAAATGCCGATCAACCTGATCAATCGGCAAATGCTATAGCATTCGGTGCTGAAGGTATCGGTTTGTGCCGTACTGAGCACATGTTCTTTGGTGGTGATAGAATTACTTCTGTTCGTAAGATGATCGTTTCTGATTCGTTGGAAGAAAGAAAAGCTGCGCTGGAAGAATTGCTTCCTTTGCAAAGGTCGGATTTTGAAGGAATCTTTGAAGTGATGAATGGAAGACCTGTAACAATTAGAACACTCGATCCTCCGTTGCATGAATTCCTACCTCATGATGATAAGGAAATTGCAGAGCTTGCAGAAGAATTGCATATTTCTGAAAGGAAATTAAAGGAAAAAATAGAAAGCCTTCATGAGTTCAATCCGATGCTTGGATTCAGAGGTTGCCGTCTTGGTGTTGCTTATCCTGAAATTACTGAGATGCAGGCAAGAGCAATTATTGAAGCTGCAATTAATGTTGCTGAAAAAGGTATTAAAGTAAAACCTGAAATCATGATTCCTCTTGTTAGTACTATAAACGAATTTAAGCTTCAGGAAGATATAGTTAGAAGTGTAGCTAAAGAGGTAATGAAAGAGAAAGGTAAAAAGATTAATTACCTTGTTGGAACAATGATTGAATTACCAAGAGCTGCCGTAACCGCAGATGAAATTGCACAAAGGGCAGAGTTCTTCAGTTTCGGTACAAACGATCTTACACAGACAACTTTCGGATTATCAAGAGATGATGCAGGTAAATTTCTCCCTGTTTATGTTGAAAGAGAAATTCTTCCGGCGGATCCATTTGAAGCAATCGACCAGAATGGTGTGGGACAATTAGTTGATATCGGTACCAAAAAAGGTCGTTCTACCCGTCCTGATCTTAAAGTTGGCATTTGCGGTGAACACGGTGGTGAGCCATCTTCAGTTGAATTCTGTCATCGAACAGGTTTGAATTATGTCAGTTGTTCACCTTTCCGTATACCGATTGCAAGATTGGCTGCAGCAAGAGCTGTTGTTCGTGAAATGTCATCGAAAAAACCAGTAAGAAAAAGTAAACCAAAAAGTAAAAAGAAAAAGACTTCAAGAAGAAAATAAGTGATATGTCTGTAGCGGTTCAGGAGAGTAGTGTATTCCTGGGCCGCTCAGGTTTTTAAAATAACTATTAAAGGTAACGTTAATGAAATTATCAGATTTCAAGTATAATTTGCCGAAAAGTGCGATTGCCAAGTATCCAACAACTCCAAGAGATAAAGCTAAATTGCTTGTTCTTGACAGAGCTACGCAGGAAATGGAAACGCACAAATTCAGCAATGTTTCAGATTATATGACTAAGGGTGATGTGCTGGTTGTAAACGAAACACGTGTTTTTCAGGCAAGATTATTCGGTAAGAAAGAAAAAACGAATGCAAAGATAGAGGTGTTTCTGCTTCGTGAACTTAATGCGGAAGAGTGTATCTGGGATGTAATTGTTGATCCGGCACGTAAAGTAAGAATAGGAAACAAAATTTATTTTAATGATAAGCTCTGGTGTGAGGTAATTGATAACACAACTTCACGCGGCAGAACAGTAAGATTTAATCAGCCGGGAAATATTTTTAAGGCTGTTGAAAAGATAGGCGTTACACCACTTCCACCATATATTAAAAGAGAACCGGATGCCTCAGACCGGGAGAATTATCAAACACTTTTTGCCAGAGTCGATGGTGCGGTTGCTGCACCAACTGCAGGATTACATTTTTCAAACCGGCTGATATCCAAAATAAAAAATAAAGGTGTTACAATTGTTCCGGTTATTCTGCACATCGGTCTTGGAACATTCAGACCGGTTGAAGTGGAAGATCTCACAAAACACAGAATGGATTCCGAATACTATGAGATTACACAAAAGTCCGCAGAAAAGATAAACAAAGCATTAGAATCCAAGAAGAATGTTTTTGTTGTTGGTACAAGTACCTGCCGTGCACTTGAGACAAGTACAACTGCCGATGGATTAGTGAAACCAAACAGCGGTTGGACAGATAAGTTTATTTATCCACCTTACGATTTCAAAATAACAAAGAAACTTATTACAAATTTTCACGCACCGGAATCAACTTTACTAATGCTTGTATCCGCACTTGCAGATACAGACTTCATACTAAAAGCATACAAGAAAGCATTAAAGGAAAAGTATCGCTTCTTAAGTTACGGCGATGCAATGCTTATTTTATAATTTTGGTCAAATGAAAACAATTGCAGTCATTCCTGCCGGAGGTAAAGGTATTAGGGGCGGATCATCCGTCCCTAAACAGTATCTCAAATTCAATTCCAAAGAATTAATCGTTTACGCCCTCGAAGCTTTTCAATTAAATCAATTAATAGATGAAATAGTCATATCGGCTGAACCGAAATATTTTGAATCGTTGAATGAGTTAAAAAGTAAATACAACCTTTCAAAGATTGTTGATATTGTCGAGGGAGGAAATGAAAGACAGGACTCGGTTTATAATGCGTTGAAATCCATTAATAAAAGTTCGCCCGATGATTTAATTGCTGTACATGATGCAGCCCGCCCGCTTCTTCCTCAAAAAGTTTTAACAGATGCAATCAAAATGGCTAAAGAAAAAGGTAATGCTCTCGTTTGTATAAAATCTAAAGATACATTAATAAAAGGAAATAAAGTTGTTGAAAATTACCTGGACAGAGATGAGATTTTCTATGTCCAAACCCCACAGATTTTTCCATTTGGTGTTTTGATAAAAGCAATGAAAAAAGCTTACGAAGAAAATTTTATTGGTACCGATGAATCTGTGCTCATAAGAAGAATTGGAGAAAAAGTAAATATCGTCGAAGGCTCGGCATTTAATTTTAAGATTACAACTGAAGAAGATATTGAATTATTCGAAAAGCTCGTGAAATCCAAATCAATTTAACAGGGTGAATTAAATCAATTAATTAAGTCCTGTTTTGCTAATCCAGTCTCAAATCACATCTCAATAGAAAAATTTCATATAGTTTTGTTTTCAATTTTTAGTGAAAATTATTATCTGATGTTATTTTTACTATAAAGATATTGTTTTATACCGGGATTACGGTAAATAAATCAATCACTAAATAAGAAGGTAAGAAATGAAAAAAGTATTTATAGCAGTCTCAGCATTATTTATCCTGCTGCCATTCATTACAAATTCAAATCTGCTGGCCCAGGAGAAACCGATACAACTTGCATTGTTTAATCCGGTTCAAATTGCCCCGGAAAAAAGCTCGATAACCGGGCTTAGATTGAGTTTACTTTATGGGAAGAATGCAAATATGAATGGAATTGATCTGGGCTTAGCTAACATTACCACCGGCGACCAACTGGGAGTTCAATGGGGCGTTGTAGGTTACAATGAAGGCAACTTTAATGGCTGGCAGGATAACCTAGTTAGCATCACGAAAGGTAATTTCGTTGGTTTGCAGTCGGGCGCCGTTACTTATAATGCAAGCAAGATGAACGGTTTGCAAATTGCGGTAGTAAACTATGCTGCTACCCTGCATGGCTTACAACTTGGATTGATAAATATTATTGGTAAAGGTGGATTTCTGCCGGTATTCCCGATATTCAATTTTAGTTTTGAATAAAATATAAACTAAAATTTTAGCAACCCAATTCCATTTTTAAGATATGCCGGATTTATAAAATCTGGTATATCTATTTTATAATTAAAAAATCAACTCCGCAAAAACACCATCAACAATTTTTAACAAATCTTCAGGTTTTAGTTTTACCTGCATTCCGCGTATTCCGGCGCTTACAGTTATCTCTTCAAATAGTTGTACTGTTTCATCAATATAAGTGGGATATTTCTTTTTCATTCCGATGGGCGAGCAGCCGCCTTTAGTATAACCAGTTAGGGGAAGTAATTCTTTTTCTTTTATCATTTCAACTTTTTTATTACCGCTAGCAATCGCGGCTTTTTTTAAATCCAGTTCTTCTGTTACGGGAATGCAGAAAACATTTATACCGTTTTTATCGCCTCTTGTAACCAATGTTTTAAAAACTCTTTCGGGTTCAGTTCCAATTTTATTGGCAACAGTAATACCGGAAAGATCGGTTTCGTTAATTTCGTAGGTTATTGTTGTATGAGGAATGTTATTTGCTTCGAGGATTCTTACTGCGTTTGTCTTATGTGATCTCAATTTCTACTTTGTATTTCGTCGTAACTAAGTTTTAATGATTCCGCTGAAAGAAGAAACCGGGTATAAGAGTCTTGAGGATTGTTAAACACTTCTTCTGTTGTTCCGGATTCCACTATCCTGCCCTCTTTTAGAATAATAGTTCTTTGAACAAGATTTCTAAGAATTTTCAAATCATGACTTATGCAGATTATTGTAATTCCCAGGTCTTCATTAATTCTTTTTAAAAGCTTAACAAAATTGATCTGGGATGTAATGTCCTGTGCTGAATAAGGTTCATCAAGAATTAACACTTTCGGTTTAACGGCTAATAATCTTGCTAAAGCAATTCTTTGTCTTTCACCGCCGCTTAATCCCAAACCTTTTCTGTCCAACAGAGCAGTATTAATATCGATTGTTTCAATCAATTTCTTTTTTTCAGTTTCGGCAAATTCCTTTTTCGCGCCTGCTAATTTTAATGCTTCATTGATTATTATGTTTATCTTCCGATATGGATTAATCAAATCACTGCTGTTCTGGAATAAGATCTGAATTTCATTCGGTCTGTTTTTTTTAGGTGTAATCTCGCTATTTAAAATTATTTCGCCTTTTGTAGGCTTGATTATTCCGGCAATTAATTTTGCCAGTGTTGATTTTCCACCGCCCGATTCTCCGCAAATACCAAGAACTTCCTTTTCATTTACAGTAAAAGAAATATCAAATAGAATATCGGTAATACCTTTTCTGCTGAAAGATAAATTATCATTCCCGGCAGAATAGGAAATGTTTTTTAACTCAATCAGTTTTTCTGTCATTTAATTTCGTTGTATGAGTTAATTAATGTATTGAGTGTTTCGTTATCCGGTTGAGCAAAGAAATCAGAATTGTTTTTAAAGGAAGAAAGTGTCCTATCGGAGAGAAAAGCGATCTCATCACTAGCTTTCTCCGCAAAGTTGATATCTTGCGTAACTAAAAGAGCAATATTGTTCTCTTCCTTTGAATATTGCTTCAGCTTGAGAAGTAATAAATTCGATATTGCATAATCGACGTTAGAAGTAGGCTCATCAAAAATTAATAATTTTGGTTTTACTACAAATGCCAGAACCATACTTAAACGTTGTGTCATTCCTCCACTGATTTCGTAAGGATGAAGTTTCGAAATTTCTTCGTACGAGGGAAGCAAAAAGAATTTCAGAAGTGAAACTATATTTTCTTTCTCTCCATTTGAGTTTTCAAAATAATATTTAAATGTTTTTAGCAGATCAAAAGCGGTTATAGCATCCTGAAAAACATATCGGATTGTCATTTGTCTGATATTTCTAAGGTTCTCCGGTTCAATTGATAAAAGGTTTTGCTCATCAAAAAAAACTGTTCCTTTTGTAGTAAACAAATTATTATTAAGCAGTCCCGTTAAAGCTTTAATTAATGTTGATTTACCCGTTCCGTTCTTTCCAAGAATAGTATAAACCTTTCCTCTGCTTAGTTCGAATTTAATATTTTGCAAAAGTGTCTGTGTGTTTCCATCAACGGTAAAGGTTATATTTTCAATATTCACTTTAAGCATATTTTGTAAATTCTTATTTTTAATTTAGTTAGCAAAATAATAAATTATAGTAATTAATATAGCTAATCATTAAAACGCTGCGTATGACCCGAAAAAAAGTTACTCTCCTCGCATGCTTTCTTATCCTTTTTCTTTCTTCATGTGGAAGTGAAAATACAAACAAAAACAACAGGATTGTTATAGGCATTCCTGCGGATATAAATACTTTCAATCCTCTTTTTGCGTTTACGGTTGATGAAGGTGCAATAACAGAGCTGCTTTATTTAAGTCTTGCTGATTTTCGTTGGAATAAAGAGCAGGGCGAACTGGAAGCTTTTCCAATGCTTGCAAAAAGCTGGGAATGGGCAAAAGATTCTTCATCGATTACATTTCATTTAAGGGATGATGTTAAATGGTCCGATGGAGTTCCACTTACCGCAAACGATGTTGTCTTTTCACTTGATGTATATTCCGATCCTATGGTGGATAGCAGATTGTACGGAATTTTCGAAGATGTTTATACAGATAATGAAAATCACATAGATATTAAGAAAACTTTTACTGTTAAATCAGATTATGAATTACAGATCAACTTTAAACCAAATTCTTCTCCCGATCTTATAGATATTGTACATCCCGTTATACCGAAACACATCTTTGAAAAGTATGATCGAAAAGATCTGGCAACAGCGAAAGATAATTTTAATCCGGTTACTAACGGGGCGTTCGTCCTTAAAAAGTGGGATAGAAATCAATCGATTATACTTGGTGTAAATAAAAATTCATTTCTTTATAACCCTGATAATATAGATGAACTTGTGTTCAAAATAATTCCGGAATATACATCGAGATTAATCCAGCTTACCAAAGGTGAAATTGATTTAATGGAGACCATTAAAACAGGTGATATAGATGATTTAAAAAGTAATGAGAAGATTGTAGTAGAATCAATACGAGGAAGGGAGTATGAATATGTTGGGTGGAACAACATCGATCCCAAAACATACAATGAGAAAAAAGAGATTGTTCCCAATATATTGTTTGGTAATAGGAAAACACGCATCGCACTTACTTATGCCATAAACAGACAGGAAATTCTTGAAGATTATCTCTATAATTATGGTGAACTGGCTGCAACACCAATATCTCCTATATTCAAAAATGATATAGATCCTAACATTAAGCAGTATGAATATAATCCTGATATGGCAAGAAAAATTTTAAAAGATGAAGGATGGACAGACTCAAATAATAATGGTACAATAGATAGAAATGGAACCGAATTTGAATTCACATTAACAATTCCATCCGGTAATCCTTTGAGACCCTATGAAGCAACAATCATTAAAAATAATTTAAAAGCCGTAGGAATAGAAGTAAATATTGAAACACAGGAGCTGGGTGCAATGCTGGATGATATAGATGCTAAGAAGCGGGACGCCTGGATATTAGCACAGTATGTCCCAATTCCGATTGATTTAAAATCGTATTGGTATTCCGATTTGCGAAACACACAATTGAACTTTGTAAGTTATCAAAACAAAAAAGCAGATGAAATAATAGAGGAGTTAACCGCTCATCTTCCAAAAGACAGACAGAAAGAATTATATTATCAGTTCCAAGAAATTATTCATAAAGATCAACCTGTTACATTTATGTACTGGATGGCTGACATTGTAGGAATCAATAAAAGAGTGAAAAACATTAATATTACACCTTTTGGGGCAATTACTCACTGCTGGGAATGGGCAGTTAAGTAGGGGAAGAAATGAATAAAGATATTCTGAAAGCATTAACAAAAAGAATAGTTAGTTCAATTGTAACTATTTTATTGTTGATAAGCTTTTTGTTTATCCTTGTAAGACTTTCTCCCGGCGATCCCACACAAAAATTTCTTTCACCTGATTTTAGTCCTGAATTAAAACAACAGGTTATGGCTAACTTTAAGTTAGACCAGTCTGTTACAGAACAGTATCTGAATTTTTTAGGAAACATTTTCCGGGGAGATTTCGGTGTTTCTTACGATTACCGAATGCCGGTATTTTCAGTTATATGGCAATTTCTTTCTTTTACTTTAGTTTTTACTTCTATCAGTTTTTTAATACAAATTTTTCTGTCTTATTATTTTGCGTTAAAATCAATAAAAAAATCCGGTGGTCTTCTTGATAAATTATTATCCAAATCATCTTTGGTTGTTTATGCAACTCCGTCTTTCGTTCTGGGTGTGTTCCTGATTTTTATATTCTCAGCAAAGCTTGATTTGTTTCCTTCTGCTGGATTAAAATCACTGGACTTTGATTCATTCTCTTTCCTAGGGAAATTATGGGATTATATAATTCATCTTACACTTCCGTTAATCACCCTTTCTTTGGCGGGCATTGCAATGTTTTACAAATATCTCAGAGATAATCTGGAGGAAGTTTATCGACAGGATTTTATTTTAAACCTTAGAGCCAGTGGTTATAGTGAAAGCACTATACTGAAAAAGCATGTTTTACCAAATGCTGTTCGTCCGTTAATTTCTGTCGCAGGAATTGAACTTGGAATTCTTTTAGGCGGAACACTTATAACCGAAGTAATATTCGGATTGCCTGGAATGGGAAGACTGATGATGACTTCTATTTTTTCAAGAGATTACCCTTTGGTTGTAGGATGTGCTTTTGTCGCTGGTTTATTGATGATAATTACTAATTTCATTGCTGATCTAGTAAAGATGAAAATGGATAAACGAATGATAAAAGGATTAATGAATTAAATGAAAATCAAAATCCGCAATATATTACTTTTCCTTTGGCTGTTGATTTTAATCTTCCAGATTGAATTAATTTTTGGTCTTGTAGTTCTTACCGGGAAGTATATAATTTTATTATTTACGGATTTTAATCAGGCATTTCAACTAATCGATTTCAGTTTGGTAGATGCAATTCTTTCGGTTACACTATTCGTTTGTATTCCAATAATCTCATTTTTTTACCATAAAAAATTAGTTTGGTTGAAAAGTTCAATAAACTTTCCAGCCTTTGTTCTAATTATTCTTTTTCTTGCTTTTTGCTTTGCTCCGTTGATAACCAACGAAAATCCCGACTTTCAAAAGGATTTAAAAGTTACCAAGCTTCTTTCCCCATTTAGTTCTGTAAAAGTAATACGTCTAAAAAGAGAAGAAAAAAACATTAATTCATCATCAGCTAATTTCCTTGTTTATAAAAATAAAATAATTAAACAACCATTTAATGAAAGTATAATTTTTGCTAACAAAGTGAAAATATCTTCCAGTGAGATTTTATACATGCAAAAAGATCTGCAAAAGAAGATTGATCTTTCCAAAATTGAAATCGTGAACGGAAAACCTAAAATTGAAGAAAAGACTTTTATTCTCGGGACAGATGAATTTGGACGTGATATTTTTACAAGATTAATATATGGAGCAAGAATTTCGCTTTTAGTTGGTATCGGAGCAGTATTCGTTTCATTAGTAATAGGTCTTGCGATTGGTTTTATTGCTGGTTTCAGAGGTGGAATAATTGATATAATTTTCAGCAGGATTACAGATTTATTCTTAGCGTTCCCGGTTATTTATTTGATAATTTTAATACTTGCAATGTTTGGAAATTCATTGTTATCTGTAATTTTTGTGTTGGGATTTTCAGGCTGGATGAGCTTGTTCAAAATAGTAAAAAGTGAAGTTATCTCCGCAAAAAATAAAGATTATATCATTTCAGCAGGTTTACTCGGATTAACTAAATTTGGTATTCTTGTTAAAGAAATTCTTCCTGTTATAATTGTTCCGGTAATTGTAAATATAATTTTCCAGTTTAGTAACGTAATACTTGCAGAATCTGCTTTAAGTTATCTTGGTCTTGGTTCAGGTAGATCATATCCTTCGTGGGGATCAATGATTGAATCAGGGCAGCAGTACATCACAAAAGCTTGGTGGATGATATTCTTTCCGGGACTTATTTTAATATTAACAATTTTTTCTGTAAACGATTTAGGAAAAAGATTAAACAAATTTTTTAATCCGGCTGCTTAGATATGATCAATAAAAGATTTGAGATAGTAAAGGAAATCGGAAAAGGCAGAAGCAAAGTCTTTTTGTGTAAAGATTATGATTTCGGTCATAGGGAAGTTGCTGTGAAGTTTCTTCCGCCAAATGTTGATGAAAGCGAATTTTCCTTATTCAGAGATGAGTTTTTCATTCTGCAAAGATTAGAACATCCGGGTATTATCAGATCTTATGAAATTGGAACTGCAGTTAGGATAGATCAAAGTGATCCTATTGAAATTGGATCACCTTTTATTACGCTTGAATATTTTAAATCAGTTGAATTATCCAGGTATGAATTACTATCCGATGAATCAAAACTTAAGGAAATATTAAAACAACTTTGCTCTGTTTTGTATTACCTTCATCAATCCAATTACATCTACTATGATCTTAAACCGGAGAATATACTGGTTTCGGATGATAGTGGTTCTCTTCAAATAAAATTAATTGATCTGGGATTAGCTGAATTTCTGCCTGATAAAAAGAAACATACGATAAAAGGTACTGCACAATACATAGCGCCAGAATTACTAAAACAGGAACCGCACGATCATCGTGTTGATCTTTATTCACTTGGTATTTTGTTGTATGAAATTATTTACAAAAGATTGCCTTTCGATACTGACGATGAATTAAAAATTTACAAAGCGCAGGTTGAACAGGATTTTGATTTTCCGTTAGTCCGGGGTATTAGCAACGAATTGATAGAAATTGTTAAAAAACTTTTACAAAAAGCTCCTTCGGAAAGGTATAGTAATACTCTTGAAGTTATCACAGATCTTGGATTTGAAATAAGTCCGCAAATGTGTCAAAATTTTATGCCGGCCAGAGTATCTAGTGGCAGGGATGATTTGATCAATATCCTAAGTCTCTACATCCAGGATAAAAACAGCAGTGAAGTATTTACTATAAGGGGATTTGACGGTGCCGGAAGAAGTTCTCTAATCAACAGGATATATGAGAAATTTTCGAACTCAGTGCTTGTAAGTAATACACAGGGAATATCGGGGATTGATTTAATAAAGTTAATAGTAAAAAAGATAGCATATTCCAAACAGGTTTATTTAAATCTTGACGAAAGAGAAAAAGAACAAATTGTTTCCTTTATTGAGAAAAATCAGAAAAATTTTATTGGGGAACTACATTCAGTTTTATCAGTTATTACCGGCAAATCAAAATTCATTTTACTTATTGACGATTATAATTTATTCGATCCGTTTACTGGTGATATGATAAAAGAAATTGTTCCTGCTTTGCAGGTAAACAATATAAAAGTCATAGTATCCGAATCATCAGATTTTGATTATACATCTAAAGACATTAATAACTTAAGAGAAATTTCTATTGGTTCATTTGTAGAAAAGCAATTAACGGAGTTCCTTAATATTGCGTTTTATGATCTGTTCCCGTGGGATCAACTTAAAGAATTGATCCTGAGTTATGCTGATTTACTTCCGGGAAATATCATTGATTTCATAAGAGATATGATAAATTTGAATGTTATAATTTTCGATCCCGTTGCGGTTAGAATAGAAAAAAATGTTGAAAAGCTTTCAAGCATAGAAGGTTCGTTGACGGCAATTTATGATATGCGTCTCGCAAATTTAAATGAAAAGGAATTGAATTTGGCTAAAGTGATTTCGGTTTTTGAGGGAAATCCGGATCAAATGGTTTTGAAAGGACTTCTTAATCTGAACCAGGAAGAATTAAATGATATCCTCTCTATGCTTCAAATTAATAACATAATTCAATCTATAAGCGGGGCAAACACGGTCCCGGTAATTTCATCTGATGGATTAAAAAAACATATTTACTCTTTAATAGAAAACAAAAAAGAATTTCATTCTCAACTCGCCGAAACTATTTCAGGTTCCGGAATTGAGATAAACCGAAGTGAATTTGCACGGCAATATGAATTAGCAAGCGATTTTGAAGCGGCATATTTTATCTGGAAAGAAGAATTAAGAAATGCAGAAGGGATAGCTGCATTTTCCTACATGAAATCAATTTTAAACCATTTACTTGAACTCAAAATTTCAGAATCGGAGAAAAATGAAGTAAGATATCAGTTGATAGAAATCTTATATCATCTAAGCGACTTCATTACGGTTCTGAATAATATTGAGAAAGTTGATGTAGAAGGGTTAACTTCTGAAAAAGCTTTGGAGCTTTATATAATCCAGGGCAGCTCACTAATAAACTCGGGGAAGCTGGAAGAAGGAATGAAATTGATAAATTCATTAATTCCCAAGGTGAAGGATGAATTCAGAAGAAGTAAGTTATTTGTTGAATTAGCTTATGCGAAATTTGATGCTAATAATTTTAGTGAAGCAGCGAAATTAGGTGAGGAAATTTTATCAAGAAAAGACGTCAGCGATGAAGACAGGGGAAGAGTTCACAATTTATTAGGATTATGCGCCATTTATATAGATCAGAATTCTGATGAATCCAGAGATGAATTTTTCAAAGCTCTCGAATATTATAAACAAGCTGACCTTAAAGATAAAGTAGCCGCAATAGAAGTAAATATTGGAAATGTATATAATCTTCAGGGAGATAGTAAAAATGCCGAATTACATTGGAAGAACGCACTGAATCTGAATCTTTCAATAGGCAGTCTGGAACAGGAAGCTGTACTACTTTTGAATAATGGAATTTATTATGCTGATAAGGCAAATTTTGAAGAAAGTAAAGTGTCTTATCTAAGAGCACATAAAATATTTCTAAGCCTGGGTAATACAAAGAATCAGGGTATTACACTTACGAACCTTGGAGAAGTTTACTTCACAACTTGTGAATATCAAAATGCATTAAACGCATTACGGGGATCGAAAACAATTTTTGAACAAACCCAAAATGTTGAAGAGCTTGTAGCAGTAAATGTTCTTTTAGGATTTCTATACTTTACAATCGGTAGTCATAACAAGCTTAATGAAATTTACGAAGAGACATCAGATTTATTAAAAAAGCATAATGCGGAAAAGAAATACAATTGCGAATCTGCATTATTGAAGAATATAAATTCATTATTATCCGGACAGAGTATAGTTATGGAAGAATTCATTGAAGTAAGGACTTATTATCTTGAAAAGGAAGAGTTTAAAATCTATGTAACTGTTAGTACAATTTTATTAAATTACCTTATAAATTCTGGATTATTTTTGCAAGCAGAAGAAGAACTTGAAAATCCGGTTTTCATTAAGGTTTGTGATAATAATAATTTCTACAAAGGTATTCGTGAATATTTTTGGGGAAGATTATCGTTGTTATCAAATTCAGGTAATTCTTCTAAATCAATCGAGTATTTTGAAAGGGCTTACAATTATTTAATCGATCAAAGTATTGGAGAACTAACCTGGAAAGTGCTCCTTTCACTTGCAGAAGTATATACTATTAGAGGGCTTCATAATAAAGCTAAGAATTTTATAATTTATGCAAGAGATTTAATAAATCTAATTGCGGAGAACATAGAATCGACACAATTAAAATCAGCATATTTGCAGCAGGAGGAAAGAAGAACTGCCCTTGAAAATCTTGAGATTTTTCAGAAAAAGTAAGAAACCGACCTATGGATGATATTCAGGTAAAAATTAAAGTCTTTTCGGATTCGGGAGACGTGGTATCCATAACCTCTGCATTAAAACAATTAACACTGAAGGGCATACCTATTAATTATTCTTTCCCTGAAAATTTTACTGCTGATGATAACGATATAATAGTGCTACAAATCGAATCAATCGAATCACCGCGGTTAAGAGAAGTCATTGCTGTTAAAAATCAGATCAACAATAAGATAATTATCATAATGCGGAATGCCGATGCATTATTTGTGACGTCTCTTTTAAAATTCGGATTCTATAATGTTTTTGTATTTCCTTATGAAGTATTAAAGTTCACTTCTTTACTTGCTGAGATTATTACAAATAAAACTTATATAACAGAATCAAACAGAACCGGTACCTTTGGTGTAAACAGGCAGGGTATAAAATCCATTATTGGCGAATCGGAAAGTTTAGTTCGTGTAATTGATCTGGCAATTAAAGTTTCAGAAAAAAGTAATGCAAATGTCCTTATTACAGGGGAAACCGGAACAGGTAAAGGACTGTTTGCCCGTGCTATTCATAATAATGGTAAAACAGGTTCGTTCCCTTTTATAGATATTGTTTGTACAGCCATCCCGGAGAATTTACTTGAATCCGAACTTTTCGGATATGAAGCCGGAGCATTTACGGATGCACGAACTAGAAAAATCGGATTGTTTGAGTTAGCTGAAAAAGGTACTTTGTTCTTAGATGAAATCGGGGATTTAAGTTTAAACATTCAAACAAAGCTGTTAAGAGCAATTGAGAAAAAAGTAATTAAAAGACTTGGAGGAGTAGCAGATATTCCTATAAATGCTCGTATCATTTCCGCTACAAACAGGGATTTAAGTATTTTGGTAGAAAAGAATTTGTTCAGAAGGGATTTATATCACCGGTTGAATGTCGTATCGTTAGAAATTCCTCCTCTTCAGGACAGAGGAGATGACATTATTTTGCTTGCAAATAGTTTTATTAAAGAATTCAATCAACAGTTCGAAAAATCAGTAAAAAAAATTGATAAGGATATTCAACACTTTCTGAAAGGATATACCTGGCCCGGTAATGTTCGTGAATTAAGAAATGCAATAGAACGAGCAGTATTGTTGAATGAAAGCGGTAAACTTGAACTTAAAGATTTTTCTAATTTATTGAAGAACACTCAGGTTGAGCGTAAAGATTTTACGGCAAATGAAGACGTACCTAAAAATATTATTCGTATGGATGTTAATTATGGTGTTACCCGATTAAGAAATCTTGAGAAATATTATGCGAGGGAAGTCTTAAAGAGACTCAATGGAAATAAGACACAATGTGCCAGACTTTTAGGTATTTCAAGACCTAAACTAGATATTCTGTTAAAAGAATAATTACACTAAATTATTAGAATATTGTAAAAATTCGAAGATTTCGAAACATTTTATTTAACGAATATCAATCAAAAATATGATAAAATCGTAAACTTATTTTACATTCATCATTAATTACTGTATAAAATGGTAATTATTACCTAACAAATCCTACCAAAACAAACAAAAATCAAAACTTTTGTAGAAAATACCGATGGCATAAACATTGGTTTTTTAATATGCTTGTAAGGGCTACATGTATCCAGAGAGGGTGAGTTATTGCGTAGTTCTTAATGAGTGTCATTATTAACTAATTGTGAGTGGGCGCTATGCGTTTATTTATATTATCATTATTAGTCGGCGGACTATTCTTATCCTGTTATGCGCAGGTTGCTAATGTGGAAAAAGCAACAAGGTATCGCGTTAATCAAGATAATATAATAGCTGTGCCTGAAACCCACGTTTCATCCTCATTTAGTGATGAATATCTGAATGATGCAATAAATGTTGATTTCAGATCTAATTCACAATTGGAGGAACTTGGCAGCCGGTATGGCTGGACAAGATCAAGTTCGCAGCTTGATGAGCTTGGCAGTCGATATGGCTGGACAAGATCAAGTTCGCAGCTTGATGAGCTTGGCAGCCGGTATGGCTGGACAAGATCAAGTTCGCAGCTTGATGAGCTTGGCAGCCGGTATGGCTGGACAAGATCAAGTTCGCAGCTTGATGAACTTGGCAGCCGGTATGGCTGGACAAGATCAAGTTCGCAGCTTGATGAACTTGGCAGCCGGTATGGCTGGACAAGATCAAGTTCGCAGCTTGATGAGCTTGGCAGCCG
>JAJDNK010000260.1 GCA_022340715.1 bacterium BMS3Abin03 | reverse complement strand
TAGTATGAAAACTTATTTCTAAACAAATTATTGTTTATTCAAATGTAACCAAGTTTAATTTTATTTGAAACCTGGTCTCGAAGAATTAAAGAAGGGTATTTACATATTAAACCAATATGTAAATTTAAGCACGAAGATGTTATCAGGTCTTGAGTTGCCAAGATGTCTAAAGGATTTATTGAAATTAAAGTCCCCAGTTTCTTCAGAGTATTCCCTTGTTTGTGTCCAGACTAAGTAAAGAACAGAGCCGGGAAGGTATTCCCATCTTAAAACTGCATTTCCTCTTAAAGATGTATAGTTAAAATCAGGATTTCCTATTTCAATTGGTGGTGCAGGTCCGTTACCGTCAGGATCGGCAATATTGTTTTCATCAATGGTAGATCCGTCTGTACCATAGATTAGATAATCGTAAGACTTTGGTTTTGCAAGTTCTTTAAAGTTTGTATACTTGCCTGAAGACATTAGTGGTTGAACATATAATTGTAAACTTAGCTGCGGGTTGAATGTCCAGTTTAATCTTATCGATGCTGAAATAGTCGTCTGTTCAAGTTCGCCAAATACATAGCGCTTGCCGTATGTGGCTGTTGCTGTCGGATCATCAAATGCATCAATCCATTGAGTTTTATCGTAACCCTTATCATAACCTGGTGAAAAACTTATTGAAATATTTGAAAGGGGCCGAACTTCGAGACTAACATTAGCGTAATAATAATCTCCGTCTTCTGTCAGGTATGTTCCTGAACCAATGTGTGCAACCCAGGGTTTTCTGCTATCTGAATTTGCATAAAGATCAAACTCAAGACCTTTATGATTTAACGTAAGTGGTCCGCCTCTGGTTCTTCTGTTATTTACTGTTTCAGGATTATAAGCAAATACCCATTCAAAAGAATAGTAATTCAAAAATTGATAATAACCATCCTGCCAGATGCCTTCCCATGTAATATTTCCATCAAAATCATAACTTCTGAATATAGCTCCGATAAGTTGAAAACTTCTAAAATAATCGGTTGGATCACGCCATGCATAACCACCACCGAGATGCATATTAATAACGTTAGCTCTCCAAAGAAATCCCATATCGTTTACATCAAATCTTGGTGAGATTACTCCAAAAGCAGAATTCAAAATCACATTACCTTTTTGTTTATTTAATGTGATTCTGCCGGCGTAACCGTTCATAGATGTTGCGTTACTATCTACACTATAATTTTTAGCATCAGGCCGCTGCAAATAGTGACGTGAACTTTCCTGTAGATCTATCATTCTCTGCGTTGTGCCTGTAACCCGGGATCCGCCAAACCATCCAGTGACCACATAGGTCTTTGACGAATCCAGAAATGTCCATCCATCAATTCCACCTGTTATTGCACTGCTATTAATTTCATTACGTAGTCTGTTATCTTTAAAATTCCTTGCAGTGATAGTTGAGATAAATCCGATTCCCTGTCTTCCTTCATCAATTTCATTTTGTGCTCTAAAAACACCGTAATATGTGAGTGGTTCTATTTCTGTTTTTGATTTTAAATCGCCGGTTTGCTGATGAACATATTCACGGTTCGTTACCGACTGAATTGCACCAACGTTCCATGTATCTCCAAGCTTACCGGTTAACTTAGCAGCCCCGAGAATGTGTGTCCCATCGGGGAAATCACTATAATCTGCGTCAGGGGCAGACCCTTGTGGTCGTCTTCCAATTCTTCTGCTATAAAAGAAATCAGGATTACTGAAGTTAAAACTCCAGTTGCTTCTTGATCCGCCGTAACCGAAATTAAAAATACTCGATCCTTCCACGAAAAATGGTCTCTTCTCAGAGAAAAATGTTTCAACATCACTCAGGTTTATAACTGCCGGATCAATTTCAACCTGGCCAAAATCGGGATTTATTGTGCCGTTAAGTGTCAGGTTCGTCCCTATTCCCATCTTTAAATCCACGCCCAAATCGAAATTCTGTTCGGAGCCATCGTTAAATGGATCACCTGCTTCATGTTGAAGATGTTGAGACTTGAATGTGAGATACGGCAATAGCTCTATATTCGCAGAAGATTTTATATTTGAAATTCCAAGCAAATCGGGAAAGCGAGATACAAACCCGCTTTCATTACGAGGAGTGTAAACTATGTAATCCCTTTCATTTCTTCGCGCTATCTCTCTTTTGAAATTTACCCCCCAGATCATATTATCAACCGTTTGAAACTTAAGTTGGGAAAAGGGAATCTTTATTTCTGCGGACCAGCCTTTGTTATCAATCGTTGCTTTGCCTTCCCAGACACCATCCCATGTATCATCATCCCATTCATCGTTATAGAGTGTACCATCGTAAAGAGTACCTGCAGAGGAAATACCAAAATAGTACCCACTTCGTTTATCATTATAAGGATCGAGGAAAACAATAAGAGCATCGGAATCAGTATCAAAATCTTTTCTGGCAAGCCTTACCACAATCGAATCGGGAGATGTATCATACATTCGTGCACCTACATATAAAGCATCATCATTGTATACAATTTTTATCATCGTGTTTTGTGTGGGTTCAACTCCTTCTTCGGGATCTCTCTGAACAAAACTATCGACACCGCTAACATTTTTCCAGAAAGTTTCATCAAGTTTACCATCCAGTAAAATCGGTTGAGTAATCCTGGTAGCATATATTTTAAGATTTTGATTTTTTAATCGGAGTGTGTCGAGTTCCCCTGCATAAGACATGCAGTAAGTAATAAAAATTATTAAGCTAAGAAGTAATGATTTCATCTCTCTACGTTATTATAGAATTTCAATTTTCTGTTTATAAGAGTACGTTCCACAATAAATCTTGCAGAACGTACTACTATTAACGAACTAAGTTAGATTTTATTGTACTGAAGAAAACCAATAAAAATATGAACGGTTTATTTACAGGATAATTAGAATTTTATTTACTTGAATTTCTTATTTCTATTTTACCAATAGCTGTGTTCAACTCAATTTTGCTGCCTCCGCCGTTTAATACATAGGTTACTCTAATCTGCTTCCTGTCTTTCATTCTTTCTATTTTGGAAGATGGAAAATCTGATTCAATATTTTCCATTTCATCTTTCTGATCTCCCCAAACTAAAACGGTGAACGTTGCCACAATAGTTGCTTTTGCATTGGAAGGAACCAGCAATTTTATGTTGCCAGCAGCAGTATTCAGATCGCTTGAATGTGTTCCATCCGGATTCAACTCGGCATAAATGTTACCTGCCGCGGTATTCGCATCAATATAACCTGTTATGTTTTTTAGGCTAAGATTTCCGCCAGCCGTATTGGTTTCAACCTTACCGGTTGCACCCGAAAAACTTATATTGCCGCCGGCAGTATTTACATCGGCGGAACCTGTAACCATTTTTATACTTATATTTCCACCAGCAGTATTTACATCAGCATTTCCATCGATTGACTCAACAGTTATATTTCCACCAGCAGTATTTACATCAGCGTTTCCACCAACTTTTCCAACTTTAACATTTCCACCTGCTGTACTCAAATCAGCAGTTCCGTTAACATCACCTATCCTCAAATCACCACCAGCAGTTGAAATATCCGCCGTGCTATTAATATTTCCCACAGATACATTTCCACCTGCAGTAGAAAGGTCTGTTTTACCGTTGATATTTTTAGCTGAAATATTTCCTCCACCGGTTGATGCTTCTACTGTTCCTTTAAGATCGTTGTTCAAAGCAATATTACCGCCACCGGTTGAAAGATCAAGATTCAATTCGGTAGGAATAGTTACATCAAACTCAATATGATCCGAATCTCTGCCTTTAAATTCAACCTCAACTTTGCTTCCTTTTTGTTCCATTCTTAACCGATCAGTTTCGGAACTCAGGATATTTTTTACAACCACTTTTACCTCATTCTTACTCCAGGTGTCTATTGTAATATTCCCCATCCTGGTAGAAAGATCGAGCATATCACCTTTATTTACAGTGAATGATTTTTGCTGTTCCTGTGCATTCAACATACTCACAGGTGCAAGAACAAACAGAGCAAGTGATATACAGACTATAAGATTATAGAATATTTTCTGTTTCATTTTTGTCTCCACTATTAATTATAGTTTTGTAATATTGTTTTTGTTTTGTAACGGATATAAGAATTCTTATCCGTTTCAAGTTTCTGTTTAAACAGATCAACCTCACTTTGCTTGAGATCCAAAGCTTTTTTGGTAAGATTGGACAATGCATTTATTGCTTCTATCCTCAAGCCTGTTACTGTGTCAGCTGTTAATACATGTATGTAAGCTTGTTTTATGTCATCATCGTAAGGAAACTTATTCAAGAATTTTAATGCTTCCCTACGTACACCTGGATTCTCATCCGAAACAACAACTGTGATCAGGGCATCTTTAATATCTTTATCAAATTTTTGCGGTGCTTCCGAATCCATCGCATTGATTGAGTTTAATCTTGCACCAGGATTTTGTTCATTCAGCATAGCATAAGTCAAAATTCTCTGGACTTTACTATCATTAACATTGCCTTTAATGTGTAATGGTTTTACCGCATCGAAAGTAAACTCTATTTCTCCATCTGAAGCAACAGGATCGATGAAACGAATATTTTTGATCTTAACATCGTTTTCATAAAAATTGATATCTGAAGCCGGTCTTACATTGTCATTAATTAGAGTGACTTGCGGAGAATGAAAAAACAGGTAGCCAAGAAATAATCCTATAGCCAGCACAGCAACACCGGAAAGCGCAGCACGATATGGTGCGGTTACCAGACCGGAAAAGAACTGAGCTAAGTTATCAAGCAAATGACTTCTTTGCTTTTCAGCTCTTATGGCACCTCTTAACTGTGAACGTGCATCCTGTAATAATTTTTCATCAATTTCAAGTGATTTGTATTTGGAAACTAAAGATAAGAGATGTGTCTGCTGCTCGAGTTCCTGTCTGCATTCCTCACAAGATTGAAGATGCTCTTCAAGTTCAGCTTGCTCATATTTTGAAAGCTCACCGAAAAGTGAAATTAGTATTCGTTTTTTAAATTCATTGTGATTCATAATTTCTCCAATCAAACTAATAAGCCGTTTGATAAATTAATTCCAGTTTTTTCCTGAGATTTCGTATTGCATCAAACAAATATTTTTTTACTGTTCCTTCTTTGCAGTTTAACATTTCTGCTATTTCCCTGATTTTATAACCTTCATAATGCTTAAGAACAAAAGTCATCCTTTGTTTTACCGAAAGTGAATCGACTGCGTTACGAATAATCTCTCCCATATCGGAACTATCTACTGTTTCACCTGGATCAGGTTCCGAATCCATTATTTCAAATTTGCCAAAATCTTCATCTTCTGTTTCAAACCTTTCATCAAGTGAAATAAACTCTCTTTTCTTTTGCCTGCTTTTATATGTTAGACAAACATTGGTCGTAATCCTGAACAGCCAGGTAGAAAACTCACTTCTCATTTCAAAATTTTTCAATCCCCTGTAAACCCGAATTAAAACATCCTGGTAAATATCCTTTGCTGTATCACGATCCCGTACAAAATTAAGTGCGATTGCTAAGACCGATTTATCATAGTGATATATCAGTTCTTCAAAAGCTGAATCATTTCCGCTTTTTGCGGCTTTAATTAACTCGTACTCGCTCACTTCCATCAGGTTTTTATTTAGTTATTGAATTAGACCCTGAGAATTTCAAAAAGGTTGTGGATAAAATTATTTGTTTTGTAAAGAAAATTTCGATGAAATTAGGCGGGAAAGCAAGAGAAAGTGCAGATTTAGTAGATTTTAGTTTTCAAAAGATTAAAAACCAATTTCAATTAGTAGTTCATTTTGAGAGAAACGGTTAGTTTAAGGCGAATGAAACTTTATTACAGAAGGAGTTAAACTAGTTACCTTTTTCAATCATTCGGTATTGTCGGGACAAATAATTCATAAATCCGAACAGATTTACCCGGAATACTAACCGGAAGAACCGCACCATTTTCTGTTCCTCCCGCACTGCCGTTTTCATCAGTAATCAATTCTTTAAATACTATCTTCTTCTTTCTCAAAGGAATATCGATACTCTTGCTATCATCTTCAAGATTGAATACGACAATCACATTTCCCTTTTCCGAATTTCTTTCGAATGCAAACAATTTTGAATCGTCATCCACTTTTATGAAATATTGATCTCCGTTTTTTAGAGCTGTACTATTATTTCTGATAGCGATTAATTTTTTGTACCAATTATACAGATCCTGATTTGGTTCTACTTTATAATCTCCGTAGCCTGTTCCAAATCCTGAGGATTTAGAAATAACTTCATCATCATATTTTAAATTGCTCCAGATCATTGGTTTTCTGTCATGCGGATCATCGGCTCCCCACATTCCTACTTCATCACCATAATAAATCATCGGTGCACCGCGGTACGTCATCTGAAAAGCTGTGATCAATTTTTGCATATTATAATCATCTTCAGATGGTTTACCCGGATTATAATTTTTATTTCCTTCATTCGCACCACGATCAAATTTTCTATCAGGATTTTTAATCATTGATGAAAGTCTGTCGGTATCGTGGCTGTCAATTAAATTCTGAAGAACATACAAATTGTTTTTCGGATAAGTATCGTCTACTTTTTTTAGTTTCTGTTTGAAAGCAGAAGTAGAAACAGCAGAATCCTTTGCAATGAAAAAATCGTTAACAGCAAAAGCGAAATTATAATTCATTAATGCATCGAATGGACCCTTCTCAGAAACAAAATCGGGTGATAGTTCCCAAAGCTCTCCGATAATAATTGCATTTTTATTAATCGATTTCACCAGCTTACTCCAATCTTTCCAGAAACCAAGCGGCACTTCTCTTGCAACATCGAGACGCCAGCCATCTATTCCATCTGAAGGATTGCCGTCATTATTCGGATCCATCCATCTTTTTGTTGAATGAAAGATATATTGTTTCGGTCCGCGGACAAGATCGTTTTTCGTCCTGTTCAATTCAGGTAATGATTTTATTCCCCACCAACCTTTATACGAAAATTCATTTTTTGGTGTGGATGGATCATCAAAACTATTTATCCTGTACCAATCTTTGTATTTGGATTTCTCCCCGTTCTTCAGAATATCCTGGAAAGCCCAGAATTGAATCCCAGTATGATTGAAAACTCCATCAATAATTATTTTCATTCCCCGATTGTGTACCTCTTCAATCAATTTTAAAAATAATTTATCAGCCTCCGTCCATTTCCATGTTTCAGGATCATCTCCCGTTTCTATTTTCATTAAAGAATCATCACCAGCCGGATCAGGCCCGAAGTTAGTATCAATATGATGGTATGTTGAGCCATCGTACTTGTGAAGAGATGGTGCATCAAAAACAGGGTTGAGATAAATTGCACCTATATCAATATCTTTCAGGTAATCGAGGTGATCGATTATTCCCTGAATGTCTCCACCATATCTTCTTTCATAAAGATGACTATTAAAATTCCCACCCAGTTTCTTTTCCCATTCAGATTGCGAAAACCAGTTTGAAGTCCATCTTGTAACTTCCCACCCTGATGGAATTGAATCAGCATTGATAAATACTTTTTCTGGTTCCGGATCGTTTGTTGTATCTCCGTTTGCAAATCTTTCGGGAAATACCTGATACCAGACAACTCCTTTTGCCCAATTCGGTACCTGTGCACAAACTGGCAAGCTAAAAAGAATTACAATTAGGATAGATAAATTAAAATATTTTCTCATAGAACAAGTTCCCTTTTCATTTCTTCGAGGGCTTCAGGAATTAAGTGCGGTTTATAGCCAAGTTCTGTTTCCGCTTTAAGAGTTATTAATCCGGATTTCAATGGTCTTTTTGCCCTCTGGTTAAGTTCTTCAGTTGTAATTGGTGTTACCAAAGATTTATCAAGATGGAAGTAATCAGCAATAATATTTGTGAAATCAAATCTGGATAAAAACTCTCTTCCACCGATATGATAAATACCGGTTCTGCCAAATTCAATTATTTTACTAATAGCCTGCACAAGATCATCTATAAATGTTGGATTATTAATCTGATCTATAACAGTGCGAATGTTTTTTTTGTTCCTTAAAGATTCGACAACCCATTTAACAAAATCCGGTCTGCTGTCCGGTGCAGTTCCATAAAGAACATTTGTTCTCAATATCGTGTAAATTGCACCGCTTATCTTCAAAGCATTTTCACTTGCAAGTTTTGTTCTGCCGTAATAACCAATGGGATTCGGTATTGTATTTTCGGAATAAGGTCCGTTCTTTCCGTTAAAAATATAATCCGAGGAAATATGAATTAAATGTGCATCAATAACTCTTGCTGCTTCTGCAATGTACTCTACAGCTTTCACATTAACTTTCCATGCCTGTTCACGTTCAGTTTCGCTTTTATCAACATTTGTAAACGCGGCAGCGTTAACTATATAATCGGGACAAAAATCATAAACAATTTTTTTAACCTGTTCACGGTTTGTAATATCGCACGGGATGTAATCTACATCATTAAAAACAGGTTGGTCTTCAATTGATAAAGAAAGCAGTTCAAATTTGTTATTAGAATTGGAATAAAAATCGACACAACACTGCCCCAGCATTCCGTTTGCACCTATTATTAATATCCTGTTCTTAACTAAGTCCCTGAAGTACATCGTTTCTCAAATTCTTAAAATCTTCGATTTTTATATAAGTGGTTGAGTTCCCCGCAGCCTTATTTGCTGTTTCTAATGATTGATTAATATTTTTATTTCTAATATAGTTATAAAAGAAAATCGCCCCAAAAACATCACCGCAGCCCACAGAATTTTGCACTTTAAATTTTTTCGCAACATTAAAAACCGATTCCGTCTTTCCATTTTCTCTGAAGTAAGCAATTGCACCAGTTTCTGCTTTTGTAATAATAACAATCTTCATTCCGTAATCTAATAGTTCATTTGCAATTTTAGCTTCTTCCAGTTTACCTGATAAAGTTTTTATCTCTTCCTCATTTGCCTGGAGAATGTCAATATTTTTCGCCCATTTATAAAAATCAGGAATCGGACGGAAAAATCGCTTCATATCTTTTGAAACTCCCCTGGAAAATGTATGTACATCAAAATATATAAGTCCTTTAAATTTCATTCTTATTTTATGAATCTGTTCAAGTGTAATATCATAACCTGTAATCATATTTATTAATATTCCATCGAAATCAATCAAATTACCTTGTGGCAGTTCTAAATTAGGCGAAATGCTGCTATATTTTTCTTCACGTTCTTTATCATCATACAAAGTGAGATTTACCTGAGATATTTCTTCTAAATAAGCTATAAACTTTTTGTTAGTATTATTATACAATGGGGAAAATAAATATTCATCTTTTTTGCTCAATGCAGTGCAAAGATAAATTTCATCTTCGATGTTCATAAAGGATTCGAGAGCAAGAACCGAATGGAAAATTCCTCCCGGTTTTATTGTCTTTTCCTTTTTGTAGTTAATTGCATCTACAACTGAATGTCCAATTACTAATAATTTCATACTGTTCAAAATTAACTGTGATGCAGTTAATATGCATAGCCACGAGATCACAAAATGACTTCGTACTTCATGAAAATTCATTTATATTAGAATTCAATTTTTGTTACACGTTTCCAAATAATCCAATAGAATGAAGATAGGAATTACCTGTTACCCAACTTACGGTGGAAGCGGGGTCATAGCTACCGAATTGGGAAAAGAACTGGCTTTACGCGGACACGAAGTTCATTTTATCAGCTATGCACTTCCTTTTCGTTTAAGTCATTATGTGAAAAATATCGTTTTTCATGAAGTTGAAACAAGCAGCTATCCTCTTTTTGAATTTCCATTATATACTTTATCGCTTGCAAGCAAAATGGTGGAAGTTGCTGAATTCGAAAAGCTCGATTTATTACATGTTCATTACGCGATACCTCATGCTGCAAGTGCTTATCTTGCCAAGCAGATGTTGAATGAGAAAAAAGATTTAAAAATCATAACAACCCTTCATGGTACGGATATTACACTTGTGGGACTTGAACCATCATTTTTACCTCTTGTTAAATTCAGTATTGATCAGAGTGATGGGGTTACTGCTGTTTCTAGATTTTTAAAAGAAAAAACAATCACAAATTACCTTTGTGAAAAGCCAATTGAGGTGATTCCAAATTTTATTGATGCAAATACTTACAGACCAAACGGCAAACCGGAATTCAGAAGACATGCAGCACCTAACGGTGAAAAGGTACTTGTCCACACTTCCAACTTCAGAGTTGTTAAAAGAGTTACGGACACGATAAGAATTTTTGAAAAAGTACAGCAGGAAATTCCTTCTATATTAGTTCTTGTTGGAGATGGTCCCGACCGTTCAGAATGCGAAAGACTTTGCCGGCAATTAGGCTTATGCGACAAGGTAAAATTTCTCGGTAAACAGGAAGGTCTGGTTGACATTCTGAATTCCTCTGATATATTTTTAATTCCTTCTCAATCCGAAAGTTTTGGGTTGGCTGCACTTGAAGCAATGGCTTGTGGATTACCTGTTATTAGTTCGAGTGTAGGTGGTCTACCGGAATTAGTTCGACATAACGAAACCGGTTACATAGCTGAAATAGGTGATATAGACAGGATGGCAAAATACGCAATTGAATTACTGACCAATAAAAAGAAATACGATCTGTTTGCCAAGAACGCAAGAGATAGAGCGGTTAACGTCTTTGATAAATCAAAAATAATTCCTCTTTATGAGGACTATTATAAAAAAATACTAAACAAATAATTTATGATCATTTACTGTGCTGGCGCTATAAGAGGCGATACGACATTTCAAAATAATTTTTTGGAAATAATTAATTTTCTCGAGTCGCAGAAACATACAGTACTCGCCGAATTAAATGGAAAATATAACTCCTCAATTCCTTTAACAGACAAGCAAATTTACACCAGGGATATCAAATGGATAGAAAGAAGCGAAATGGTGATTGCCGAGATTTCAGGCCCCAGTCTTGGGGTTGGATTTGAGATTGCTTACGCACTGTTTCAGAAAAAAATTCCGGTGCTTGCATTTGCAAGTAAAGAAACTAAAAATATATCAGCCTTGATTGCAGGATGTGATTCAGATCTTTTAACTGTAAAAGAATACGAAAGCGTAGAAGATCTGCATAAAAAAATTAAAAACTACTTCGAAGGTTTAGACAAAAAGAGTGACAGTAAAGGAATTCGTTTCTCAATACGTAAATAGTCACGCCGATAAAAACATTAAAAAATTCCCGGATGATTTCATAAAACTGTCCGATCCAAAAAAACTTGAACTTCCACCAAAAACATCAGTACTTGGAAATGAATTCTTCGGACAATTTGAAATACTCTCAACTGAAGGAACTCCATTGCTCCAAGCTTCGGATATCTTTGAAGCTAAATATATTGTTTATGCCAATAAGCAGAGGAAAGGAACGATACTCATTCCTAAAATATCAGCCGAAATAAAAAAGGTCGTTGAATTGTACGAGGAATATCTTGATTCCGTTCTGCATGACATTGAAGGAAGTTTTCTTAATGAATTTCCTAACTCACCGGAACTCCATAAAACAACAAATGAAATATTCTTAAAATTAGGACTCTCCCGATTGTGAAAAAACAACCGCGCATTTCGGACAAAGTATATAATTATTTAACAAACTTATTTGGTGAAGGATCTGCCAAAAAATACCTGGATTTTGTTGAAGAAAATCCCTCTGTTTATATTAGGGTAAATTCACTTAAAATTTCACGCGATGACCTGGTTAATAGACTAAAGAAACGCTATAATATTGAATCTGAAATTTTCACATCGCTACCAAATGCAATAAAGTTTCAGGAACGTGAGGAAGATCTGGGTAAAACTCTGGAAATCGCTTTAGGTTATTATTATAT
>JAJDNK010000249.1 GCA_022340715.1 bacterium BMS3Abin03 | reverse complement strand
GTATAAGTACGTACCTACTTCGTCACGAAAGTAGCAAAAAAACAATTTTTATACCAGTTAATTATTTTTCTTTAGAGTGTAATTTTATCTATACAATGTTGAAATTTTAACTTTTTCATAAGAAATTGAAAATATAATTTATCTGTTTTACACAAAAAAATAATCTGAACTATTTGATACTCACTGATTATGACGTCTTCCCGACATCGAATGTATTTATGAATCTAAAAAAGTTATAACCTATTAGACTTTGAAATTTGAAAACGAACTGGGTTCTAATGAAAAATGTCACTTGAATATGATAATCATTACATTTGTTTCACACATTTTTAAATTCTTACTTGAATATTAAACGTTCGGTAGTTATGCTTTACAAAGATTGCAAACATTTTCCGGGAGACAGACCCTGTATATACCATAAAGAAGAAAATGTAAAATGTGAAACCTGCAGCCACTACAATCCGCTTGATAAAAAATTATTAATTATAAAACTAGATGCAATAGGGGATGTGCTCAGAACAACTGCTATCCTGCCTCCACTCAAAGAAAAATATCCCAACTATGCAATCACATGGTGCACAAAAAAAGCCTCAAAAGAATTATTCAAAAACAATTCCTATGTTGATGATGTAATTGTAATCAGTGAAAATGCTGAACAAAGATTAGACGTTGAAGAATTCGATATCGTAATCAACCTTGATAATTCGAAACTCAGTTCGGCTTTAGCAACAAAAGTTAAAGGTAAAACAAAAATAGGATTTCTGTTAAACAAAAAAGGATTTGTTGAACCCACATCCGATAAGGCCAATTACTGGTTAGAGCTGGCGGCATTTGATGATCTGAAAAGAGAGAACAAAAAAAGTCACCAACAAATTATGTATGAAATTCTTGAACTCGATTACAATATTCATGAACCAATAATTCAACTTTCAAATGATCAAATAAATAAATCAAGTAAACTGTTTACAAAATGGAAATTCGACAAAAAAAAATTAACCTTGGGGCTAAATATTGGAGTTGGCTCAAAATGGCCTAGTAAAGCATGGGCAATTCATAAATGGAAGGAACTTATTACATCGTTAGCTAAGGAAAATTACAATTTACTGCTGCTTGGAGGACCTGAAGAAGAAAACACAATTAATGAAATTAAAAATGAGTTCAGTTTTATTGCTGATTCAGGTTGTGATAATTCTTTACTCGAATTTTCTGGTATTTTGAATCTTTGTGATATCCTGATTACAGCAGATACTCTTGCGTTGCATATTGCAACAGCATTAAAAAAATACGTAGTCGCTCTGATTGGACCCACCTCAATAAACGAAATCACTTTGTATAACCGGGGATTTAAACTAAGCTCGGATGAACATTGTAGATGTTTTTACAATAAACACTGTAAAGAAGATATCTCTTGTATGGAAAAAATTTCCGTAGAACAGGTTTTAAATGCTGTTAAGAAGATTGAAAAAAATATTCCGGCAAGAAAAAACTAAAATGATAAACATCTTTTAAGCCTTAAAAATATTTCTCGCTTTTATCCCACGCTTTTCAAAAGCATTTCTCGTATCAATTATCACCTTAGCATTAGAAGCTATTAATTTATAGTCAAAATCTGTATGGTCTGTGCTTAGTACGACAAGATCGTATTCTTTTATACTCTTGTCCGTTATTTTAACAGACTTCATATCGTAATGGTATTTACGTGTTTTGAATAATTTTTTCACATACGGATCCGAGTATGAAACTTTTGCTCCTTTCTCCTTGAATATTTCCAGTAATTTAAGTGTTGGTGATTCTCTTAAATCATCAATATCCTTTTTATAAGAAGCCCCCAATATCAATACTTTGGAACCATTTAATGTTCTCTTAAAACGATTCAAAACAGACATCGACCTTTCAACAACATAATAAGGCTGATGTGTATTTATTTCTCCAGCAAGTTCAATAAATTTTGTATTTACTTCGAATTCACGCGCTTTCCATGTAAGATAAAAAGGATCTATAGGAATACAATGTCCGCCTAAACCCGGTCCCGGATAGAATGCAGTAAATCCAAATGGTTTAGTCGATGCAGCTTCAATAACCTCCCAAACATCTATATCCATTCTATCAAAAACCATTTTTAGCTCATTTACCAAAGCTATGTTAACAGATCGATAAATATTTTCGAGTAGTTTTGTTGCTTCTGCAGTACGGGGAGAAGTTACGGGCACCGTCTTTACAATAATTTGATCATACAGAGCTACAGCTAATTCCAGACATTTTCTTGTTACTCCGCCGATTACTTTAGGTATTGTTGATGTGGAATAATTTGCATTATTAGGATCTTCTCTTTCTGGGCTAAATGCGAGATAAAAATCGTTGCCAACTTTATATCCTTTTTTTCCTGAAGAATTAGCATGTTCAAAAAGTGGCAAGAGTATTTCTTCCGTTGTTCCTGGATACGTTGTAGATTCAAGTGTTATTAGTTGACCTCTTTTCATATACTTAGCAACAGTTTGAGCAGTGTTTACGACAAAGGTCATATCAGGTTCTCGGTGCTCATCTAATGGTGTAGGCACACAAATAATAATAACATCCTGATTAGATATTTTTACAAAATTTGTTGTGGCTGTAAATGTTTTACTACTAACCGCCTCCTTAATTTTAGATTCCTTGATATGCTTTATATAGCTTTTACCTTTAAGTAAAAAATCTATTTTAGACTGATCAATATCAAATCCTGTAGTCTTAAAATTCTTTGAAGCAAACTCAAGACTCAGAGGTAAGCCGACATAGCCAAGTCCTATTACGCCGATTTTTGCTGTTTTTTTATGAATCTTGTCTTTTAAATCCATGTACTTTTTTGTTTCTTAAGTTAATTATTACTAAAACCTTAGCTTTCCTGAATATTTCACGAACACTACCAATGTACAGTTAAACTAAATTTATATTTGTTTTTCTGACTACTCTCCTAACTTATTCCAATTAAATAAGTTATTAGGACAAAAAAAATTTATAGCAACCATATCATGTTTCATTTTGATTCAATCCTCCATAGTTGTTTGACTAAAATGGGACAAATTTTTCTTCATATAATATGAACAAATTTAACCAATCTAATTCATTAAAATTAAGTTGAAATCTGTTCATTTTATAAGCTTTAAAGATACACTCTACTCTGGGAAACAATGACTATTAGCAAAATTTGGTTCGAAATTTGCTTTATAGGGCACTGAATTAACTCAGGTACACTTATCTTATTCAAAATTTGTTTCTTGAATATTTAATATTCATCCATAATTAGATAGTCGCACGAAAATATTTTTTATAAGCATTAAAAATAGTAAATGCCGCTTAATTAAAGAAAAAATATCTCTATGATAAAATACTTGGTCTCATATCTCAATTATCCTTTCTTTTCAAGAATTATAATAGCAGGATTATTTGCACCTTTAATTTCACTTACAACTTATGCACAAGAAACTATTAGAATAATGGCTTACAACATTTGTGAATATCCAAACACTCAGACTTATGGCGATACCACTTATAGAAATCCTTATTTTAGAATTGTTATTAGCGAAGCAGATCCTGATATCCTTTGTGTTGAAGAAATTCACAGTGAATCAGACGCAGATAATTTTTTAGCTAACGTTCTTAACCATTCATCAGTATCTTATGCAATGGCCAACTTTGTACCAAACAGCGTTGAAAGTGATGACAATAATGCTCTTTACTTTAAAACTACTAAGTTCTCTCCAATCTCAAGTTCAATGATTATAGATGCCTTGGGCCATGTTACACTTAAATTTAAACTTTTTAATATTAGTACACATGATACTATTACCATATTTAGTATTCATCTTGCATCAGGCGAGAGCAATGGTGACCGCCTAACTCAGGTTGAAACAATTAGAGATTCTGCCGCTACGTTAAATTCTAATGAATTCTACATAGGGATTGGTGATTTTAATATGTATGGTGGCGATGAAGAAATCGAACCTGGCGGCTATATTTTTAATACTAGTTCAAGTGGATATTTTATCGATCCTCTTGGACTGCAATCATTATCCAATTGGAGTGACAATTCATTAACCGAATATAATACCTTTGCTTCCAGAACTACTGAATTTGGTGGTGGGACAACAACCCCGGGAGCTCATCCGGGATTGGATGAAAGATTTGACCTTATTTTGATTTCGCAAACAGTAAATGACAATGGCGGTATTACGTTAAAGCCAGAAACTTATACTGAAATGGGGAATGATGGAAACCACAACCATGAAAGTGTAAACACGCAACCCAATACCGCAGTATCTTCAACAGTTGCTGACGCCCTTTACTGGTCTTCAGATCATTTGCCTATTTATGCAGATTTTAATTTTTGCTCACCTTCTCCCGGTGGAATTGCCTTCACTCAAGTGGGTTCAGATAATCCGGATATTATCGAGTTTATCACGCTTAATGATCATATGGATCTTACCAAGCTGAAGATTACTGATAGTGTTGTTACTTCAGGAGGGCAATTAGCCAATGGTAATGGAACTTATGATTTAAGCAATACTTCCTGGACAGATGTTCCTGGCGGCACATTTGTAAGACTCGGTTCGGGTTTGACCAATGATAATGATGCTTCCGACAGAATATTGGTTTACAATGGTGCTGGTTCCGGTAATCTTCCTGACCTTAACGGTGGTGAAAACGGCGACCAATTAATAGCTTTTACGGGCTCGCCAACCAGTCCATATTTTATAGCAGGAATAACATGGGGTACTGATGGTTGGATGGCTAAAAGTAATTCTTATGCTCCCGGAACAATTTCAGATATAGAATTGGGTTCAGCCAACAATTATTACTTTACCGGAAGCGTAAACGGAGATGCTAATGAAACAAGAGACTCACTTGTAATTCCTGCTAACTGGACTTCATACGGAGGAACTACTTTTAATGATTTAACAACAACTATAGGGAGCGGCGCACTCCCTGTGGAGTTATCATCTTTTACAGCTACCCTTAATGGAAATACAATACAACTTCGCTGGAAAACAGAAACAGAAGTTAATAACTATGGATTTGAGATTGAACGTTCAATTGATAATTCAAATTGGATAAATATTAAATTCATTGGAGGCTCCGGGAATTCAAATTCACCCCAAAACTATCAATATTTTGATTCTAATATAGGACAATCAGGCAATTATTATTACAGACTCAAACAAATAGACAATGACGGAACTTACGAGTATTCAGATGTGATAACTGTTAGCGTTGGCGTGCCTGATAAATATACGCTAAGTCAGAATTATCCAAATCCGTTTAATCCAGAAACAAGGATAGATTTCAGTCTGCCTATAAAACAATTTGTATCCCTTAAGGTTTATAATACTTTGGGAGAAGTGGTTGAAGAATTAGCCAATGGGTACAAGGAGGCTGGCAGTTATACAATCTTATTTAATGCGTCGGATTTAGCAAGCGGGATTTATATTTATAGATTAGAAACACAGGATTTTACTATAAACAAGAAGATGATATTGATTAAATAGATTTTTTATCTATAAATGATATTGTACCAACTTGGAAATTAAGTCAAAAAGTTTAAAAATAATTCCCCCCTTTAACTCTCACTTATGACTAAAAGATAAATTAAGTTACATAACTTCTGTTTTCGGATTTCATCAACGATCTGTTCCTATAATTAAAAAATTCATTTGTATCTTTTGAATGATTTGGGCTTTTGTCACGGGGCAAATGTTGACGAGTAACGAACATTGGGATTTATCAAAAGCATAATAGTTACAATTCTTGTTTCATTTAAATATTATCTAGCTATCAATTGTACCATATGTATTCTCTTGAAACATAAAGTCTCAACAAATTGAGAAAAATATAATGATAACTTAATACATTAAATGATTAATCGTAAAAATAATTGAAATTCACACCTGTTCTTGAATCACAAAATTGGTTTGAATTATGTGTATGCTTCCGTATAAAAGAGAGAAGAGCACTGTATTATAAGGATGAGGGCGACTGTAATAAACAAGCGGGATAAAGCGAATGAGAACCATATTAATAATGACATTATTATTATTTGCATTCAATCTTGTGATATTTTCACAAAATAGCATTTCTAAAATAACTCCTCAACTTCAAACTGTACTAAGTAAAGCTTCGGGTGAAGTGTTTATAGATGCCTATGCAAAGTTTAAAGATAAATATCCGACTGAAAGACTAATGAAACAAAATGTGTTTCTTAATAAAACAGAAAAAAGAAAGAACTTGGTAAAAAAATTAAAAGATTTTACTGCAGAGAAACAAAAAAATGTTATGGCATTTTTAAAAGATGCTCAGAAACAAGGCAAAGTTAAAAAACTTGAGGCTTTATGGACGTTAAACTATATAATATTTTCTGGAACCCCTGAAATTATTACTAGACTAGCTAACGATTTTGATGAAATAAAAGAGATCAGGTATGATCCGAAATACCCCTTAAAAACATCAATGGATATGACTGGTAACATCCCTAATGATATATCTCGCCGCCCAGATGAAATCAACTCTGTTAATCCTGGGATTACCCTTTTGGGTGTTGAAGATGTTTGGGCACAAGGTTATACCGGTCAGGGAGTTCTAGTTGCCAGTATAGATGAAGGTTGTGCTTGGTCTCACCCAGATCTCGTAAATAATATTTGGCAAAATTTGGGGGAAGATGCAGATGATGATGGAAAAGTAATTGAAGAGAGTGGAGATTACCTTAGATGGGTCATTGATGAGGATGATTTAGATGGTATTGATAATGATGAGAATGGATATGTTGATGATCTTATTGGTTGGGATTATGAATTCGGAACTAATAATGTATTTGTATACACAGATATGGATGGTGATGGAGATATTGAAAACGAACTTGATGGTTCTGATCATGGAACAGCCACAGCAAGTATAATTGCGGGTTATCTTGGCGAGGAAGGTATCTCTACCGGAGTAGCTCCCGGCGCAAAAATTATCAACTTTCGTATAGGTCCCTCTCATACGGGTAATTTTTTGGCTAGTCAGTATATAATAGATATGTGTAATGTGGATATCATAACCCAATCTCAAAGCTTTAAATGGTACGAGGGAAGCGAAGGGTTACAATTCCCTGATTATGCTGCTTTCAGAGAAATGGCGGAAACAGAACTAGCAGCTGGTATAATTCATTTTAATTCTATTAGTAATGTTGGAAATGCTTATGGACCTCCTCTAAATATTGGAACCCCCGGCAACTGTCCACCGCCGTGGCTTCATCCAGATCAAACATTGACGGGTGGTTTGTCCTCTATAATGGGAGTTGGCAACATTGATGTTACAACAGATGAAATTTATTCATCCTCTCCTGTAGGACCAACAGCCTGGGAAGATTATACAAAATATAGTGGGGCTGGGGTTTGGTGGTTGAATGAAGGAGAATACCCATATAGTATGCCGGAAGACTATCGAGACTACCCTTATGCTTTAACGCCATTTGGTATGGGACTGATTAAGCCGGATGTTTCAGCCCCAGGTCAGCATACTGAATCTTTAGGAATATATTATAATGGTAGTACAGTTGGGTATACCAGTCATAGTTTTAGTGGTACATCTGGAGCAACTCCGCATGCGGCAGGAGTAGCAGCATTACTTCTTTCAGCAAATCCATATTTAACTCCTTCCGATATCAGCAGAATTATGCAAACTACTGCCGTGGAAAAGGGTACGTCCGGCAAAGATAATTATTATGGTGCTGGCAGAGTTAATGCATATGATGCGGTCCAAGAAGCAGTCTCTGAATTGCCGGTTGAGCTTGTTTCTTTTACCGCCTCCATTGTTGATAACGGAATCGAACTTAAATGGTACACCGAAACGGAAGTAAATAATTACGGTTTTGAGGTCCTGCGTTCAACGCAAACAGATGATTGGGAAAAGATTGGATTTGTGGAGGGAAGTGGAAACAGTAACTCACCGAAACATTATTCATTCCTTGATAAATTTATTCATCCCGGAAAGTATTCATATAGATTGAAGCAGATAGATAATGATGGATCATATAAAATTTTGAATACTGTGCAAATAGCGTTCGGTTCAGTTGAAAAATTCCAGTTGAATCAAAACTATCCAAATCCATTCAATCCTAATACTACAATAAGTTTTACTTTACCAAAATCAGGAATTACAACATTAAAAGTTTTTAATGCAATTGGTGAAGAAGTAACAACAATAATTGATGGTTTTGTTGAAGTCGGCTCGCATTCATTCAATTTTAATGCGGAAGGTCTTGCAAGCGGAATTTATTTATATCGTTTAGTCACAGAAGATGGTGTTCAGACTAAAAAAATGTTGTATATAAAATAATGTTGGTTAGAGGAAAGGGGGATTTTTTTTCACTCTACAATTAATTATTTTTATTCGGCTTTTTAACAGCTTTTTTCCAAACAATTAAATCAGGTACTGCTAAATTAGTTAGAAGAGGAGGATGCTTGCATAGAGTTTTACGAAAATACAAGACTGTTTTGGTCGTATATTCATTTCTATTCTTTTCATTCATTACCCCGCAAGGCTTCGCACAAGAAACAATTCGTATAATGTCTTACAATCTTAATAATTATTCTTCAAACAGTACCCGGAATAATGCTTTAAAATCGGTTATTGGGTCTATTGATCCTGATATTATCGTTGGTATCGAGCTTACATCTTCAAGTCAGGCTAATAACTTTAACAATGATGTTTTGAATCAGACTGGGAATGGTACATACTCTATGGGAACATTTTTATCAAATCCGAATAATGGATTAGACAATAATGCGATATACTTTAAATCAAGTAAATTCAGTTTTGTCAGTCGTTCTATAGTTGTTAGTTCAGGAAATCACCCAACATATAGATTTACATTAACAAATAACTCAACGAGTGAACAACTCATTATTTTTGGAATACATTTATCATCGGGGAATACAATTTCAGGTCGGAATCAAAGAACAGCCGAAGCAAATGTAATTAGAAGTATAACCGATACCTATTCCGGTGGTGTTTACTTTATTGCTGCTGGTGATTTTAATTTTAGCAATGGTACTGAACCAGCTTTTCAAGTTTTGTTAGACACACCAAATTCTGGAAAATTTATTGATCCGGCGGGATTTGATGGTAATCATAGTTGGTTTTCTTATGATGAATTATTTACCTACAATACAGGAGGTTTGTTTAGTAGGTACGATTTAATTCTTAACTCACAATCTGTTGTAACTTTAGATGGAGGTATGGATTATAATCCTGATTCTTTCATTATTGCAGGAAACAACAATGGATCAACCGGTTATCCATATACAACCGCATCAGACCATCTCCCGGTTTATGCAGATTATATTTTCGGGAATCCCCTCCCTGTTGAACTTACTTCCTTCACCGCTGTTTTAGAAAAGGACAATGTGAAATTACATTGGGAAACCGAGACTGAAGTTAATAACTACGGATTTAATATTGAGCGTAATTATCAAAAACTTAATTTATCCCAGATTGAGGGAGAAAATAAATGGATTACTATTGGTTTTATCGAAGGCAACGGAAACTCTAATTCAACAAAATATTATGATTACACAGACACACAAATTTATAAGCCGGGTAATTACCAATATAGGCTAAAGCAGATCGATAATGACGGCTCCTTTGAATACTCAAATATTGTTAGTGTGAACATTTCCCAACCTGTTGATTACTATCTAAGCCAGAACTATCCAAATCCGTTCAATCCTGAGACACGGATTGATTTCACCATTCCTGAAAAACAATTTGTTAGTCTGAAAGTTTACAATGCTCTCGGGGAAATGATAAAAGTATTGATAAATGAGCAAAAAGAAGCGGGGAGTTATACAGAAATTTTCGACGCCTCGAGTCTTCCAAGTGGGCTCTATATTTGCAGGCTTGAGGCACCTGGCTTTGCAGAAACTAAAAAAATGACCTTGTTGAAATGATTTTCAAAAGGTGATTGAATCTTTACGAGAAATATTGCAAAGAACTGTCTCAAAGCAAGGCAAAATTAATTTTTTTAAAGATGTTTCGGTCTGCTCTTTAAGAGCAAAGTGTTATATCAGATGCTCTTCGCAGAGGGCAAAATTGATCGCACATCACTATAAGTTTATTAATGGTATAAATCACTGATTGTCCATTTGTGATTTTACGCCCAATTTCACAAAAGTGGAACAACAGGTTAGGAATATCAACAGTTTTTAACAGGAGCCTAATTATATGAAATATCTATTCCTTCTGTCTATAAGTCTAGTTTTATTTCCGGTTGGATTTAATTCGAATTCTTTTGCTCAGCAAGATGTCAGGATAATGGCTTATAATGTCTATCAATATTGGGACAACGATCCCGATTATGGTTCCAGTAAGTTAAATGCATTGAGAAACATAATTGATCCAATTAACCCGGACATCTTTGTGGGCGTCGAAATTCATGATGATGGTTTAGTAGCAGCCGAAGATTTTAGAGTTAACGTACTGAATGTTTCTACTTCAGGTGAATATCTATTAGGCGATTCGCCAAGTCCAACAGGTGCTTACGGGCTTAATGGTCCTGGTCATCCTGAAGGTCAGTTTAGCAATTTCCTTTATTATAAACCTGATAAATTCACATATTTAAATGGCTCTATAGTTTTTGATGAATTTAAATGGCCAACACTTAAATTTGAATTGTACAATAATCTTACCGGTGATAAAATAATAATTTTTGGTGTTCATCTTTCCAGCACAACCGATGGCGATAGAGAAGATGAGGCTAATGGAATTTTAAGTATAACAAGCACTCTGGTAAATGGAGAATATTTTATAGCAGCGGGCGACTTTAATTTTGTTGATGGTCCGACTGAGACTGCGTATGGTTTACTAACAACAGATGATTTTGTGGATCTAGGAGGATTTACAAATTATAATCGAACATTCAATGCTCGTTCTGGTATTTATGATAGATATGATATGATTTTAATCTCACCCACAATAGACGACCCGGGCGGCATATCCTATCAATATCCCTCTTACATGGTTGATGGTAATACGGGTGGTTCTACAACGGACAATACACACAAAACTGCTTCAGACCACTTGCCCGTATATGCAGATTTTACATTTGATTTTCCTTCTCCAGTCAATCCACCTTATCCTGGTAGTATAGTCTTTACACAGGTTGGTGCTTCAGATAACGATGTAATTGAATTTATGACTTTGTATAGAATGGACCTTACAACATTACAGATTACGGATAATGGTATTGATATAAACGGAGATTTATTAAACAGTGAGGGTATATTTGATTTGAGCAATCTTAATGGTGCGGGAGATTGGAATGATGTACCTGCCGGAACCTTTGTACAATTAAGTGAAAACTTTTCGAGTAATGATAACGATGCAGGTGATAGAATTTTAAAATACAAAGGATCATACGAACCAACCAAACCTTCGTTAGATACAGGGGGGGATCAATTGATTGCGTATACAGGTACAAGCGGAAATCCAACTTACATAGCCGGAATAAATTGGGGAAACGGTGGCTGGACAACAGGGGCAACGGATTCACATACTTCCAAGGCGCCTGAAACTCCTTCAGATGTTTCTGTCGGATCTTTAAACAATTATTTCTATTCGGGTAGTGTTGATGATATTTTGTACATAATGAGAGATTCATTGACAATTGCCAGTAATTGGTTAGGTAGTATTACTAGTTTTGGTTATAAATCACTCAAAATCGGTAATTCGGCTCTACCAGTTGAACTTGTATCATTCAATGGTAAATTAAACGAAAAACACATTGAACTGCACTGGCAAACACAAACTGAAGTAAACAACTATGGATTTAATGTTGAGCGATCAATTAATAATAAAGATTGGGCAACTTTAAGTTTTATTGAAGGTAACGGGAATTCCAATTCACCAAAATATTATGATTTTACAGACAATGATATTACCAAATCTGGAAATTACAATTACAGGCTGAAGCAAATAGACAACGACGGTACATTTGAGTATTCGAAAATTGTTAGCGTAAATGTTTCTTTACCGGAGAATTACTATCTAAGTCAGAACTACCCGAATCCTTTCAATCCCGAGACAAGAATAGATTTCAGCATTCCTCAAAAACAAATGGTGGCGCTGAGGATTTACAATACGATAGGAGAACAGGTTGCTGAATTATTAAATGAAGAAAAAGATGCCGGCAGCTACTCAGTTAAATTCAATGGTTCAAATTTACCAAGCGGTATTTATATATACAGACTTACCACACAACATTTTGTTATGAATAAAAAGATGACACTTCTTAAGTAGTTTTCCAATATCTTTTTAAACTACATCGCCGGTATTATATTACCGGCATTTATTTTTTTGATCTTTCAAGGGGTTAAAACCGGGAAGAGTGAGGATGAAAAAAGTATATTATTTTTTATTTATTTGCTGTACTCTCAATTTTAGTCTTCTTTTCTCTCAAACAGTTAATAAAGTTCTTGTTTCGGGAGATGGTAATAATATGCAGCATGATAGCGATGTGGCTGCTGCTTTTATGATAGGTTACAGTAGTCATGATAATACAAATTTTGGAGGTTCAATTTATCTTTACACAGGAACGGTTGATAGTAGCTTTATATATGCGAATGATAATAAGTACGATGTAATAATCAGATCTTACACTGGTCTCGAGGATGCAATACCTATAGCATCAGATTATCCTTCAATAAAACTTTTTATGCCTTCAGGGAGTAATTCTTTTGAAGAAACCTTTACAGGTGATGTTGATCATTGCCCAATTATTATTACAGGCGCAGGAGTTGATCATAATGTGACCGGTTACCAAATAGAGTTTTTTTCTATTGATCCCATAACGGTAAACGATTTATCGAGTTTTGCAAATGGATATATTGCAGGACAAATAGCATATATTGCAAACGCACTTGGCTACTCAGTAGAGCATGCCAAGCTACTAGCCAGAAGCACAGGTAGTAATAATGGCATTTTTGACTATTATAACGGATACGGTAAAATAAATATTGGCAATGCTTTAAATACCGGCTTACCGATTGAACTTAGTTCTTTTACCGCAAATTATAATAAAGATAAGGTCGTTCTGAAATGGGAAACCAAAACTGAAGTTAACAACTATGGATTTGATGTTGAACGTTCCTTTTCTTCGCTCGGAATGAGATGGGAGACTATTGGATTTGTTGAAGGTAATGGAAATTCCAACTCACCCAAATATTATAACTTTACAGACAATAATATTGTTAAAACCGGCGCATACAATTATAGGTTAAAGCAAATTGATAACGATGGCACTTATAAATACTCAAATATCG
>JAJDNK010000235.1 GCA_022340715.1 bacterium BMS3Abin03 | reverse complement strand
TTCTTGTTGAATTTCTCTACTCTGCCTGCTGTATCTAATAATTTTTGTTTACCCGTGAAAAACGGATGTGAACCGCTTGAAATTTCCAGCTTAACCAAAGGATATGTATTGCCGTCATTCCACTTAATCGTTTCCTGAGTTTTAATCGTCGACTTAGTTAAAATAGCAAAATCGCAGGACGGATCCTGGAAAACAACAGGTCTGTATTCCGGATGAATACCTTTTTTCATAATAAAAACCTACCTTTTTTCAATTTTTCGAGCAATAAATATATATAACACATTCATAAAAAACAAAGGAAAGAGAATTGTTTGGAAAGTAATAATTACTGCAAATCCCTGGTTTTTCCTTTAATATGCACTTTTTTCTTAAGCTCTAATATCTCTTCTTTCTGCAGTTTTGTTTGCCTGATCTGCCGGAAGTTCAAACCGGATTTCCTTATTGCCAGTCCTGTTGCCAGCTCAGTTGATACTTCATCTTCAGTCTTAGCTTCTTCTTCATTGATTGAGGTCGATTCGGGAGATGTAACGCCGGGTTCACTGACCAAACTCCGGTCTGTTTTTCCTTTCGATCTCGTTTTCTGTTTTTGATCGCTATCGATTTTATCCGAAAATAATTTTACCTCCGGTTTTTCCTCTTTTTCGGTTAATTTCTTTTGGGGAATGTCTGTTACGCCCTCATTTGTAACAACAATCATATCTTTTCTTACTCTGGGCTCAATTAAAAACGGGTTGTCGGTTTCCCCGGAGTTTAAATCGACCAGAAAAATTATAACTATTGCAACAATAGCCAATCCGAATGTTGGAACAAGCCTGGACGGCACCCAGAATCTGCTTCTTTGTTTAGTGGGCTTTTCAAACTTCTCAGCATTTAATTTCCTTTTAAGATCAGCTTCAAAGTTGGGATGCGCTTTAACTTTTTGAAGATTCTTTAATGTCCCTATTAGTTCATCATATTTTTTATCTTCGTTTGTCATTTTTTTATTCGTTATAAATATCTTTTAACAATTCCTGCAACTGGGCTCTTCCGCGGTTAATCCTTGATTTAACAGTTCCTTCATTAAGTCCGGTTATTTCGCAAATTTCCTCATAAGATAATCCCTGGATATCTCTTAAGATAACAACTTCTCTAAAAACCTCTTTAACCATTAATAGTGCACTTTGAATTATCTCATCTTTTATGCCGCTGTCTGTCATCACATCCGGTCTGTAGCATTCATCAGGAATATCATAAGTCTCGTGCTCTTCGCCGTAATCGTTTATCGAGAGAAAATCTCTACGTTTTTTTCTTCTGTATTCGGTACGGGCTAAGTTTCCTGCAATTGTGTAAATCCATGTTGAAAATTTTGCTAAGTTGCTGTAATTGTCTTTGTACCTGTAAACTTTGATCATCGTTTCCTGAACCACATCCATACACCTGTCAAAATCACCAAGAAACCTGAACACATAATTGGTTAACGGATTTTTATATCGCCCGACCAGAATTTCAAAAGCTCTTTCATTATTGGTTTTCTGAAACTCTGCTATCAGTTCTTCATCGGAAAGAGCGTTAAGATTTATATCCATTAACCGGTTTTATACTATTAATGAGTGATTTTTGTTTCCTGATGTACACAAATTAATTAAAAAAGCTGAAATAGAGAAAGCTTTCTCCAGTCAGGATATTAACTCAGATAGAAGTATCGTAATAATGTTTTTTTGATCCGCTGAGGTAGTTTTTACGGATAGATCGGCTTTTAGAAGCGCACGAAAGGCTTTTGCCAGATCAGAATCTGAATAAATAGAACGGGCTTTCTGGTAATCTTTATAATAAAACTGGTGAGTTCCAACAATTCTCGCTGCCTGCGGGAGCGGAATATTCATTTTGCTAAGTTCATTAATTCGGGAGATTCCCGTAAAATATCTTGTAAGCATTGCTATAATAAAAACCATTTCAATTCCGCCATCAAGCAGGTTAAACCCGATTTCCAGAGCTTTATCTTTTTCTTTCCTGCCGATAGCATTTTGTAGATCGAATATTGTGTATTGCTTAAGTTTTGTTGAAAGGACATTAACGTGATTGAAAGTGATTTCACTTTCACTATTCATATATGTAATGATCTTTTCTAACTGTCCTTCGAGCATACTCCTGTTTTCACCGGAAATATCAATTAAAACTTGGGCATTTTCTTCAGAGATAGTTTTACCGCGTGTTTCTACATGCTTAGTTAACCATTTAAGAAGATTTTTTCCTTTAAGCTCTTTTGCTTCGAATATGAAGTTATTTTTATTTAATGTTTTGTAAGGTTCCGAGTCTAAGCTGGATATTTGTCCGTCATATAGAAAAACAATGATTGTAAAATCTATTGGTGATTCTGCATAATCCTTTAAAAGCTTTTTATCCTTAACTTTCTCAAACTGTCGGAATATTATTAATTTCTTTTCAGAACCGAATGGAAATGCAGATGCAAATTCCAGAGCATCACTTAATGTTCTGCTGTCGCCATAAAATGTTTCTTTATCAAAGTCCGATGTGATGAATGAAGCAGCAGCAGCTTCAATTGTTTTCAAAGTGCTCTGAAGTAGAAAATAGTCATCACCAAAAAGAAAATAGATTGGTTGCAAATTCCCCTTTTGAATCCCGGGAAGAATATCTAAAACAGATTGTGCTCTACTCTTTGCCATCCTGTGATTTCACCTTTTCATATTTCCGTGCACTGAGTATAAAGAATAACAGTCCACCCCAGACAATTCCTAAAACTATTATCATTGTTATGATTGTAATGAAGTTCATAATTTGAATACTATTTCAATTCACATTTTTCAAAATAAAATAATAAGAACAACCATCAGATTCCCGACGCGCTTCGCTTGCGGGAATGACAGATTAAAAAATTCATTCTTTACCTCTTAATGTTTTACTAACCAAATATTTATTAATACTTATAAAGAATGTGAGAATAATTACCCATTGTAGAATTGCTGTTCCTGCATTTTCCCTGTGAAATGGATTCCACCATTCGGGATCCCAGGAAACAGAAGAAATCAGCCACCATAAAATAAGAATTACAACCTGCAAAGGTATTAATATACCGATAATATAATTATACCACTTGCCGATCTTTATATCGCTTCCAAAACCATTAATTATTTCCGTTCTGAATTTGTTTATTCCGTACCGCCGGATTGCAAAAGCTATGAATGCACCACTTAAAATTAAAGCAACTCCCCAAACCCAGTCCTGGTTTACAAGAAAATTAATATCAAGAGCAGAAGGAATTCCTAATACAAAACCGACAATTGCTATTATACCAATAGCACGATTTCTCGTAAATCCAAAATCTATGAAGGTTCTTGTTGAAAGTTCTACCATCGAGATCAACGAAGTGAAAGCTGCGAAGAACAGGCCGAGAAAAAAGATAGAAGCAAAAAACAGATTAACGGCTTCGCTGCCGGAAATTTTATTGAATAAAAGGGGAAGATAAATAAATGTAAGTCCTGTGTTTGCCGGTCCCGATTGAGAAACCTGGTTCATTGCATCTACTGAACTAAGAGCAAACACGGTAGAAAAGATTGTTATTCCTGCAATAAGTGAAACTGTATTGTTTCCAAAACCAATTAGTGCAGCATTTAATGAAATGTCTTCTTTCTTTTTCATATAAACTGCGTAAGCCAGTATAAGTCCCCAACCGGCTCCGGTATCCCAAGCATTTTGTGTAAGAGCATTCAGCCAGACTTTATAATCAAGAATTACGTTAATATCCGGTGTAAAGAAATACTTAATTCCTTCAAATGAATTCGGAAGAGTAATTGCTCTGAAAAAAAGTATAAATAATATGATAACTAAAGCAGGAACCAAAATCTTTGTTACTCTTTCAATTCCCTTTGTAACACCTTTAAGAACTACATATGCAACGAAGGATATGGCAATAAAGTGGAAAAGCAATGGTTCCATACTTCCGGCAAAGCTATTCCAGTAACCGAGATAATCTCTTATTTTAAAAAGATCACCCGAAACAGCGGAAAAGAAATATCGCAAACACCAGCCGGTAACAACAGAGTAATAAAACATTATCGCGGTTGATACAAAGACGATGAAAGCACCCATCCACCCAAACTTACTACCTGCTGTTTTTGCAATTGCTCCAACCGGACCCATTCTTGAAGATTTGCCAAGTGCAAATTCAGCAATGATTAAGGGCACGGACCAGATGAGAAGAAAAATAACCCAGGGAATCAGGAAAGAACCGCCACCATTTTGTGCTACTATTCTTGAAAATCTCCAGATGTTTCCTGTACCAACAGCTATACCAATTGTTGCAATTATTAAAGTCCACCTTGAGGAGAAAAATTCCTGTTTCAAGCCTCTCCCCAACCCTCTCCAAAGGAGAGGGTGTTTTTAAATTTTTGTTTTTTTAGAAAGATCATCAGCTCCAAATTTATTTTTCGGAATTAGCTCTCTTTTCTATTTTTACTTCTTCTATTACAATATCTTTAAGAGGTTTGTCCCCCGGCTTTGAAGTTTGAACTTTGCTTATATCATAAACCACATCCATTCCTTCAATGACTTTACCAAAAATTGTATGATGATCATTAAGCCATGGAGTCGGAACCACAGTAATAAAAAACTGACTTCCGTTTGTATTCGGTCCAGCATTAGCCATTGCCAGAACACCTGGTTCATCAAATCTTAAACTGGGATCGAATTCATCAATAAAGTCTGTTCCCCAGAGGCTTTGTCCGCCTCTTCCCGTACCGGTCGGATCGCCGCCCTGTATCATGAACTTATCTATTACGCGATGAAATATTACACCGTTATAATAACCTTTGTTTGCCAATCCAATAAAATTCTCTACGGCCTTTGGCGCTTTATCAGGAAATAATTGTACTTCGATTGTTCCCATATTTGTTTTTATAACAGCTACCGTTATTGAATCACTCATAACCTGGCTCTCTTTCATATTATTTTCCGGTTGTTTATTCTCTTCTTTAGAACAGGCTGTAAAACCCGGGAAGCTGATAATTAAAATCAGAAGAGAAAAAAGAATTGTTTTCATAGTTGTCTCCTTATGGTTGAATAAATTTACTTAGTATAAAAATTAAGATCACAATTCCAAGTATGATCCTATAGTATATAAAAATAAATGTAGAATGTTTCTTTAAATATTTTATAAGAAAATCAATTGCGAGATAACCACTTATTGCCGCTGCTAATGTTGCTACTACAATGTTGACAGCCATTGAAGCATCTAAATACTTCAGTGAATTGTAAAGCTCTAAAAGACCACTTGCCAGAACAGAAGGTATACTCAAAAGGAAAGAATATCTTGCTGCATCCGAACGTTTTAATCCTACGAATAATCCACCGGTAATTGTAGTTCCTGAACGTGATGCACCGGGGATCAATGCAAAAGATTGGGCAAGACCAATTAGTAATGAATCTTTAATTGTAAGATCTTTTATTTCTCTTTTATGGTCTGCAACCTTTTCAGATATTGCAAGAATTATTGCAAACAGAATCAAACTTCCTGAAATCACATAAAGATTTTTTGTAAGAGCACCTTCAATTATATCCTTGAAAGATAAACCTATAATAACAATCGGGATAGTGCCGACGGCAATCAACCAGCCTAATTTAGAGTTATGACTTTGTTCACTGTATTTTAATCTTAGCCTGAGATTATCCCTTAAAAATTCGGAAGTAATTAGGACAATTTCTTTACCGAAGTAAATTAATATTGACATCAAAGTTCCAAGCTGAATCACAGCAATGAATGCCGTCCAGTGTTCAGGATGATCTACTGGTACAACATTCATTAATTTCCCGGCGAGTGTAAGGTGAGCTGTGCTGCTGATTGGAAGGAACTCTGATAATCCTTGAATAATACCAAGAATGATTGCTTCTATAACACTCAATTATTTTCTCCGAAAATGTATGTGATGCCTAATCTTACTCCTACGGAAAATGCATTGAAGTTCACGTTTTCATTCAGAACATTGTTATAAAGATGTATCCCTTGATTGTCAGGTTCTCCGTTAATATCGTAACGAATTTCTGTACCGATATTGGCGTAAACACTACCACCTAAAAGTGTGTTGCCTTCGGCTCTTAAAATCATTCCGAATCCTGTTGAACTGTAATCTGTAGATGTTACATTAATGTTACGGGTCACACTTACGTTTAAGAATCTTAATCCACCACCACCACCAAATTTGAAATTATACCCGTCTCCACTAATCACATAGTAACCTAACACAGAAGGCATAAAATTATTAAATGCCAGTTCATCTTTACCAGTATCAAATTTTACATCGGTAAAGGAATAAATTTCATAAGCAAGTTCACCTGTAAGTATGAATGATTTACTCAGGTATAGTCCACCTTCTCCCGCAAAAATTACAGCAGAAACAAAGCTATTAAGCTGATTATCTGACGAAGCAATGCCACTTTGGTTTATATAATCCTGCATTGATGGGATACTAAGAAAATCAATTCCCATTACACCTTTCAGTTCTCCCTGGGAGAAAGCAGGATTTCCAAACAGAAGGAGGAAAATCAACACAGATGTTCTTTTCACATTTTATCCGGATTGGTTTCTATTGTTTTGAATAAATTATTTTGCTGCTTGTTTAGTACAAAGAAAATGATTAAGGCTGTGAAGATAAATAAAAAGTAAGATATAATGTGAGTTAAAAACGCATATGCAACACTGACGGTTTCACCAAAACCAAAAAGTAATACCAATGTAGATTTCGCAAGTGCGTGATACGAACCGGTTGCACCGGGGGTGGGAATGATTACTCCTATTGCTGCAATACTCATTAATACCCATCCCATCTGGTAAGTAACAGGCTGAATTTGATTCATAGACAACATAAAGAATCCCAGGTAAGAACTAAATGCATACACAAGTAACAAAATAATTGTCAGTAAAATTGTTAACGAATAATTCTTAACTCCTTTAAGACTTGAAAATCCAAGTGTCAGCATTTCAAAAATATATGCGAGCTTTTGTGCAACCTTTTCCGATATTTTACCAAAGAGTTTAATTATAATACCGTAAAACTTTTCTTTATACACAACTGTAAGGTAGATGATGATTATAATACCAAGCATTAATATGCCTGCAATATATAGAGTGGATTCCAGCCACAGGAACTTCTCGTATAGACTTTCTCTCCAGATGTATGCAGAAACAAGAACCGCAAAACCGAGGGAAACAACATCAATTACTCTTTCTACTATAACAGTGCCCAGCATTGATGAACGTGATAGTTTTTCCCATCTGCCAAGTAAAACCGCACGCGTTATTTCTCCGAGCTTTGGCGTAATACAGTTGACACCGTAACCAACCATTAATGCTCCGAATAAATACTTGAAGGACGCGTTGGGTTTAACAGATTGAATTATTACTTTCCATCTTAATGTTCTTATAATGTGTCCAAAATAAAATGATATTATAAAAATTATAATCCAGAAAACGGACGCTTGTGACGTAAGTTTTAGAACTTCTCCGAAATCGACATTGTAAAAAGCGATATACAAAAATAAAACAGCGAGTAACGCCGAAATACCGTAATTTAAAAAAGCTTTTAGTAGGGGACGGCTTTTTATTTCATCTGAGGTCAATAACTTTGCTTCCTTCCGGTGGGACGAATGAAAATTCCGAATCTGCTAAATTCTGATTAAGATCATAATCTGAAAATAGAATTTCTATTTTACCAATCATAGAATCGGATATTAGGACTTTGCTGATAAGATTATCTTTATTCAGCCAGAGTTCGATGCTATCGAAGTTGTATGTATAACTGTTGGGAGTAAGCGTCAAAATTCTTTCGCCGTTATCAACTCTTGAGGTAACATCGCAGTGCGAAGGAAATTTGTAAACGATTTCATCAATTGAAAAAACACCGGGGTCGGTATCATCGTAATTGCTGATAATGACCTTATTCTCCTTCTTATTATAGCTCCACGATGTACTGCCGTTACTAACTATAATAAGCGAATTCAGGTTTATCCTTAGCTTATTAGTTCTTTTATAAAAAAGCATTCCGCTTTGTGTATTCTTACCGTTCGTTTCCTGAACAAACTTTGCCGATAAGTCCTGAATAGAATCAAACTTTGAACGCAACTGTTCAAGCAATTCTTTTCCATCAGATTGTGAAAACGAATTGCTATCAAAGACCAAGAAAAAACAACAAGCGATAAAAAATATTCTTTTCATTTTAATTATCTGTGAATGATAAATTATAATGCGCGCAATAAAGTTTCTAATTGTTCCTCATTTTCTATAAGCACCTGCCGGGCTTTGCTTCCGTCATTTGGACCAACAATATTAGCTTCTTCAAGCTGATCGACGATTCTAGCCGCTCTTGAGTATCCTAATTTTAATCTCCGCTGTAAAAGTGATACAGAACCCTGCTGATGACGAACGATAACACGCGCTGCATCCTCAAACATCGGATCCATATCCATCAGAAAGCTGCCGGATTTCGAGTTCTTTTTTTCATATATAGATGGCAGAAAGTATGGTTTTGAATATCCTTCCTGGGAATATATATAATTTGTAATTCTTTCAACTTCATCTGTTGAGATAAATGCATTCTGCATACGAATCGGTTTTGGCGAACCGGTTGGTAAGAAAAGCATATCACCTTTACCGAGCAACTGTTCTGCGCCGTTCATATCCAGGATTGTCCGCGAATCGATTTTCGTTGCAACCTGGTATGCGATTCGTGAACTGAAATTTGCTTTTATCACACCGGTAATAACGTTTACAGAGGGCCGCTGAGTTGCGAGAACAAGATGAATACCAACAGCACGTGCTAACTGAGCAAGTCTTGTTATCGGTTCTTCAACATCCTTACCGGCAGTAATCATTAAATCGGCAAGTTCATCAACAATAACGATAAGATACGGAAGCTGATGATGCTTGATAGTTTCTGTATCGTGTGGTTTTGTCTTAGGATTAGAAATTTTCTTGTTGTAATCCACAATATTTCTCACACCGGCTTTAGCAAGTCGGTCATATCTTTTTTCCATTTCAGTTTCAACCGATTTAAGAATAATAACAGCATTTTGTGGTTCCGTAATAATTTCTTCTTCAAGATCGGGAGAGACGGCAAGGTAATGTTTTCTTAATTTATTATAGAATGACAACTCAATCTTTTTAGGATCTATAAGCACAAACTTAACTTCGGATGGGTATTTTTTGTAAAGAAGACTGCTAATGATCATGTTAATTCCCACACTCTTTCCTGATCCCGTCGAACCGGCGATCAGCAGGTGAGGCATTTGTGAAAGATCAGTCGTGAACACATCACCGCTTATGGTTTTACCTATTGCAACCGGAAGCTCTGCTTTTGATTCATGGATTTTTCCTAAAACCGATCTCGCATTTACAAGTGAAGCTTTTGCATTTGGTATTTCTACACCGATTGCACCTTTACCGGGAATAGGAGCAATTATTCTTATTCCTCTTGCAGCTAAAGCAAGTGCAATATCATTCTCCAGACCAACAATACGGCTAATCTTAACACCGGGAGCGGGAACAATTTCATAGAGAGTTACAACCGGTCCCGGAGTAACAGATATATCTTTTATTTCAATATCAAAAAGTTTTAGCTTTTCTTTTAAAAGTTCGGCGTTCCTGGTTAGCTCATCTTCGGCAACCTGGAAATCTTCTTCGGTTGTCTGATCAAGCAAATCGATACCAACCATTTTATAATTTATTTGCTCATTCCATGGATCCGGAAGTTTATCATCTTTCCTATTATCTGATTTTCTAACAGGCGCTTCACCTGTTTTTTCAAGGTCAACTTTTTTCTTTTCATCATCGAGTATTTTATTTTCCTGAATTGCCTCGGGAATATCATCCTTGCGAACAATTCTAATATTTGTCTGGACTTCTTCATCATTCATTAATGACTCAGCAGTTAACTCAGGTTCTTTCTCCTTTTTCTTTTTACCGGAACGAAGTTTTTTAATTTTCTGAAGGTTAGAACTTTCATTTTCAGCAGCTTTCTTTTCTACAGCGTTAAACGAAACGGCATGATGTGAAGAAAGAAATATTTTCTTTAGATACGAAAAAACTTTTTCGATTTTAATGTCGAAAGCGAAGATCAACAAAACTACCATTGATGAAACCAGCAGCAACATGCTTATAATTCCCCCAACCAGATTACTTAGTTTCATCCCGATAAAATCACCTATAGCGCCGGATAATTCATAGCTTCCTGTAAAAATATTGTAATTCGATCTAAGCACACCAAAAAATGCTGCTACTATTATTGCGCTGATAAGAAGGGAATTGGAAGCATGAATTAATAATCTCAAAGAGATTTTTTTGAACAGTGAAATTCCCCAAAGAAAAAACAGGGCAGGAAAAACCAGTGAAAAATATCCGGCTATAGATTTAATAAAGAAGTTGGCAAAGTTTGCACCTATTATTCCTCCCCAGTTAAAGATTTCATCTGCAGGTGAACCGGTAGAAAATAATCCTGTTAAATTTGCTTCATCCCTGCGATCATAGGATAAAATGCTGAGGAAGAGGAAAAAAGAAAATAACATAAGGAATATGCCGAGAATCTTTTTCTTTTTATCCGAAGAAATGCTGAAATAATTTTCTTTGTTATTCTTCTTTGATTTGTTATTTGTTTTTCGTTTAACAGCCATACCAACTCAGCTTTTCACTTAATTTACTATTTCTTCTCCACAGGTTTCTGATCAAGTAATTTCAATGCATTTCCATCAAAATAAGGAATGTTTTTCGTAATATTATAACGACTGCAGTATTCTATGTCTTTTTTAAATCCGTTTTGTATTAATCTTTTTCCATGCTCTGTATTATCCAGCATTTTAGGAATATCATCTCCGAACTTTTCGTACAGAACTTGGGCAGCCATAGATGAATCCGAAATTTTTACAGAACGATTGAGTCGTTTAATTCTACCGACAAGCATCCCGGCGCACACAGTATCTTCGAGCGAGAATAAATTATTATGTCCGGCACAAAGAATTTCAACATCTTTATTCAGTTTTATAAGGCGTTGAGCCATTCCAAGTAAATTATTAAATGAACACACAAATAATTCATTTGAGAATTTTGCACGCGCTATAGCTTTAGAACCATTAGTAGTGTAAAAAACTATTGTTTTATTTTCAACTGTTTCCCGGGTATATTCCAGTGGAGAATTGCCAAGTGCAAAACCTTCAATTCGTTTTGTATTTCGCTCGCCGCCGATTAATGTTTGTCCACCGAACATTCCTCCGGAAACCTTAACCGCAAACTCAACTGTTCCAACGGGAATAACTTCTTTTGCCCCATTCGAAAGAGCCGAAATTACGGTTGTAGATGCCCTTAACACATCTATGACAACCGTGGTTTTTTGTGTGAAATATAACTCGTCTGCATTAAGCGGAGATAACAATACATTAAGTTTCATAAACTGTTATAATTTTATTTTTTTATGAACGGGGGCTTAACAACCCGTGCCGGAACTTCTTTGCCCCTCACCAGAAAATTGATTTTTGTTCCTTCAGGTATATATTCTTTATTTGCGTAACCAAGAGCGATCGGTTTTTCAAGACTTGGACTAACCGTTCCACTGGTGATAGTTCCAACCTTATTCCTATCGACTGTAATATCATAACCATGTCTAGGGAAAGTTTTTTCATCGGATATCATTGCTACAAGTTTTCTAGTTGTACCTTCTTCCTTAATCTTTTTTAATGAATTCTGCCCGATAAAATTTTCTTTATTGAGCTTAGTAATCCATCCTAAGCCGGCTTCAAGTGGATTTGTGGACTTGTCGATATCGTTTCCATAAAGGCAAAAACACATTTCCATTCTTAAAGAATCCCGTGCTGCTAATCCGACGGGTTGAATATCAAATTCTTTTCCGGCTTCGAATATTGCATTCCAGACTTTCTCTGCTGTTTCTTCTGAACCGGTGAAGTAGAGTTCATATCCAATCTCACCTGTGTAACCTGTTCGTGAGATTATCATATCAACACCAGCGATGGATCCTTTTTTAAAGTGATAATATTCGAGATCGACACTATCACCGGATAATTTTTTAATTACCTTTTCTGAATTCGGGCCTTGTATAGCTAACAGAGAATAATCATCGCTGAGATTACTGATATCAACATCCAAATTATTATGCTCATTCATCCAGTTAAAGTCTTTTCTGATGTTGGATGCATTTACTACCAGCAGATACTCGTTTGAAGCCAAATTATAAACAAGGAGATCATCAACAATCCCTCCGTCTTCGTAACACATTGCCGAATATTGAACTTTACCGGGAACAAGTTTTGACGCATCGTTTACTGTTATTAATTGTACAAACTCTAATGCCTTTTTCCCGGTAATAAAAATTTCACCCATATGAGAAACGTCAAAAACTCCAACGGAATTTCTAACAGCTTTGTGTTCTGCAATAATGGATGAATACTGGATCGGCATTTCATAGTCGGCAAACTCAACCATTTTTGCGCCGAGGGATTTATGAATTTTGTTGAATCGGGTAAACTTCATCTTTTCTTCTCTTATAAGAACGAAAAAATTATTTTTTATCTGTTAGTTTCTTCCAGTCGCTTAAGAACTTTGCCAGTCCGTTATCAGTTAAAGGATGATTAAATAATTTATCTATGACTGAAAATGGCATGGTACAAACATCTGCACCGATTAGAGAAGCTTCAACTAAGTGAAGCGGATGACGAATACTTGCTACAAGAACCTGGGTCTGATAATCATAATTCCTGTATATCTGTACAATTTGGGATATCAAGTCCATTCCGTTTGTGCTAATATCATCAAGTCTTCCAACAAATGGACTTATATATGTAGCGCCAGCCTTTGCTGCTAAAAGTGCCTGTGAAGGCGAAAAGCAAAGAGTTACATTTGTGTTTATTTTTTCTTCTGTAAGGGTTTTAACTGCTTTCAAACCTTCTTTAATTAATGGAACTTTAATAACTATATTTTTATGAATAGCTGCATATTCTCTTGCTTCTTTGAGAATTCCGTCATAATCTGTTGAAACAACTTCTGCACTGATAGGGCCATCAACAATTTTTAATATTTCATCCAATAGTTTCCTAAAGTCTTTGCCTTCCTTAGAAACCAAAGATGGGTTTGTGGTAACACCATCTAGTATTCCAAGTGAGGCTGCTTCTTTTATTTCATCAATGTTTGCTGTATCTATGAAAAATTTCATTTCTTTTTTCCTCCTCCGAATAAATTATTTTATTATTTCCTTGTTTAAAATTTAATCAATTAATTTTGTTAACTCTTCACCGGATTTTGCCGAAATAAACTGGAACTTACCGGGTGTGATTTTCTCATCTTCCTCTAATCTCAAACGGGTTAGGTTTTTAAGTTGTAATTTTGTTAAGAATTTTATTTTACCGTCTCTTAGTTTTGCCGCGGTAACCGGATGGCACCTTATGATCAAGCTTCTTTCATTGGAACGTCTTTTCAATTTCTTAAGCATCGATTCAATATCATATACCAGATGAGATTCTTTAGTTATTAAGCCGGTTCCCTGGCAAACCGGACAGGTTTCTTTCATCGCCTGCATTATGTTTTGACGAATTCTCTGTCTCGTTATCTGTACCAATCCAAAATCGGACATTGGCAATACGGAAACCTTTGCACGGTCCTTTCGGAATTCTTTTCTCAGTTCATCAAATATTTTTTTACGGTTTTTCTCTTCTTCCAGATCAATAAAATCGATAACAATTATTCCACCGATATCCCGCAACCTCATCTGTCTCGCAATTTCTCTTGACGCTTCAAGATCAGTTTTAAGTGAGTTTTGTTCCTGATCTTTGCTTTTTGCATACCTTCCACTGTTTACATCAATAACAACCATTGCTTCAGTATGCTCTATGATGATATGTCCACCGCTTGGTAGCGGAACTTTTCTTCCGATTAGTGTGTTTATTTGCTGTTCTATATTAAAATCATCGAATATTGCATTGCCGGATTTGTATAGTTCAATTTTATCCGTAAAGGACGGATGAACAAGCTTTACGTAATTTTTTATTTCCCTGAACAACTTTTTAGAATCTATAAATACTTTTGTTATATCAGAATTGAATAGATCTCTTATAACGCTCGATGTTGTATTCAAATCCTGATGTATCAATACAGGTGGATCTTCTGTCTGTGCAGTTTCCTTTACCTGATCCCAGGTTTTTGAAAGAAGTTCAAGGTCATCTTTTAATGCTTCTTCAGATTGATTTTTAGCGACTGTACGGATGATTAATCCATAATTTTCCGGAAGAATACTGCGGGCAATTGAACGTAATCTTTTTCTTTCTTTGTAATCTGATATTTTTTTTGATACGCCAATTTTGTGATCATAAGGAAGCAAAACACAAAATCTTCCCGGAAGTGAAACTGCCGAAGTAACACGAACTCCCTTGTTCTTTACAGGTTCTTTAGCAATTTGTACAATTATTTCCTGTCCTTTACGAAGTTTGGGAACACTGAATTCGCGAGGTTTTTCTGCTGAAGTTTCCGAACTATTTTCTTCATCCCCGTTTGCATTCTTATCGTCTTCATCTTCTTCGGGAATATCTTCACCAAGCATTTCCTGCAGTTGATGAGTTCTCTCGCCGATATCTGAGAAATGAAGAAAGGCATCGTGCTTCATCCCGATATCTATAAAGGCAGCTCTTATACCGGGCAGTACCCTTGCAACTCTGCCAAGATAAATATCCCCCACCATTCTCCTGTTTTCAGGATAATCAACAAAAAAGTCTACTAAATTTCCATCTTCCGTAATGGCTACGCGGGTCTGCGTAGAAGTAGAATTGATAATAATTTCTTTTACCATAGTGTGAAAACTTTTCTGATGAAATTTTAAACTTCATCCTAAAATCAAAATGGTTCGCATCCAAATCACCCGGTGTCCTATATAAAAAGACAGAAAGATATATCAGGATAATCTGTGAAAGTATAATGTCTTTATCATTCATTAATACGAACCGTTAATTAATAAAAATAAACTTTGTAAAAACTACTCCTCTAAAAATCAGATCCGGCTTAGTTAAGAATCCGGTTATGAGGCCGTTTCCTTATTCTTTTCCGATTTGGATTTTTCATTTAAAAGTTCTTTTCTGCTCAATGAAAATTTTCCATTTTCTATTTTCATGAGCTTAACCGTAACTTTATCGCCAGGTTTAAAATAATCCGATACTTTTTCAACACGCTTGTTATCGATTTGCGAAATGTGTAATAAACCTTCTTTGCCGGGTAGGATTTCCACAAACGCACCAAAATCCATTAGCTTGGTTATCACGCCGTCATAAACTTCGCCTACTTCCGGTGTAGCAGTAAGTTTTTTAATATACTCTTTGCACTTAGTTGCATTTTCCCTGTTTGGAGATGCAATGTTTACTGTGCCGTCATCCTCGATATTAATTTCAACACCGTATAACCTTTGCATTCCTTGGATAGTTTTTCCACCAGGACCAATTATGAGCCCGATCTGGTCAGTTTCAACATGCATCGTGATCAATCTTGGTGCGTAAGTAGATAGCTGTTCTCGTGGTTGTTTGATAACTTCATTCATTTTTGAAAGGATATGCATTCTGCCTTCGTTCGCCTGGTGCAAGGCTTTTTCCATAATTTCAAAAGATATTCCCTGGATTTTTATATCCATTTGAAAAGCTGTGATTCCATCCGAGGTTCCTGCAACTTTAAAATCCATATCGCCAAGATGATCTTCATTTCCAAGTATATCGGAAAGGATTGCATATTTGTCACCTTCTTTAACGAGACCCATTGCAATACCTGAAACAGCTTTTTTAACCGGGACACCAGCATCCATCATTGCGAGTGAGCCTGCACAAACTGTTGCCATTGAAGACGAGCCGTTCGATTCGAGTATGTCCGATATAACACGAACAGTATAAGGAAAATCGTTCTCCTGCGGGAATACGATCTTCAATGCTCTTTCAGCAAGATTTCCATGACCGATCTCTCTTCTGCCCACACCTGTCATTCTACCTACTTCCCCAACGCTGAACGGTGGAAAATTGTAATGAAGCATGAATTTCTTTTTGTATTCTTCCGATAAACCGTCGATAATTTGTTCATCGCTTTTCGTGCCCAAGGTAACCGTGGTAAGACTCTGTGTTTCACCGCGTGTGAATAATGCTGAACCATGAGTCCTTGGAAGCACAGCAAGATCGATACTTATCGGTCTTACTTGTGTCGTGTTTCTACCATCTAATCTTATTCCTTCATTCAGGATTCTCTCACGCATCATATCTTTTTCCATGTCATGCAAAATTTCGCCGATAACTTTTTCCTGTTCAGGATATTTTTCAGCTAGAGCAACATTTACTTCATCGAGAATTTCTTTGTTCTTAGCTGATCTTTCTTCTTTTGCAAGAACAGAAGCGACCACCTGTTTTTGTTTTTCCTGTGCGAGCGAATAAACTTCGTCCTTCAAAGCCTGATCTAATTCTTTAGGTTTAACTTCCCATTTGGTTTTACCGGCTGCTTCTTTCAATTCATTTTGAAGATCAACAATTTTTTTAATTTCTGCCTGTGCAAATTTCAAAGCATCGAGCAAATCATTTTCGCTTACTTCACGTGATTCCCCTTCAACCATCATAATAGAATCTGCTGAGCCCGCAACAACAAGTTCAACATCGCTCAATTTAATCTGGCTATTGGTTGGATTAACAATGAATTCACCGTCAACTCTTCCAATACGAACTTCTGCAATTGGTCCATCGAATGGGATGTCTGAAATCGTTAATGCTGCTGAAGCACCCACTGCACCAAGTACATCCGGATCGTTTTCTCCATCAAAGGAAAGAACAAATGCAATGATTTGAGTTTCATTGTTAAAGTCTTCCGGGAAAAGAGGGCGAATTGGTCTATCTATTAATCTTGCACTCAAAATTTCCTTTTCGGAGGGTCTTCCTTCGCGTTTGATAAATCCACCCGGAAATTTTCCGGCGGCAGAGGTCTTCTCCCTGTACTCAACCTGAAGCGGAAAGAAATCCTGATCTTCCTTTGGTTCACTTTGTGCAACTGCACTTACCAAAACCATTGTATCACCCATCCGAACCATTACCGCGCCGTTCGCCTGTTTGGCAAATCTGCCTGTTTCAAGCGAAAGAACTTTTCCGCCTATTTCAACTTCTTTAGATACTAACATTTATAAAATCCTTATTTTCTGATATTCAATTCTTTAATAATAGCCCGATATCTTCCAATATCTTTTCTTGAAAGATAATCAAGCAATCTTCTTCTTTTACCAACCATCATCATCAATCCTCTTCTGGAATGATGGTCTTTTTTGTGTTTATCAAAATGGCTTGTAAGATCGTTTATTCTTTTTGTAAGAAGTGCGATCTGAACTTCGGATCTGCCTGAATCTTTTTCATTTTCTCCGAACCTTTTAACAATCTCAAGCTTTTCTTCTTTAGTCATTTCATTTTTCCTTTAATTAGTTGTACGATATAATCCCAGTAAAAACCGGGATTAATTATTTAACTTTTTTAATATTTCCAAACCTATTTTTTTATCTATATTCATCCTGTTTATCAATTCATCTGCAGATGAAAATTTTTCTTCTCCTCTTATTCGTTCTACCACGTTAACAGTTACATCTTTACCATAAATGTTTTCATTAAAATCGAAAATATAAACTTCAGCAACCAGTTCACCCTGTTCATAAAATGTTGGTCTTCTACCAATACTTAGAAGACCAAAATGTTTTTGGTTATCGATAAACAATTCAACTGCATAAATACCTATTGCCGGAAGTAACTTATCGTTGTTTTCTGTTTTCAGGTTAGCTGTGGGGAATCCAAGCACTTTACCCCTGCCATCACCTTTAACTACCCGGCCGGTAAAAGAATAAAACCTACCGAGATGTTTATTTACATTAGCAATTTCACCGTCTTGCAATTCTTTACGAATAAGTGAACTGTTTATGCCGACATCTTCTGTTTTATATTCAGGGATCACGGTTACTTTAAAACCAGCTTTCTTTCCTTTATTAATTAAAAAATCTATGTTGCCACCCCTTCCTTTACCAAAATGATGATCATGACCAATTACTATTTCTTTTGCACCAATCGTTTTCAAAATTATTCTATCTACAAATTCATCGGGACTTAGTTGGGAAAATTCCTTTGTGAAATTAATAATCAACAGATTCTCTATACCTAATGCTTCCAGCAAAACAGCTTTTTCATCCGGGGTATTGAGAAGCTTTAATTGATTATTGCCGGATATAACTTTCCTTGGGTGCGGGTAAAAGGTGATTACAAAACTTCTTCCTCCCAGTTCATCAGCTTTTTTAACAACTGTATCGATAATCTCCCTATGTCCGATATGAACACCATCAAAAGTTCCCAGCGTTACTATGCTATTTTCATCATATGTTACTTCTTTTAAATCTCGATAAATTCGCATTCTTCATTATATAGAAATAAATCTTGTAAATATACCTTTTTTTGGCCGAAAAATAAATTTAATTGTCAGTGTTTATCTTTGCTCAATGATGAAATATTCTGGATAAAATCTTCTAATTTAAGCGCATTTTCAATTTTATAATTGCCAATCGCCGTTCTTCTAAGTGAACTGATAACTCCCCCGCATCCTAGAGCTTCTCCAAAATCATTTGCCAGTACACGAATGTAAGTCCCTTTTGAACAATCAACTTCGAAATGAATTTCAGGCAGATCGATTCTAGTAATCTCAAAACGTGATATATTCACTATCCTCGGTTCTCTTTTTACTGTTTTACCTTTCCGTGCAAGTTCATACAGCTTCTTGCCTTTAACTTTCAATGCCGAATACATTGGTGGAAGCTGGCTTATACTTCCTAAAAAATTATCACGTGTTTTTAATATTACGTCATCACTCAAATGCGAATGTATTTCTCTTGATTCCATTTCGGTTTCTGTATCCATAGAAGGAGATGATTTACCAAGCAGTATGGTTCCCGAATAAGATTTATCCAGATCAAGAAATTCATTCATTTTTTTTGTGTTCTTTCCCGTAAGTATTATCAACAGTCCGGTTGCTAAAGGATCAAGGGTTCCGGTGTGGCCAACACGTTTAACATTAATTGCTTTTCTGATGAGGTGAATAACTTTAAACGAAGTAAACTTTAAAGGTTTATCGATCAGGATAGACTGCCCGGCAGAATAATCAAGACTGGCAAAATCAGTTGTTTGATTTGTGATCATCCTCCCGGTGAATTTTATCTATGAGGTCCTCAATTCTTTCAACGTAATCAAGCCGGTCATCCAAGAAAAACTTCAATTCTGGTGTGAACTTAAGATTAATTCGGTGAGCCAGTTCGCTTCTGATGAATTTTATTTTATTTTGAATTTTATCGAGAACAAGTTCACGTTTTTCTTTTTCAAGAACTGAAAAATATACTTTAGCTTGTTTTAAATCAGGGCTTACTTTTACCTGCGTAATTGTCAAAAATCCAATTTCCGGTTCCTGTAATTTTTGAAGAAAGATCAAACTGATTTCTTCTTTCAACAATCTTTCAACTTTATCTGTTCTGTGAGATGACATTTCTTTAAAAGAACCTAATAATTTAATACAGGATTATTTTGGTGGATCAGGAAAGAGTTTTTTTGGTTTCAATAATTTTGTAAGCTTCAATCACATCACCTACTTTTACATCGTTATAGCCTTTGATATTCAAACCGCACTCATAACCGGAATCAACTTCCCTTACATCGTCTTTAAATCTTTTCAGGTTGCCGATTTCGCCTTCATGGATTACAATTCCTTCTCGTATCAATCTTATTTTATCGTTTCTTGTTATTTTTCCTTCCTGAACAAAACAGCCGGCAATTGTTCCGAATTTAGGAACTTTGAAAATATCTCTTACTTCAAGGGTTGCACTCACTTCTTCAGACAGAACGGGCGATAATAGTCCTTCAAGTGCCGACTTCACTTCATTTATTGCATCATAAATTACATTGTATATCCTGATATCAACTGCTTCATTTTCTGCAAGCTTTCGGGCATTTAAATTTGGTCTTACATGAAATCCGACAATGATAGCATTGGAAGCTGCTGCCAGCAGAACATCACTTTCGGAAATCCCACCGATTCCTTTATGAATTACACGAACTACAACTTCTTCAGTTGATAGTTTCATAAGTGAATCAGATAGAGCTTCAACCGATCCATCAACATCACCCTTAACAATTAATGGTAATTCTTTTACACCACCAATGCTGATCTGTTTTGCAATTTCATCAAGAGTAATACGATGAATCTGTTTCTGATCCTGTTCTCTTTTCAATCTTTGTCTCTTAAGCCCGATTTCCCTTGCAACTCTGTCCGATTCAACAACAACAAAAGTATCACCTGACTGCGGTGAACCTTCAAAACCCAACACCTGTACGGGTGTAGAAGGAGTTGCTTTCGTAACCTTCTGTCCTCTTTCGTCAAACATAGCTCTAACTTTACCCTGGTAAACTCCGGCAACAAAAGGATCTCCAATATTAAGAGTTCCTTTTTGTACCAAAGTTGTCGCTGATATTCCTCTTCCCTTATCAAGCTGTGATTCAACAATAGCACCACGTGCAAGACGATCAGGATTTGCTTTCAGATCAAGCATTTCTGCTTCAAGAGAAATTGTTTCAAGGAAGCGATCGATATTAACACCTGTTTTAGCTGATATCTCAACACACTGATATTTACCGCCCCAGTCTTCAACAAGAATATTTCTATCAGCTAATTGTTGTTTAATCTTTTCGATGTTGGCACCGGGTTTATCAATTTTATTTATTGCAATTACAATCGGTACATTTGCTGCAAGTGCGTGATCTATTGCTTCAACAGTTTGAGGCATCACGGCATCATCTGCTGCAATTATCAAAACTACGATATCGGTTAAGCGTGCACCTCTCGCTCTCATTGCTGTGAAAGCTTCGTGTCCGGGTGTATCCAGGAATGTAATTTCTTTATCGTTATCGACTAAAACTTTGTAAGCTCCAATGTGCTGTGTTATTCCACCGGATTCTCCCGCAACAACGTTTGTTCTTCGGATATAATCAAGAAGAGAAGTTTTTCCATGATCAACATGACCCATTATAGTAACAACCGGTGGTCGTGGTTTTAAAGATTCCGGTTCATCTTCGATATCTTCAAGGGCTTCTGCTGTATATTCTTCCTGCAATTCTATTTCAAAGCCAAATTCATCAGCAACCAAGGTTAGCGTTTCAAGATCAAGTCGTTGGTTAATGGAAACCATTAAACCAAGCTCAATACATTTTGTAATAACATCACCAACTGGAACATCCATAAGGTTTGCAAGCTCATTAACAGCAATAAACTCGTTAACCTTTAATTTCTTTTGATCGAGTGATTTTTGCTCTAGAATTTCTTCTTCTTTAGCCTCACGTTCTCTTCGTTTCTTCTTTCTTGCACTGGCTCTACCGGAAACTGTTGAATCATCCATACTCAGCAAGGTTTTCCTGATAGCTTCTTTTACTTCCCTTTGATCTATTTCAAATTTCTTAACTTTCTTTCTCTTCTTTGCCTGGGGAGATTCTTCAATTTCACCTTCACCCGATTTTTTCTTTGCTCTTTTTCTGCGTTTTTTCTTTTTTACTTCCTGAGTTTCGTCTTCATCTTTACCGGACACATTCTTTGGTTTTTTATCATCACCAAGTTCCATTTTGCCAACAACTTTCAAACCCTTGGGTTTTTCTACTTTTACCTTTTCCGGTTTGGTTTCTTCTTTCTTTTCTTCCTTGGTTGCTTTCTCCTTTTCCTCTACAGTTTCCGCTTGTTCTGTCTCAGAAGGGACATCAACTATTTTAATCTCCGCCGGTTCGCTTTCATCTTCTTTCTTTTCTTCTTCTACTTTTTCTATTGTTTCTTCTTCTGATTCCTTCTCTACGCGTTTCTTCTGGAACTCGGCTATTTTTTTATAGTGTTTCTCGGCTTTTTCAATATCCTTTTTAAAATGATCATTTATCTCATTAATCATTTCATCTGTAAGAGTTGACATATGTGACTTGATTTTGAATCCCTTCGACTCAAGAAACTCAACAAGACTCTCTACAGCCAGATTGTATTCTGATGCAAGTTTATAGATCCGTATTTTTTTCGTTTTAGTTTCAGCCATAAAAATATTACCCGCGTTCTTTGTAACTACTCTTCCTCATACTGGGATTTAATGAGTTCTATTATTTCATTTACTTTGTCCTCGTCAAACTCCTCAATTTCTTTAAGCTTTTCAGGTCCGGCAATTAATACTTCAAGAGCCGTATCATAACGATTATTAATTAATAGGGTATATACGTCTTCACCAAGTTCTTCTTTAAGATCGATCAATTCGATGTCTTCTTCATATTCTTCAAACGGTTTTTCTTCTCTAAGTATTTCTATTTCGTAACCTGTTAACTTCATTGCAAGTCGTATGTTTACACCGTTTCTTCCAACAATAAGCGAAACCTGATCGGAATCAGCACTTACTGTTGCTTTCATTTCTTCTTCATTCAATTCTATTTTCTTAAGCTTTGCCGGCGCAAGTGAACGTTGAATAAATAATTCTGGATCTTCAGTATAATTTATTACATCTATATTTTCATTATTCAACTCGCGAACGATAGCATGAATTCTTACACCTTTCATTCCCACACAAGCTCCAACTGCATCAATTCTTGTATCCTGAGATTCAACAGCAACTTTGGCTCTTTCACCTGGTTCTCTTGCAATAGCCTTTATCTCAATTATTCCATCATAGATTTCAGGGATTTCTATTTCAAACAAACGGCGTAAAAATGTATTGTCCGATCTTGAAATTATTATTACCGGACCGCTGTTTGTTTTCTTTACTTCCTTAACGAGTGCACGAATAGTTTCACCTTTTTTATATCTTTCAAAAGGTATTTGTTCATTTCGCGGAAGCAGTAATTCATTCTTATTGTGATTGATAAGGATGTCGTTCTTTCTGATCTGATAAATATCACCGACTACAATTTCGCCTTCAAGTTCTTTGTACTCATTGTAAATGAGATCTTTTTCCATTTCCCGTATTTTCTGGTTCAGACTCTGCTTGGCAAGTGTGACTAATCTCCTTCCAAGAGAGGCAATAGTTATTTCCTCAACAAAATCTTCACCCACCTCAAGTTCATCATCATTGCCTTTCCTGTTAACCTCATCTATGCTTATCTGTGCATTTGGATCGGTAACCTCATCAACAATTTCACGTTCGAGGAACATCTCGATATCGCCTCTGTCCATGTTTACAACTACTTCAAACTTTGCTTCCTCACCATATTTTTTCTTAATCAAAAGACCGAATATCTCCTCCAGTATACCCGCCAGCACATCCTTATCAATGCCTTTTTCCTTTACCATGTCTGCAAAGGATTCAACTATATCACGGTTCATTTAATTTTTCTCCTTTAAGAAAAACTTATTAAAACTTTTGCTTTTATTATATCGTTAAAGTTAATTTCCGATTCTTTGCCTGTAAAAAAAATCAGGTTTTCACCCTCAATTTTTATCAACCTACCTTTTATGCTTTTACGATTTCCATCAACGTTAAATGTCACTTCGAATCGCCTTCCAATATGTTTGCTATATTGCTTCAAATACTGAAGCGGTCTGTCTACACCCGGTGAAGAAATATCCAACCGGTAACGTGATTTTATTAGCTGTTTTTCATCGATAATTGAATTTATTTCTTTGCTCACCTTGGCACAATCTTCAGCGGTTATATTTTTCTCCCCATCGATGAAAACCTCAATAACTTTGTTATTTTCTGTTCCGCGGAAGGTTACATCTATTAAAAAAAATCCATTTGAAACAACAATTTCGCGGGCAATTTCCGCAATATTTTCGTTGATAAAATTCATATATACAAAAATCGCCCATTAAAGGGCGTACTCGAACAAGCAAACATAAGCTTATTACGCTCAATAAGCAAGGAATACAATTTATTTTACACTATCCTTAATTAGGGGAAAATCCTGTTTTTCAGGATTGTTCAAGTACTTTTTTCTTTTTGAATAATTTAGGAATAATAAATCCTATGATCACACCAATCAGAAAAACAAGAAGCAAAAGAATGATTAAAGATGCCTGAAAATCCCAGAATAACAATTTAAATTTAACAGGATTAGTATTCTGTAAAACAATTACAACGGTGAAAATGAGAAGAATGATTATGATAACAAGCTTTGTTTTTATATCCACAGTCTTTCCTCGTTTTGTTCTGACGTAATATAATCAGATTAACCAAGAGAATAAACTGAAAATTAATATTTTAGAGTGAAGTCTGTATTATTAAGTACTTGATAAGATTACTTATTCACCAATATCGTCTTAATTGCTTCTACTTTGGCGTCTACTTTATCTTTTTCTTCTTTACTTAACTCAAGCTTGCTAATCTCATAATATTCTTTCAAGGCTTCTTCATATAATCCTTTTTTATACAGAATGTCTGCAAAGTAAATTCTATACGATGCAAGTTTTTTTGTGTCGGGGTATTTTCTATAAGTTTCTCTTGCTGCCACAACAGAAGATTCTTCCATGCCATTTTCTGCAAGCTGTTTCGCACCGTTTAATCTTTTTAGTCCGAAATCATTTGGTCTTAATTGTGGAGAAACTTCTTCGCCCTGTTTTGTTCCATAGACTGCCGTGTTATCTGAACTTTTATTCGGCTTCTTAGGCGCATTCATCATATCTTCCATTGCTAAGGCTAAAAGGAGATCATCAATGCGCATCTTTTTTATGCTGCTAACAGAAACTGCGGAGGATTCTCCAAGTGTAAATTCAGTATCCATATCACGTAACTTCACATTTGATTTTTTACCGGTTAATATAGTTGCATCGTTTTCAACAACGGTACCTTTTTGTAATTGTACCCAATTTTCTTCTCCACCCTTTTGGTATCTTACTTCACTGGTTACATTTTTTACAGTGAATGATTGTGCTGAAATAATTCCTGTTAAAAATATAAACGCAATTATCTTTTTCATCTTTTTACCTATTAAAATTAATAAACATCAATTATTTGAACTTTACCCGTTGCAATTCCAAAATCATTTACTGCTTCTTTGTTAAATTTTTCAGGACCTATCTTCCATGCAGTTTCGAAATCCGTAAGTGATGTTGTTTCAACCGGCACCCAGATCTCATTCTTACCTTTCAAACTTTCTCTTATAAAATATTTTGAATCGTTTTTTGTTATAAGTTCTGCCTGCTCGGGAGAAAGATCGGTGTCAAAAAGAAGATTTACATGACGAATCATTTCATCCGATTTATAATCCACAAGTGCTGTTTGGATACCCACACTCTCAAGCAATAAAGAATAAAACACACTAAGATCATCACAATCACCACCTTTTAGTTCAAATGTTTCGTGAGGAAATTGAACATACTCACCGGTCGCACGTGGATCAGAAGTATATACAAGATTTTTTATAAATCTGTTGAATAATAATTTTGCTTTATAAAAATTTTCCAAAGCAGCCGGGAGCGTATCCAAAATTGTTTTGTATTCGTTGAAGACTTTTTTTGCATTCATCGTAGAAAAATTTAAATCCTTTTTGATTAAGTAATATAAATCGCTTACCCTGCCATCCCACGAATTACTGCTATTAACCAGTATGGCCTTTTGAAACTGATCATCAGGCTGTTCATTTTCCGTTACAAGATAAAAATAAGAATAAGATAAAGCTGTTTTGTCCGAATGATATTTTTCCGGAATAATTATATAAAAAGGAACTTCCGCAGAATCATTTGGAGCAATAGAAGATGCTGGTGACTGGATACTTTCTTCATTTATTCCTTCAATTCTTGCAAGTGGTTTTACATTAATATATTTGTCGGTCAGGTTAACTATAGTTCCGTATGCAAAAGGATAATCCAGATAATTTTCAGTGAGAGTAGGATAGATATCTTTATCTATTTTTACTTCTATAAATTCCACAGATTTTCAGGAATAGTATTAATATTAAACGATACTGTCAACAATAAACGGTCGTAGCTGTAAGGATTATTAATAATGTTGCTTAAACCTTTTTCAATAAATCCCGAAACCTCATGTTCAATATTCCTGTTTGAAAAATATTTTATCCCGGAAACCAGAACTTCGAATAACTCGTTCTTATAACCAATTGAGGGAACAATACCTGCAATGGTTGGTAATTGATATTTATCATGAAACAGTGTGAATCCCAAAGAGAAATTCTTTAAATAACCGTTAGCACCTAGCCCGAATGAATTTGTAGTCTCATAAATAACGTTAAATGCGGCTTCTTTAATCGGAATATAACCGAAATCTAATGTGGCACCCATATCTTTTTTCAGTTCATACTGTTCAAAATCGGAATCCTTCGCTTTTTCACCAAAGTTCAGCAAATTCATTGATGCGATAGAAAAATTAATCTGATCGTTAATAAAATAATTTATACCAACGTCACCTCTCCAAAAATTTATTTTTTCACTCAGGTTATCACTTACCAAGTAAGGATTATCATTAAATACTGCAGTAACAGCTTCACGGTTAAATTCCTGGTTGAAATATCTGAATGAAAATCCGGCAGTGAAATTTTCCGAAAACTTATAAGAATAACCCAAACCGAAAAGTTCTTTGTATGTAAAATCAGAGGTTAATGATTGAGAAGTGGAATCTTCTAAAATTATAGTTTCTCCTGTTTTGAATAAAAATTCTTTTTGATAACCAGGAGTGAATCTTGCAGATAAATTATGGTTATCTAAAGTTTTAGAAACTGATATGCTGTATAGATTTGAGTTCGTACTTTTCGCAAACTCCAATCCATATATTGCTGAAAATCCCCAGTCTCTTAATTTTGAAAAATTAGAAATGTTACCTTCATAATTATAAAAGAATGAATTGAATTGAGAAGTATTTCCGAAATAGCCATTCAATTCGAATGAACTTTGTGACTGTATGTTCACATTAAATAACATTAGTATGAAAACGATCGATATATTTTTCAAGGAAGATTTAAGACTATGCTGTGAATACTTTGTGCAGATATACGGAGATCATTTTTACCTTCTGTATGAGTTCTTTCTAACCGTCGGATAAATGTGAAAACCAATCTATCAAAATGTTCTGGCGGAATTTGGTTTATTAATTTTGCCGGGATTGTTAATTCTCCGCTATCACTTGTTTTTATCCTGTAAAGAGGCATAACCAAATGTCTATCATTTCTCAGCCGTCCGCTAACAATTATCTGAATATCTGATGAATTTTCTTTGTTCCAATTTAATCTTGCTCTTAAATTTCCTTCTATCCTTCTACCCAGGATTTCAACTTTCCCCGTAATCTCTTTAGGAGTTACAATATCAAAATTCACAAAATCATTGTTAAGAAAAGTCAACCTGAAATTCATTTTTGAATCGTTTTTATAACGGAATAAAGGATGTAGCCTGCTAAACAGAAGGTATCTGTTTCCGAGGGTTGTATCCATCAAAATGCCATTGTCCCTGTATCGAATTTTAAATGGGACTTCACTTGCCCTTGTATTAGCTATTATAATTGTACCGGGAGTAATGGTCTGATAAGCAAGCAATCTCATATGCGAATCATAAACAGGTTTTGTTCTGTCAAAAATTAT
>JAJDNK010000215.1 GCA_022340715.1 bacterium BMS3Abin03 | reverse complement strand
TTAATTCTCTTATGATTGGCTTTAGCCAAAATAAAAATTATTAGACTTATTCTTACCTTATATTTATTTTGCATTTATTTAAGATTATAAAAATAATTAAGAGGCTTCCTTATGGGGGCACCTGATCAAATAAAAGGATTAGTCGATACCTTTCAAGAAAAAACATCACTCCAACGCCAGATAGGAAACACAGACAAACAAATAGACCAGCTCGTTTATAAGCTTTATGGCTTAACGGAAGAAGAGATTAAAATTGTAGAAGAGAATGTAAAGTGAAAAGCCGGGAAAGACATTCTGCTTCAACATTAACCTACAACTTTTCACATTTATTTATTCTGGTTTAATAAATTTTCTAAAAGCTGACTATAGGTCTACTGCTGAATAAATAATTAAACTATAATTGTGATTGAATTAATAACAAGACTTAAATTATCTTTAATTACTAAATCTTGATGCGATGAAAGCTAAGAAACATTTGGATGCTTATAACAAGTTGAAGGATTATTTAATGATGTAAAAAATTATAAATTTAATTAAAGATTTCTATTTAAGTTCGTTCGCATAATATACAATCTGCTTTATTATAGAAACAACACCGTTTGCCCTGGCAGGAGAAAGATTTGTACTTAGACCTATCTTTTCTACGAAATACAGATTGCAGTTAATTATGTCTTCCGGGGATTGATTGTTAAGAACCCGAAGTAACAGAGCTATTATTCCTTTCGTGATTAAAGTATCGCTATCAGCCGCCAGATAAATTTTGTTATCCTTCTTCTCAGCTCTCAGCCATACTTTTGACTGACAACCTTTTATCAGGTTATCTTCAGTCTTAAATTCTTCATCCAAAGGTTTGAGAGCTTTCCCCAGACTAATCAGGTATTCATACTTTTCAAACCAGTCATTTAATGGTAATAATTCTTCAATAATTTGATCCTGACTTTCATTTATTGTCATTCTATATCTCGGCACACATAATTTTTTGAACTCTCTTTATGCTTTCAACTAATTTATCAACATCATCCCTGATATTGTATAAAGCAAAACTCGCGCGGATTGTTCCGTCTATGCCGAAATGTTTCATAAGAGGTTCAGCGCAATGTGTACCGGTACGAACAAAAACTCCTGTTTTATCCATAATTAAAGCTGCATCATACGGATGAATTTTATCAAGGTTAAATGATAGCATTCCGCATCTGTTGGATACATTTCCATAAATCGTAATCTTTTCAAGCTCTTTAAATTTTCCGACTGCATAATCAAATACATCCTGTTCATGTGCCATTATATCGCTGAAGCCAATGTTATTAATGTACTCAATTGCTGCTTTAAGGCTAACTGCTCCTGCGAAATTGCTTGTACCGGCTTCAAATTTCAGAGGAGCATCGGCGAATGAAGTCTCTTCAATTTCTACTTTTTTTACCATTCCACCCCCGAATCTTGAAGGTGCTAATTTTTCCAGCCAGTTTTGTTTTCCGTATAAAATCCCAATGCCTGTTTCAGCAAATATTTTATGCCCTGAAAAAACAAAAAAATCACAGTCCAGGGCTTTAACATCAACAGGGAAATGTTGAACAGCCTGGGCTCCATCAATCAGAACAGGTATATCAAATGAATGTGCGGTCTTCACAATTTCTACTACCGGGTTGAGTATACCCAATACATTAGAAACGTAAGTCAATGAAATAAGTCTTGTCTTTTGTGTAATAAGCTCATTTAATTTATCAATTACTAGTGTTCCATTATCATCAACAGGTATGACTTTTAACATAGCCCCTTTCCGTTTACAAAGCATCTGCCAGGGAATAAAATTTGAGTGATGCTCCATACCTGTAACTATAATTTCATCTCCCTGATTGATAAATGCCTGTCCAAAAGAATCAGCAATTATATTTATTGAATCGGTAGTACCATGCGTAAAAATAATTTCTGAAACATCATCAGCATTGAGAAATTTTCTAACGGTTTCTCTTGCTGATTCATAAGCAGCAGTTGCCTCCTCACTTAAATAATGAACACCCCTGTGGATATTACTGTTTTGTGTTGTATAGAATTCTAAAATTTTATCGAGAACAACCTGTGGTTTCTGAGTGGTTGCAGCATTATCGAGATAAACAAAAGGCTTGCCGTAAATTAGTCTTTTCAGAATAGGAAAATCTTCCCGCAGATGATTAATATCATTCATTAAAGCCTCCCTCCGGCAATCCGGTTTCATACGGTAAATTATTATTACTCCATTCAAACCAGCCGCCGTCGTACACTGCAATTTCGGACCATCCTAAAAGCCATGCGTTAAAGAAGGCTTCGCTTCCCCGCCAGCCGGTTCCACAATAAAATGCGTTAAACTTTTCCGGGGTAATCCCTTCCTTTGCCCATTGATTTTCTATTTCATGATATTCCCTGGTAGTGTGATCGAGATTTCGATAGTTTTCCATGTTGTACGCATCGCTGCCACAGTCAGCAAATACTGCACCGGGGATTCTGCCCTTTTTCTCTATATAATTATATCCACTTACTTTTCCTATATACTCATCCCGGCTACGAACACAAACAAGGTTTTTATTTTTATCTTTAAGAATATCTTTAGCTTCCTGCAGATCAACAGCAAAATGTGGATTGGAAGGAACAACAGTTCCAAAATCTTTAACCGGCTCTTTAATGAATTCTTCAGTTGAAATTTCGTAACCTTCATCTATCCATGATTGAATTCCCCCGTTTAAGAGTCGAACATCTTTTACACCTGCATACATCATAATAAATGCACACCGCATCGCGCCTAAATGACCAGCGCTGCTTCCGGGGAAAGGATCATTGTTATCAGGATAAGAAAACCTTCCATATAAAATAACAGTTGTATCATGCGTGATACCAAGATTTTCCAGCACATTTTTTAATTCTTCCGGTGAACGACGGTTCCAGGTCTCAGGAGATTCGAGTAAATTAGTGTCTACATCAATTGCGCCGGGAATATGACCTTCTTCATAATCTTTCCTTTTCTGATAATGTGCGTGACAAACTACAAATCTTTTATTATGATAATTGGGAGCAGTATGATTATCCATTAAACTCTTTAACCATTCAGGTGAAACTAATTGGGTATATCTTTCCAATCTTTCAACTGGATATTTTTCATCTGCACTCCATTCATCAATAAATGAATGATAAACAAATACATCCGGGTAGCGGGATTTGATAAATTGTTTCGCAACTATCTCAATATTAGTTTTATCGTACCCATAAATAACCAAGGAATGATCAGGCAAAATTTTCTTTGACCTTACTATTTCAATCCAGTCAATATATTTACTCCATTTAAATGGAAGACTTTTAGCTCCTTTAATGTGTCCTCCTCTTACCTCATTCCTTTTAGTCCAGCCGTTGTACGCATCAGGAGATCTTATATCAATGATGGCTATATCAGGTCCTTCAATCTTTTTAAGTAATTCTTCTGAATTAATTTGTTTAAAACTTATATCTTTCATAATATTAATCCGATTAATGCAATACTTAACAGAACTTTATTTTACCAAAAACCAGGCAAGGGAGATAAAATAAGATTAATTACCTTTCTATTAGTGTAGAATAGTTCTCTACTTTGCTGAATTTTATTAAAAAGTTAATTATCACAAGGTAAGTAAATATAAAAACTATAATTGCCAGAAATTGAAGCGGGGGAAACGGCACTGCTTCATGTCCTGTGAGAATAAAATTTATATAATATCCGAAGGTAATTAAACCTAAAATCAGACCTATACTAAACCCCCAGATTGCTAACCTAATTGGCAAGCGTAAAGAATTTCTTGCTGGAATTATTTTATTAAAAAAAATAAAAAACATTAAGATTGAAAAAGAATTTAATAATCTGGCAGCTTCGAAAATTGAATTTCTTAATATCCTGTTAATTGGTATTAATTCTACAGGTAGCTTAAGCAATACTATTATACCCGTAAACAAAATTATTAATTGTAAAGATATTTTGATTTGTGAATTAAGCGGAGTAACTTCTTTTATGAAGAAATAGATAAATATTATTATCGTAAAAGCAGAAATCAACCATAAGAGAGAGAGAATATTTTTTAAAAAGTTACTGTTTGATACGGCAGGCAATATCCATAAAATAACTTTATAAAATACGGTATATAGTAAACCTATTATTAAAAGTAACGATGCTTTTTTTAAATTCATTTTTTCTCCCTCTAAATTCATATTAAAGTACTTTACCCCCTAATTTTTTTTATCTTCCCTGCATTATATACTATTAATAATAATCCAACTAGTGCCCAGAAAATCACTTTAGTTATAATCACCAATGATCTTTTTCGGGTAGCTCTAGTTTATCAGTGCATAAATAGTAGCTATAACATCATTTTATCGCTTAATTTATCAGCTCTTCTTTTTATATGAATTGCTGAACCCTTCAACCGCTTTTACAAATCTATATGTCATCACCATGAAAAATGCTATAATAAAAGCGAAGATTAAATATAATATTATGGATAATAATTCTACTGTTCCCATTATGTACCTCCTCTATTCTCCTATTATTAAATTAATGAATAATTCTTTTTTAAACCTAAAAAAATAAAACGCAAACTTTTTTAGATAAATAATTTCTTCACTCAATCCGGATATTATCGCAGTTTAGGAAATTACATCTCTGGTAGGTGTGGATGGTTTTATGAATATATTTTCAAACAATCCTATAAATTTATAAAATAGGATTATTAGACCAGTCTAATACGATCTCCTCAACTTTTAATTCCTTAACTCCGCTGTAAATCACTCCAAGTTCTTCCGCAGCAGCTTTTGAAAGATCCATCTGCCTGCCGGGTATATAAGGGCCACGGTCATTAACTCTAACAATAATAGATTTATTGGTTTTTATATTCGTAATTCTTAACAGAGTTCCAAAGCTAAATGATTTATGAGCTACCGTTAATGCGTTCTGATCATAAATCTCTCCGTTAGCTGTCAACCTTCCGTGAAACCTTGGGCCATACCAGGAAGCATTCATCAATCCGTGGTCTATATACTGGATACTTGAAGCATTAATTGAATGTACTTCGGAAACCGGCTTAAATTCTGCTATAAATATCGGGTTAGCAGAGGAACCTAATTCATTCGTTGCAATTGCGAATCCGGACAATCCAATCAACGCCATAATCATTATTATTTTTCTAGTCGCATTCAAAATTACCTCTAAATTTGTTTTACTAATTTTATAATTCATAAATCAGAATGCTGTATTCATTACTAACCCAATTGCTGCAGAACATTTCTTTATCATATCTTTCTGTTTTGTTATAATTAATTGTATTATAAAATTGAATTTCCGTTTATTAATAGTTTGAACTATAATTTTATTGGAGTGATTAACTTGAGGAGTTTGCAGAAAGAGGGTTTTAACTTCTGAAGTGTTTGTTAACCTAAGTAATAACAGCTACATTAAATGTGTGCTATATCACACAATTGGACATTTATATTTTCAAAACTGTCCTTTAGCACCTTAATTTAACTTAGATAATATCTAAATAGCTTTGAATTCATACAGTGTTGAAAAAATCTCCAGTAACCTACGAAGTCGAATTCAACATTAGCTCCACTTCAAATCAGTCATTCCGGTTTACCTTTAGGCGAAATCCGGAACCGGCCTACCGCTACCTGTCTATCGATAGGTAGAGGCAAGGTCTCCCAGGTGGAATCTACTTTTATAGAATCATTTCTTCCGTCAATCCGGGTATTATCGTTGTTCAGGAAATGACTTCTCAGGCAGGTGTAGATGGATTTAAAAATAATATATTGCTTAACAACTACTCAGCAGGCACATTCCTAAATGGTTACGACACAGAAAACGCAATCATCTAAAAACCTGATAAATGTCAATTAATCAGCAACATTCCAATTACAACGGATGGTTGCGGAAATTAATTATATATTATATTCTCGGATCTGAATTTGCAAACCTGGTGAATGAATATCAGCTGGCAGGAAAATATGAAACGAAATTTAATGCGGCTGATATTTTAAGTAGAGTGTATTTTTACAGATTGACTTCCTGTAATTTTTAAAAGACAAAAAAGTTACTCTTAACGAAATAATAGAAGAAAGCAGTCAAAAAACAGATTCAGGTTACTAAATGAATGCTTTTATATAATAAAAGAATTTACTGAAAGTTAACTAAATACCGGTATCTTCAGCTTTCGTCTTTATTGATCTTATCATTCCCCGGAAAATCAAACCGTGCAATGGATATAAAGCATACCAGTAAAGCAAACCCAATAAACCTTTAGGTTCGTAAAATGCCGTCTGTGTTAATGTTGATTTATTATTGTTTGTTTCTTCAGCCTGGAACTGAAGCCATGCTTTACCCGGTACTTTCATCTCTGCGCGAAGACGCAACAGTTTATTTTTTTCGATAGCTTCAACACGCCAGAAATCGAGCGGGTCTCCGGTTATTAATTCATTCTCGCTTCTTCTACCTCTTCTTAATCCAACACCGCCAGCAAGCAAATCTATATATCCACGCATTTTCCATAGAAAATTAGCATACCAGCCGTTCTTTCCACCAAGAGAGGTGAAAGTTTTAAATGTTGATTCTACGGATGCGTTAACAATCAATTCTCTTTTTTCAATCATCATCCCTTCCTTTTGTACAAGATGAACAGGAGTGATTTTATTTTGTTGTCCTGCAGAATATGAACTAAACCAGATCGTTTTGGTTGTACCTTCTTTCTTTCTTAATAAAGCAAGCTTAACAGCTTCTTTGTATGAGATTGTTTTAAAACCAAATAAATCTTTGGCTTTATTACTTTTGCAAATTAGCTCAGTTTTCAATCCATCGACCAGTGGTTTTGCTATCCGAGATGGGAGGGGAGTAACAAATCCAATCCAGTGAGAGGATAGTCGCGGAGTTAATACCGGAACTTTGATAAAGTATCTTTTTAATCCTCTTATTTCTGCATATATTCTCATCAAATCTCTGTAGGTAAGTATATCCTCACCACCGATATCAATTATCTCTCCACTGCTTTTTTCAATTGTAAGTGCTTCAACCAGGTAACGCAGAACATCTCTTATTGCAATTGGCTGTGTTTTTGTATTAACCCACTTCGGCGTTATCATAATTGCAAGCCGCTCAGTTAAATATCTTATCATTTCAAATGAGAGACTACCAGAACCTACAATTACTCCTGCACGGAATTCTGTTACAGGAACATTAAATTTTCTTAATGTATCACCTGTCTGTAACCGGCTGGATAAATGCTTCGAAAGATTTTCTTCGGAAGACCCTAAACCGCCAAGATAAATTATTCTCTTAACGCCCTGATTTTCTGCTGCCTGGGCGAAATTTTTAGCGGCGATTATATCTGTTTCAGAAAACTCACTATCTCCACCCATTGAATGTATAAGATAATAGGCTACATCAATATCTTTAAAAACCCCTTCAAGTGAATCAGCATTTAATACATCGGACTCGACTAATTCAACACCTTTCCATCTGCTTTCCAGACGTGATACGTCTCTAACAAGGCACCGGACTTTGTATTTTTTCTCAAGCAATCTCGGAACTAATCTTCCACCAACATATCCGGTTGCCCCGGTAACTAATATCATTTTAAACTTTAATTTTTTCTGATATGACTTATTAATTCTTGTCTAATGTTATCATTCAGGAATTTACCATGGTAACTTGATGTAGTTGTTGAACTATGAACATCATTTACTCCGCGCGAAGCAACGCATAAATGATCTGCATCCATAATTACTGCAACATCTTCAGATTGTACAATATTCTTTAGCTCAGTTGCAATTTGAACTGTTAATCGTTCCTGAACCTGTGGACGTCTGGCAAAATACTGAGCAATCCTGTTTAGTTTGGATAAGCCAATAACGTGATTTTTAGGAAAATAAGCAATGTGTGCCTTACCAATTATTGGAACAAAGTGATGTTCACAATATGAATAAATTGTGATATCCTTTTCGATCAGCATCTCATTGAACTTATACTTGTTTTCAAACATGGTTGGTTTTGGTTTATTCTCCGGGTTTAATCCATCAAATATTTCTTTTACATACATTTTAGCTACACGCCTTGGTGTACCTTTCAAGCTTTCATCATTTAAATCGAGTCCGAGTATATGCATTATTTCTTTAAAATTCTTTTCAATTAATTCTATCTTAAGCTCATCATCAAGATTAAATGCATCTCTCCTTAAAGGTGTTTCAATAGAAGTTAATATATGATCATCAATAACATCATCAAAATTTAAAGCCTGTATTTTTCCGTTTTCTGGATCTCGCATAAATTCTTCCTTTTTTATAATGTAAACAAGAGAAACAATTTTAAAGTTCAGGCAGTATTAAATTGTTAGTAAATTTTGATCAGGGCAAATTCAACTTGAAAAGGATCTTTTTGTATAGAATTTGTTTTGAAGATAATTGTTTTATTTGATCTTTTAAGATAGAAGACTGCCAAAAAGTAACTTTGCCAGGCCCTCGTTAATTAAAATATGCGCGATTGAATAGGCTTCTTTTTTTAGCCCAGGCAATAGAATTGGACTCATAGTGTTTTCTAATTCCTGTAAACACGAGTATAAATACAGAATAAATTATAAAAAACGGAATGATGTAGGCTTTCCAACCTAGAACTAACATAACACTAATCATTAAAAGCTGAAACCCAAGACCAAGAGTTGATACTGCGGTCATGAACCACTTCGGAAACCACTTACCATTAGAAGCATTACGATCTAAAGTATAAATTGCTTTATCAAAACTTCCGTAAAGTATTCTGTACAATCTGAAAAGAATATTTACATTATTTTGTCTTTCTCCTTTTAATGCAGCTGGAGTCTCGTTCTCAAAAATACGACTTGTTGTATCTCCACCAAATCTATTTCTCAAAATTACGTAGTAATAGTTGTATAAGGTCCCTTGTAGTTCTATACCAAGAAATGCAAGGATAGTGTATGCCAGACTAGAATTTGTAACATACCAAAGTGCTAAAAGAATTAATAAATTTAACACAATGTCTGCAACCGAATCAAAATAACGTCCGGTATATGATGGTTTGTTTTTTATTCTTGCTAATTCACCATCTGCGGCATCCAAAATAGATTTAAATACCAAGAAAAAAGCGGCAGGCCAATAATAACCATATAATATGCAAGCAACGGCTAATAAACCAGAAAAAATAAATGTAATAGTAACATGTATAGGCGTGAAAGCGGTTTCTTTAAGTAAATTTGCAATAACTCTTGCTGCCGGTCTTCCATAATCTGAAAGATCTATAAATCTAATTTCATCAGGTAATTTAGGCATTATTATTTTTCGTTATTACCTGCTTTAATGAATGATTAATTTGAATTCTGAAATATCACCTAACTTTTGTTTACTTTTCATGTGGATATTAAACGAGATTATATTTCAGTTTCCATTATTCTTGTAAAAGTAAAATTTAAACTTATTCAATTATTTTTTCTCTAAGTTCATTTAAAGCCTGAACCGAAAAACCCCTATCGTGAAAATAAATTACCTTACCAACCTTATCAAGTAATAATACTCTCGCATTGTTAGGATTTTGGTTTCCGGTAAATTCTTGAACTGTTGCGCCGTCTCCATATATTGTAATCACTCCGCCCCAAAGCTCTTTTGGTATTCCTTTTCGCATTCCTTCGTCTATTGAAGATTTAAAAATTCGCGGGAGTAGTCCCTGAATGGTTGGGATTTCATATGCTTTAATTTTCGTTTCGGTCATATCTAAACCGATTAACCAGCGGTCAATATCAAATTGAGAATCTTGCTCGTAACCTAAAAGTAAAACCACCTCTGAACCCTCAAAATAAGAAGGCAGTTCCCGTTTTTCCTCTGTTAATGTTTGTCCTTTTACGGCAGGGAAATTTTCTCCAACAGGATTACTATTAACAAATGTTGTTGAACAGCCAATTAAACTAAATGCAAGCAATATAATTAATAATATTTTTTTCATAATTCTTTAGTATTTTCTCTAATTAAATTTAATAAAATTTTATCCAGTCAATATCCAGTTCAAACTTTCCGAATTGTTTATCGGCAATAAGTATTCCGATTTGTTTAATATTTTTTGATTCAAGTTTTGGTTTGTCTGAAAGTGTTTTACCCCTGAAAGTTGGCTTAAAATCACTTAAAGGAATTTTATATTCTTTCCAATCATCGGCATCGGTTTTGAACTTTGCCTGATAAGATATTCCATCAAAGTTATAATCAGTTCTAAACCTTAAACTATAAATATTCCCATCGCCTTTCACACGGATGACCACACCTTCAAAATTTTCAAATTCATTTTCTATATCAGCTCTGGCAGATGCAAAGCCACCGTTATTTTCGGGTGAGACTGTTCCTGAAAATGTTGCAGTGCTGTCGGAATTAATTTCGAATTGACTATCCGATACTCCTCCCATAACAACATCATTTACCGTTACCCATTCACCTGAAGTTGCAGGGGATTCAAAATTAAATATCACTGTTTCACCGTTCATTATTAAACTCATAACTGATAAAAATATCATGCATATCATTTTATTTACTCAACTCTTGTTCTATTACCGAAATTATTTTCTTACTATCCGGTTTTTTTGCAGTTCTGAAGCGATCAACAACGTGACTTTCTTTATTGATAACAAATTTTTCAAAATTCCATTTTATTGATGATTTGCCTGTAACAGGATTATTTGTAAGCACTTCGAAAAGAGAAGACTTTCCCTCTCCCTTAACATGCACCTTATCAAACATAGGGAAGGTAACTCCATAATTTAATGAGCAGAAGTTTTTAATCTCTTCGTTTGTCCCTGGTTCCTGTCCTCCAAAATCATTACAGGGAAAACCAAGCACTTCAAATCCCTGATCTTTATACTTCTCATAGATTTTTTGTAAATCCGCATATTGTGATGTGAAACCACACTTGCTGGCTACGTTTACGATGAGCAATACTTTTCCTTTATAGTCCGATAATTTTACATCGTTTAGATTTATATCTTTTACCGTAATTTCACTAATATCTGAAGAATTATTAGTAGCAGAAAAATTAAATAGTGAAGCAGCAGCGTATATTATCGTTAAAATGTTCATAATTTATTCCTTTATTTTCTCAAAATTTTAATGAATGATTAAAACACAGCACTGATACCGATGGAAGGAAGAATGCCAATTGATTCATTAAATTCAGGACTTTGAGTTCTCACATCCCATCTCACACTTGTAATATTATTTCTGTTATAAATGTTCTGAATATCTATATAAGTGATTAAGCTCCAGCCGCTGAAAAACCAAAATTTATCCACTCTTATATCAAGACTATGATTGGCAGGGAAGCGAAATGAATTGTAATCATTCACATTTTGGGATCCATCGGAATTGTATGGTGTATACGGTTGTCCAGTTGAATATCTGAATTTCACACTGCCTTCCCATTCGGTACTAAATTTGTATCCTCCACTCAGACTAATAATCCATGTCTGATCGTAGGTGCCTGTTCTTTCAATATTATCCTGCGCGGTATAATCTGCAATACTGTAAGTAAGACTTGCGATACCATAATAAGGAGTATCCGACAATTTTTTTTGTAAAGAAACTTCAACTCCCTTTGAATTACCTATCCCTTGAGAAACCAATGGTTCCAAACCGAATGATTCATAATTTTCATCTCCAAAACCTGCCCCGGTGTTCGCCATAGTAAGATATGTTCTTAATAAACTCACGGGATACTGGGAATAATCTTTATAAAATCCCTCAACTTTAACTAAAGCGTCTGATTTTAAATAATGGTCAAAGCCAAGTATAAACTGATTAACACGGATATTCTTTAACTCTGAATTTATCTTATCTCCTACCAGCCAAAGGTAAGAAGGTGATTGATAATAAATTCCGGTACTGAAATTTATTTTTGTTATATCACTTAATAAATATGATAAAGAAAGCCGGGGACTGAAATAAAATTTATCTTCCAGTGCATTAAAATAATCTCCACGAATACCCAGATTTGAAATAACTCTGTCAAACCAAATAGTGTTATAATTTAAATAAACTGCTCCCTTATAATACACAGTGGTCGTATCTAAAACTGTTGTTGGAAGAGAATCACCAAAAGTTGTGTTATATGAAGGTAGTTTAATATTGGCATCAAAATCGATAAGCTTTGTGTTACCGCCAAATGTCAAATCTGCTTCACTGGATATCTTATATGTTAATTCTGCTTTAAATGTGTTTTCAACTTCTCTCGATTTATTTATATATAGAGGAGTTAAAAGTGAATCACGCTGCTGCGTATCATAATCAACATAGTTTCGGCTGAGAGATAAATTAATAAAACCATTGTCAATCAAATGCCTGTATTTTAATCCGGTAAGATACTGTAATTGTTCACTGCCAATAATTCTCGAATTATCATATCGTTGATCCTGTGTGTCGTTAAAGTAATTTATATTATCAATTGCAGTAACTACCAAAAACGAAAGTTTATTTTTATCATCGATTTCAATATCAGCTTTACCTAAAATATCCCAGTATTCCGGTACGAATGAAAAATCAGCGGCTTTAAATATAAAATCGAGATAACTTCTCCTAGCGGAAAAGATAAACTGGGAGTTATTTGAAACAGGTCCCTCAACATTTAAACCAAATTGAGATGCTGAAATAGTTGCTTTGCCGCCTAAACGGTCCTGTCTTCCGTTTCGCAAATCAATTTCAAGTGTGGATGAAAGTTTATCTCCATTAGTTACCGAGAAACCACCTGTTGAAAATTTTGTCCCGCTTACAAAATCAAGATTAATATAACTTAATGGTCCGCCCGTTGCACCCTGAGTACCGAAATGATTTATATTTGGTACTTGAAAACCATTAAGTAGATACAGATTTTCGGAAGGAGCACCTCCACGAACAATTAAATCATTTCTGCCTGCATCGGCTTGCGCAACTCCGGGCAAGACAGAAAGAGCTCTTATAACATCTTCAAATCCGCCCGCACTTCTGCGAATTTCCTCATTTTCAAACCCTCTTGTGCTTATAATATCGAGTCGGCTGGTTTGAAAATAATCGCTTCTTACAACAACATCTTCTAATTGAATAGCCTCTTCCTCAAGCTTGAAAATTACCTCAGGGCTAAAACCGCTCATTACCATAACATCAGTTTTTGTAACACTTTTATAACCAATAATGGATGCTCTGATCTGATACTCACCAATTGGAAGATTTTTAATTTCAAACTTTCCATTCAAATCCGTCGATGCGCCAAGAATTGTATTTACCACAAGAACATTTGCTCCAGGTAAAGGCTGTTGGGTTAATTTATCAACTACCTTACCGTAAATTGTAATAGTATTCTCCTGTGCTAAAGTAGCTATTTTTAAAGTGAATACTAATAATATTATAATTGAACTCTTCATTACCTTTGTATGTTTAATTTTGCATATATAACACTCAAAATTAGTAAATAGTTCACCCAGATTTATTATGATAAATGAAAAGAGAATAAGACTTCTGCAAAAAGGAAATGAAACAAATGGACCGGTAATTTACTGGATGAGCCGTGATCAGAGAACTCATGATAATTGGGCCTTATTATTTGCACAACAAATAGCAGTTCAAAAAAAAAGAGAGTTAATAGTTCTTTTTTCTCTCGTTCCGGTATTTCTAGATGCTACTCTCCGTCAGTATGATTTTATGCTGAAAGGACTGATGGAAGTTGAAAATAAATTGAGAAAATACAACATTCCGTTTGTAGTTTTGTCAGGCGATCCCTCGAAAGAAATTTCAAATTTTGTAAGGAAAAGCAAAGCAGGCATTTTAGTATCTGATTTTGATCCGCTAAAAATAAAAAGGAAATGGAAAACTCAAGTAACAAAAAAAATAGAAATCCCTTCCTATGAAGTTGATTCTCATAACATTGTACCCTGTTTTTATGTTTCGCAAAAGCAGGAGTTTGGGGCATATACTATTCGTCCTAAGATCCACAAGTATTTACCGGAATATTTAGATGATTTTCCCAAACTTAAAAAGATGAAAAGTACTGAGAGCGTTACTTCAGATTCGGTAAATTGGGAATTAATTTATAATTCCTTAAAAGTTAATGATAAGGTTAAACCTGTTAACTGGATAAAACCTGGAGAAGCAGCAGCCCACAAAACACTAAAAAAATTTATTGAAGATAAGTTAGATGATTATGATAGCTTAAGAAATGATCCTAATTCAAGTGTGTTATCAAACCTATCTCCATATTTACATTTCGGGCAAATTTCTGCCCAAAGAGTCGCTTTAATTATTAGCGGTTTAAGTGGTCATCCTTCTGCAGAATCATTTTTTGAAGAGCTGGTTGTTAGAAGGGAATTATCGGATAATTATTGTTTTTACAATCCGGATTATGATTCATTCAAAGGGTTCCCTGATTGGGCAAAGAAGACCTTAAACGATCACAGAAAGGATGAAAGAGAATTTGTTTTTTCTTTAAAGGAATTTGAGGCAGCAAAAACTCACGAAGATTTATGGAATGCAGCTCAAATGGAAATGGTGCATAACGGCAAAATGCACGGATATATGAGAATGTACTGGGCAAAAAAAATTCTAGAATGGAGTAAGTCGCCCGAAGAAGCTTTGAGAATAGCCATCCATTTAAATGACAAATACGAACTTGACGGTAGAGACCCTAACGGATATACCGGATGCGCGTGGGCAATTGGAGGCTTACATGACAGAGCATGGGCTGAAAGACCGATTTACGGAAAAGTTAGATACATGAACCGCAATGGTGCTAAACGGAAGTTTGACATAGAGAAGTATATTTCGGAAAATTCATGATATTTTTCTTTTCTTTAATCAGGGAATAATTTAGAAAGAACTTTCTCCCGATGATCAAAAATCTCTTTTACTTTCTTACCTACTAACAAATTGTTTACCGATCTGCTTAAGGGATCGAAGGGGAGAGCATATGTAACTATATCCTCCATTTCAATACCTTTATCAGATTCTCTGAAATGATGTTGATGATGCCAGAATTTGTATGGACCAAACCTCTGTTCATCAATAAAGAAATTTTTCTCTTTCACCTGGGTTATTTCAGTAACCCAATTAGATGGAATACCAAGAAAGGGATAAACTTTATAAGTTATTATCATTCCTGCATACATTTTCTCGGGAACATTAGAAGTTACCTTAAGTTTTAACCAGGGTGGTGTTATTTTTGGAAGATTACGAGGGTTTGAAAAAAAGTCCCAGGATTCCTCTAGAGTTATATTCAGAGTTTGTTTTGATTTAATTTGAAATATTTTCATCTGGTTACAATTAGAGATAAATTTTTGGATGGGGACTAGTTGTACTTTTGTTCCCTTATAGCTTCCAGCTCAACGCGCAATTGTTTTGTGTTGTTTATCTTGATTGCACCTATTTCATCAAGGATATCCATATAACCACCAGCTGCCCTTCCTCCCACTATGAGTGATATTTTTTCCGGCAGCATTTTCTTTAGGTTTACTAAATCCAGTTTTAATTGCGGATCGTCATTTGGATAAACAAGACTTAGAGCAACAACTTTAGCATCAAGATTATCCGTTACAGCAGCAATTTCCTCCACAGGTAAGTTAGGTCCCAGGTAGATAACTTTGTAGCCTACAGATGCCGCAGTAACACCCGCTATTAAAGCCCCTAATTCATGATCCTGTCCTCTCGGAGTGGCTGAAATTATAAGTGGTGCATTCTCTGACGGAATATGTTGTTCTATGAGGTTTGCAAGAAAAGATCTTATAACTGCCGAAGCTAAATGTTCGTTAGCAACTCTAATATCGCCTTCATGCCATAAATCTCCAATTTCATAAACAAGAGGTATTATAAAATTTTCGATCAATTGGGGTTGACTCATTTTTGATGAAGCTTTTAACAAGATTGTACTCAGTTTTTTGCCATCATACGTTTTTACCGCTTCCATACTACTTCTTAAAATTGATTCGGTATCTGAGAAGTTTTCCTTTGATAATTCTGATGTACTTGAGGAAGTAACATGTTTATGCTCTAAAATAGATCTTAGTTCACTAACAGAAAGATTCGCTATCCCTCCTATATTGTGACCAAGGTTTATAGCGTTATTCAACAGTTTCAGCTTCTCAATATCATCTTCGGAATAAAGGCGGCGGTTAGTTTCTGTTCTCTCTGGCGTAACAACATTGTATCTTTTTTCCCAGGCTCTGATAACGAAAACACTTAAACCTGTCATCTGGCTTACTACTTTTATTGGATATTTGTACATCTGATCTTCCATTTGTTTAATCAAAACTAACATTTTGTCTAAATATATTCAACATTTTCTCTTGTGATTATATAATAAAACCTAGCAAATATAACGTTTTTTGCGCAATTAAAGTTCCACAGAAAAAAAATATCTAAGAGACTTGACAAACTCTATACAATTTATTATAATTATATCGACAATAATTAGACATTTGATAGACAATCAAATTAGTCTTAAATAACAATAAACAAAAAAGGAGCAACATTATGTTAACGACAATTTTTTCCCCAAAACGAATTCTTCCAGTGATATTTACTTCACTGATGTTTTCGGTTCTTTTATTTGCTGGTGACCACAAGGGCAATGATTCTAAAAAGGACATTGTAACTATTGCGCTTGAATCAGGTCAGTTTAATACTCTCGCGAAAGCTTTAACAGAGACAGGTTTAGTTGAAGCTTTTCAGGGTGATGGTCCCTTCACAGTATTTGCACCAACAGATGAAGCATTTAGCAAATTACCGGAAGGAACAATTGAATCTTTATTAAATGATAAAGAAACTCTTAAATCCATTCTTCTTTACCATGTCGTATCAGGTAAAGTAACCTCGGATCAGGTTGTTAAGCTTAATAAAGCTGAAACCCTATCCGGTAAAAACATTAGTATTAAAACAAATGATGATGGTGTAGTGATAAATAATTCTAAAGTTATTACTGCTGATGTTATGGCTAAGAATGGTGTAATACACATTATAGATACAGTACTCATACCTGAGTAAATAAAAATAATAATTAAATAAGGAACGGACAGTACAATGAACAACACAGATGAAATAATCCAAAACGAAGTTGAAGAAGAAAATCATAACGATTTTGAAAACGCAACTATTCCACATAAACACGCACTTTATAATTATGCATTGAAGATTGCAGCTAACTCGGATGATGCTTCTGATCTTGTTCAGGAAACATACTACAAAGCATATAAGAGTTTTCATCAGTTTGAAAATGGAACTAACAGCAAGGCATGGATGTTTATGATTCTGAAAAATACGTTCATCAATAATTACAGGAAACAAAAGAGGGAACCAGTGAAAGTTGATTATGATGAAATAGAAGATGTATATGAATCTATAAAATCAGATCAGAGTAACAATAATAATCTTGATCTGGATTTTTATAGTAATCTATTGGATGACGAACTCTCTGAAGCATTATCAAAGCTTCCTTCTAAAATGAAAGATGTTTTTCTTCTATGCGATCTCGAGGGTTATACCTATGAAGAAATTGCTGAGCTTGTAAATGTTCCAATTGGTACTGTCCGTTCACGTCTACACAGGGCGAGAAAAATATTACAGGAGGAGTTATTCGGTTACGCAAAAGTAAACGGCTATTTGAACTAAATTTATTTATTAAGAAAGGAAAATCATGAAAACATTAAAAGCATTATTAATACTCGTTTTTTTATCAGGGGTAAATTTTATGTTTGCACAAACAGCCAGATTGCAGGTTATTCACAATGCCGCAGATCCTGCCGCTGTATCTGTAGATATTTATCTTAACGGTACTTTATTGTTAGATAATTTTGGTTTCAGAGAAGCCACTCCTTACATAGATGCTCCTGCAGGTACACCAATAAACATCGGTGTTGCGGGACCAAATAGTACATCTGCTTCTGATACTTTAAAGAACTTTACAGTTACATTAACGGAAAATGAAACATATGTAGCTGTAGCTAACGGAGTATTGGACCCAGGTTCTTTTGCATCTAATCCTGATGGACGTAATACTGCATTTACATT
>JAJDNK010000211.1 GCA_022340715.1 bacterium BMS3Abin03 | reverse complement strand
TTCCCTGTTTTGAAATCCTGAGTTCATATCTACCCGATCTTGAAACCGAAAATGAAAATGGTGTCGGTCCGTTTATCTCAACATTTCTTTGCCATTCATCAATCGGCTTTTGTTCTGATGCATAATAGTATCGTCCGCTGTTATCTTTTTTCAGAACGGTTTGCCATTCAAAGCGAACAAGCTTTGCTGTAGCCTTAAAATTATTGATCGGTTTGTCATCAGGATTGACCGCGACAAACTGAAATTCCAATTTATCATTAGTACCGAAGTAATAGCCCGGCGCATTTATACCAATGAAATAATCTTTAGGAAAAATATCGAAGCTGACATTACGCGTGATCGTTCTTCCTGTAAGATCGAAAACACTTACATAAGCGGTTCCGGTTATTACGCCGCCGCTGATAACATCTTTAGGAATATCATACCCGATCGTTGCCTGTCCTTTTGCATCGAGTGTTCCATCCAGCATCGTGTTGTCTATCGTAGGATTTTTAATTGAAGATCTTGTAAAATCAAATCGCGGATATTCTTTGCTGTAAAAAGATCTGTGCTGCAATTGAATATCTGTTTCCCATTTTAAGTCAGCTGCTTTCGCTCCGAAAAGAAATTCTGCATCGACGTTGATTGAAACATGATCTCCGGGCTTTGCAGTTTCCTTATCGCTCTTAAGAGTTAAACGGATTTTATCAGGGACAAATTCTTCAACACTAAAACTGTAAGTTCCGATAAGCTGTTTGCTTCCCGTGTAAACCTGTGCAACATAACCGCCGGTTTGTGCATATTGTGGAAGCTGAAATGAAATCTCAAATGAACCTTCTTCATTTAAATCTTTTTTGTACTCATCGAAAGTCTTTCCTGTTGGTGTTATTACTTTGATCAGAACAGGAATATCTTTTACAATTTTTATTTTATCATTACGAATAATTCCCGAAAGATCGATCTGCTCACCGGGACGGTAAAGATTACGCGGCATATAAAGAAACGTGTTAAAGTCCGCTGCATACTGTGTAATTCCGCCAACATCGAATCTTGAAGTTTCTATCATCGATTCATGTAGATCGATGTAATTGAAATCTTTATCGGTTTCTGCCGTTACCAGGCGCGGATAAAATCCTTCCGTCTTCTTCTTTACATCCTTGAACCTGATAATTCCTTCTTTATCCGTTTTGCCGCTTAGTATAATCTGATTGTTCGAGGAAATAACAGATATATCCACACCTTCAACAGGATCGGTTGTGGCAATGGAATTAACAAAAACAATCATTTCATCACCGGCAGATTTAGCAATGATGCCAAGTTTGGAAAGTGCAACCATCTTTGAATCGCTTATCCATCTTTTCTCCTCGGAACGAACCGACACCACGTAGATACCCATATATTTTCCGTCGATGGCTTTGGACAGATTTACAGTGAAAGAGTTAAGCCAGTTTTGTGAACTACCGAATTTTTTCTTTTCCGTGTAAAGAGATTTTCCATAGTCACCAACATGGTATTCTGAGTTATAACCATAATAATAATCGTCATAATAAGAGTAACTGTAACGGTTTAAGAAATGAAGCAGGTTGTTTTTGAAAACGCGTGAGACTTCAATTTCCGCTTCGTTTATGTTTACTGCATTAACCTCAAGATTTTCCTCACCGCCAAGCATCAGGTACTTGCCTTTTTTATCAGCAAAATTTATCGATGGCTTAACGTTTACCATTGAAACCTTCTGTTCATAATCAAATTCAAGCTCACCGCCGTATAATCCGGGCAGACCTTTCTTAATAAGTAGATCAACGGTTTGAACATTATCGAGATCGGTTTCTATCCTGAACTGGTTATCGTTGACAAGAAATGTAAGCTTTTTAGCCGGATCGGTCGTTACATATTTTTCCAGCTTGTCTTTATCCACTGTTTGAGTTGTTGAAACTTCAATCCAGCCGGTGTTTCCGTTAAAGCCGGATGACACTCCTGTGATTGCAAGCTTTGTTATTGGAGGTAAAGTGGATTCGAAAGTCCGGTCTTCAGCCAAACCATCTTTACCAAGAACAGATTTCAGATCTTTCTTAACAGTGATTGAAAATTTTTGCTTTTTATCCGTCTGATCGATTTCACCGAAATTAATTGCAATTACATCCGCACTTTTATCTGTTACGATTGAATAATTCTCAACTTCATTCCCGGCACGTTTTACTTCTAGATATTTTTTCAAACCGGATGGATCTACAGGATAATTAAAATGAATATTTGCCTGCACACTTAACTTGTAAGACTGATGAGGAATGTTCGTCCAGAAGAAATCAACTTTTGTTGCATCGAAGTAAGGAGTATGAAAATCGTATTCTTCAAAGTCGGGAGAATATTTTGTGTTGAACAAAACATTCGGACTGATCTTTGCCGAATAGCTTTGTAATGGTTCAAGCGGAACATCGGGAGAAAAAACCAGCGTGCTTGGAGAAGTCCATTTAAACTTTCCGGCTATCGGAGGAGTAAAAGTTACAAACTTTTCATCGAGCCATTTATCCTGTTTGTCAGGCGGCGCAAGGTCCTCAGAAAACTCGATAACAAAATTAGTAAGCTTCTCAACTTCACCTGATGGAGTGAAGCTGTCTACCTTTACCGAGTTGCTTGGTCCACAGCTAAAAAGAAGCAGCGATAAAACTGAAAGCGAAAAGAAAGCAATTAAAGATTTCATTTGTATCTCCCGTCTAATGCAGTGAATATTATAGATGTAAAATATCTAATTATTGGGAAAGAAGGAATGAGGATATTACAATGTTAGATTTGAGTTAGAGGTATTATCAGTTTTAACGAATACTTATGGACTTAACTATTAAGATGTGACAATAAAAATTTTAAACGTTTCTTACATTTATAGATATATAATAAGGGACGTTTAAAACGCCACCAGAAGAGACCAATGAATGGAAATACATAGAGTGCTATTTGTTCCGTACTTGGTTGTAATGCCTTATGTAGCTTCCTGTTCCACTTAGTCCATCCATCACTTGCTCTATCCATTTGTTTTCGAATTTGTTTGTAACTAAGAACATACCAAACGGTAAAGTTCTCTATTGGATTTATTAACCTATATACGTCTTGATTATATATATATCACTTACTGAATTAAATCGCCCATTGAGATCAATTTGATGTACCTCAAGAAGGTACATAACGGCGATAATAATCATTAATATGTCCCTAGCAATCGGAACCGTCGTACGGTACTTTGCAATTATGATAGACAGAAAACTTGCAATTATTAGTACATAAAAACCTCTCATTTGTTGTTGTGTGGATTCTCTCATAGCATGTCGAGAATTTTCAATGGCTATTTGCTGAAGTAAATATTCACGAACGAGACATTGTGTTCCTTTATTTTCTCAGGCACAGTCTTCACTATACAAGTTGGAATTATAGCAGTCGTGTTTTTAATGTCAATCGCTTTATGTGGTTCAGATGTCAGTGGGAAGAAGTAATTGAAAATTACTAAAAGACTAAGTAGAAGACCATGCCAATTGTTTTTCAATAAAGATTTTAATGTCAAATTGCGCTTCATTTATATCTCCCTTCGATATACACTTT
>JAJDNK010000188.1 GCA_022340715.1 bacterium BMS3Abin03 | reverse complement strand
AGTAATTTTATTGGCTTGTATAGATAAAGTTATCTTTTTAGGCGAATAACCTACGAATGTAACCACTAAAGTGTATTCTTTATTTGCCGGAATAGAAGGAATTATGAAAAATCCCCGGTTATCGGTACTAACTCCCGTTTTTAATTCCGGGATATATACATTAGCAAAAGGTAATACTTCAGTAGTTATTGAATCACGAACTATTCCTCTTAGTGTTCCAATACCCCCAGACTTTTTATCTCCTTCTGCTTCTTCTTTCATTTTGATAGTTATAATATTATTGATTCTGGTAAACATTAATGCAAAATTATTTGATAGTATTTTAAGAATTTGCTGCAACGGTTTATCTTTTACGTTCATAGTTACATTTTCATCCAGAGGTAATTTTTCATTAAGATAACTGAACGTATAATTTGTTTTTTGTTCCAGAATTTTCAGAACTCTACTCAAAGGTATATTTACCACATTAAAACTTACATTTGGATCCGGATAATTCTGTCCGTTAACTTTAGTGACAAGCTGGATACTTATTATAAATGCTAGAAAAACTGTTTTAATGGAAGATCTAAATATCACTGTTCTAATCGTTTCTAAAATATTACTAAGTAAAATTCTTTTGCACATTACCTTAATTTTATTTTTTAAGGGTATAAGAGATCACTTAGTATTTTTATAAAATAAAACTTCTTTTATATTATTTTTCCCTTTGACTATTTTGTAATCCAGTCCGGTCAAACTCTTTATAACATCAACTACCGTCTGTAAAGATTTTTTTTCGAATTTGATTGTTATATTTTGTTCTAAAATCGATTTATCGTCTAATCTAAATTTCACATCAAATGCTTTTTCAAGCCGGGATAATACTTCCCCTAAAGGCTCATTCTCAAATTTATATATGTTATCTTTCCAGCCAACTGTTTCTAACGAATCAAACACACCAAGTGAGCTAATATTGTTTTCTTTATTATATAGCAGTTTCTCTTTTGGTTTAAGAACAACTATTTCATCGGTTTTCCCCTTTTCACTTCTTGATACTTTTACTTTTCCTTCCAACAGGGAAACGGCGATAATTTTATTCTCAGAATATGCGGAGATATTAAATTTAGTACCCAAAACGGTAGTTGATAGATTTTTGGAATGAACAATAAACGGCTTACTTGTTCTATGGTGTACTTCAAAATAAGCCTCACCTTCCAGGTACACTTCTCTGATTGAGCTATTAAATTGTTCCGGGTATTTTAATTTACTATCTGCATTCAGAGTAACTTTAGAACCGTCTGAAAGAATAATTGTGAATTTCTCTCCATACGGAGTAACTTTTTCATTCCAGACAACAGAAACTGAATTTCGTTCGAAAATCCCTGAAGTATATAAAACGCCGGAAACAAGAACGAGGAAGAATATTATTATAGCTGCCCTTTTAAGTAATACTGGTGAAAAGAATTTCCGGGTGATATAATGATTTTTTTCTTTATTGATATTCTTCATTACCTGAGAATATATTTTTTCTTCGGTCATCTTTTGATCTCCCATTTCACTTTCGTTCCATTCACCGGGATTAATTTGAAAAGATTCAAGATAGTTTTCCAGCAGTTCTTTTTCCCCAGGTGAACATTCACCCCTTTTATATTTTTCGATTAAATTTAAAAAATTTTGTGAGTCCACGGTTCTTCTCGTAAAAATGTTTATTGATTTTTCTTAAGTAACATATAAAACGGAAAAGTACTATTCATAATAGATTTTTTTGGGGGACAATTATGAAAGTAATAGTGTAATTAGTAAAATTTATAATCTTCGTAGTCTCCTATAACAGTAACAGCTTATTTTAATAGCAAAAGTTTTTTCACTGCACTATAATCACCGGCTTGAAGCCTCTCAAAATATACTCCGCTTGTTAAACGACTTGCATTCCAAACAATTTGGTAACGTCCTGCTTTCTTCGTTTCATCTACAAGGATTGCCACTCTTCTTCCTAATATATCGTAAATCTCAAGCTTAACCCTCGATTGTTTAGATAAATCGTATTTGATTGTTGTTGAAGGATTAAACGGATTAGGATAGTTCTGGTATAATTCAAATCTACCGGGAGTAATATTATCATTTCCCGCAACACTAGTAACCTTATTCTGAAAGTCTACAAGTATTTTGTATTTCCTTATATATATATGACTACCAGAATTCCATTCAATAGTTGGGGAATAATATGTTTGTTTGTCCCCGGTTTGTCCATTCCCAAGAAATTCCAAACTTACCGGTATTTTCAACGTATCATTCACACCTAAAGAATCTATTTCCCATGATTGTGAATTTACAGGTTTAAAATATTGTGTGGCAGGGAAGTTTATTAAGACATTTCCCGCTTCTTGATTTCCATAATTGACGTATTCAATTGTATAATTTAATGTATCGCCTTTATTAAAATCAATGTTTGCCAAATTGTTTAAAGTATACGAAGTCATTCGTAATCGGGCATCAAATTGTATATTATCTGTAATATTACCGAAATAAAATGCCGGACTTGCATTCAATTCACATTTGTTTCCATTAGCATCTTTTACTTTTGCAACAATGTCGATGTATCCTTTAGGAAGATAAGACGGAATTGAGGCAGTATATTCATTTTCGCCGGTATATGATACAGGTAATACAATTTTATCACCGGAAGCCAACACAAGTGAGAGTTCTACCGAGATAATATTGCTATCAACATCGAAAGGTATAAGACGTACTATTCCGTTCTGATCAGGTTGGACAATATTTGTTGTTTTCCCATCTACTGAAATCTGTAGCAAACTAAATGAAGGGAAAATAATTCTATTTGATTCATAATAAGTACTATAATCAGGCCACGCGGCAATATCCGGCATCTGGTATTCATAGTCAATCGTACATTCACCGGATTGTCCTAGGATTGTATACGGGTATGTATTGCCTGTTATTCTGTACAAACCGGCATTCTCTTTAACATCTTTAAATACATTATAAGCATATAAATAATCGCTCGGATACCATGTTTGGTTATTGTCCCAGAGCATATAGGGTTTTACATTTGTTTGAAGTTTATTGTGAGAATATGTCTGAACTGTAAAGCGGGGAAGATTCCAATAAGGCATGTTAACAAATACTTCTTCAGATAAACCGTTCGAAGATATTGTTCCACCGTCACCGTTACGGAAAACGAAGTTATTATTATAAAAAACTATATCATTATGTTTGGTTGTGTATAAAGAGTCACCTTCAAGGTATGTAACAAAATTAGGAAAACTGAGATGTCTATTGTCTTCGACTTTAATAGTATCTCCCTCACTAAGAACTTCAACAATAAATTCTGTGGATAATTTTGCCGGTATAGGAGGATCATAAGAAAGTTTTGATAAGCTCATATTTTTAAACACGGCTTCGTTATTATTGTTGATAATAAATCCTGGTGTACGCAGTAGAGGCATAGAAATATTGGAAGCAGTATCATAACAAATTGCCAGGCATGTAGACGCCTGTATATTTGAATTATCTTCTGTATTTTGCTTGCTGGAATAAAGTTTGCCGCTACTGAAAGCGAAATCTATCCCAAGTTCGGAACTGCCAAAAAACTGATCCCAGATCTTAAATATCACATAAAAATATTTCTTAAAGTTAGAGATGCCTTCAACGAAGGGATTATGGTATGCACCATTAAAATTAAATCCTACAAGATTGTCAGGACCGGAAAGAAATACTGCATTTTGCTGATTTTGGATACCGTTCGTGAATTTTTCAAGTGCATAAATTTCTTTACCATTTGAATGAATTTTTTGTTTGGTGATAAAAAATTCGGATTCCAGCGGACAAAAATATAGCCTGGAATACTGAGATGTTATAAACAACCAGCTTAACGAAAGACCGCCGCCGCCGGGAGTGTAGGTTTTGAAATTTACTATAAATGCACTTGAATCTACCCTGATAATATTATTATGAGCATCATATATTGTTGTATCCAGCATACTGATTGTTGCCTCTTCGCGGCTTATAAAAGCATAAGTTAAGCCTACAGGGTTGTCTATTTTACGAACGATAAAATAATTATTTTCTATGTCTGAGTTAAAGGAATCTTGCTGGAACATATCTGCAAAAATATAAAGTGGATTTTCTGGTCTTAGTGGCAGAACATATTGGGTTTTACCTGTTGATATAGCTATGTTTTTTATTTCTCCAGTTACCCTGTCTACAGTGTAAAAACTTTTTGGCTGTATATCAAATGTAACAACAAGAGTGGTTGATTTTATAAAGCTAAAGGGAACCACAATGTTATCCGAGTCAGATACTACTTCAATATTTCCCGTATATGCAAATGGTTCTGTTGTATTTACGGGTACAGAGGAAGGTACGGTCAGAATTACTGTCACAGATGTTTCTGCCATTGGTTCAAGGGAGAAAGATGCTTTATCAAGGTTCAGTGAAGCTCCACTAAGTTCGGAATCTAAAATATTCAATTGAATTTTTTGCACCACATTACGAAAATTTTTTACAGTTATATTTATTGTATCAGTCCAGGTATCAATACTTAGATCAACTCTTCTGAAACTTAAAATCCCTGGCTCAACGACTAAGCCAGTAGTTGCTGCATCCAGAGCATCTACAATTCCTTTACCCTGAATAAAGGGAGAGATTTCTTCTCCTACCGAGTGAGCAGAATTAATTATTACAGCTTTAATTTCTTCCGGAGACCATTCGGGGTGTTCTTGTTTGAGTAGTGCCGCAATTCCGGTAACGTGAGGTGCAGCCATAGAAGTTCCCGACCATACGGAGGTTTTATTATTTAATACTGTTGAAAGTATATTTACTCCTGGTGCTACAACTTCCGGCTTAACGAAAGAATTAATAGGCTCCGGTCCCCGTGAACTGAAGGATGCAATTTGATTAATAGAATCGCATGCACCTACTGTTAATGCTGACTCGCTTGTGGCAGGGGAACCAACTGTACCGTAACCCGAAATACCGTTATTACCTGCTGCAACAACACTAAGAACACCTTCCTTCGTGGCATTATTAACCGCGCTGTCAAGAATGCAATAAGGTGCGGACAATCCAAGGCTCAAATTTATTATGCTTGCACCATCGTTTGTTGCAGGGTTATTATCTGGATCCAGGCAATATTCTATTCCGGCTATTATATCAGATACATAACCCACACCTTCTGCATTTAATACTTTCACTGCGAGAAATTTTACTTCCGGTGCTACTCCGTGTAGGTTATCACCTCCGTTTGCTCCGATTATTCCTGCTACATGAGTTCCATGTCCGTGATCGTCCATAGGATCATTATCATTATTTGCAAAATCGATTCCTCCTATAACTCTAAAGCCCAGACCAAATCCGCCACCTAATGCGGGGTTGTTATAATCTATTCCTGTATCAATATCGCCAACCAATATACCGTTGCCTTTATATCCAAGACTGTCCTGTACTATATCAGCCCGTATTTGATGGATAGATTCCTCTAGATCTAATTTTACTTCTTTATCGGGTGTAATATTTCCCACCGTAGGTAATGCCTTAATTCTATTTATCATACCTCTTTTACATTCAAGGGCAACTCCGTTCAGAACCCGGTAGTAATCGCGCATAATTTTATAATCATATTCGGATTTTAATTGAACGGATAATTGTTCCTTAATTGTATTGAGAGATGATCTGAAATTTGTATGATCCAACAGTAAGGAAGCATACACAGAAGTAAGTGATATTTTTTGTGTTGATGACCCCTTTGACTGATATACTGATAAAGGTTGAGCTTTGAATGTTACAATTAGACGAACAATTTCATCCGGGTTTTCCTTGAGGATAGATTGTATCTTACCATCTTTTGTAACTGCGGTTCTTATCACACCTCTGGAATTATCTATTTTAACGTGTCGCCCATTTGATAAAATTAATTCGGAATGTTGTGCATAGATACTTGTTACAGTTATAAGAAGAGTAAACAATACAGCAATTTTCCACATATTGTTACGTCTTAAAGTAAAATGATTCATTTAAATTCTCCTGAGAATAAAAATACCCAGTTATTTCTCTAATACTCTCAACTTATATATTCATTTAAGCTAAGAAGAATAATTATTGACAATATGATTAAGACAACCTGCTTAACATAAAAGGATGAAATTTTATGAGCTATTTAAGAAGTACCAGCTTTTTTATTTGAGAGAATGAACCGGCCTGCAATTGATAGAAATAAATACCGCTCGCCAAATGTCCGGCATTCCATTGTCTTGAATATTTTCCTGCTTCTAATTCTTCGGAA
>JAJDNK010000184.1 GCA_022340715.1 bacterium BMS3Abin03 | reverse complement strand
CTCATTGGCTTCCCAACGAAGAAAAAATGGTTTACACGAGTGGTCGTGCTCTTCATCCGATTAGTATTAATCTTGCAGCAAAACTTCAAAAAGATTTTAACGGCAAGCTCGATCTATCTTTCAGCGCCGGCGTAGATGCTTTTAATATTGTTGATACCCTTTCGTGCAATCTTAAGCCTGTTACGGTTTGCTCCGATCTTTTAAAGCCGGGTGGTTATTTAAGGATGGTTCAGTATTTAGAAGAGATCGCGAAAAAATTCAAAGAGAACAATTCTAACTCGATTGAAGAGTTTATTATTAATAAATCAGACAATAAGACTAACCTAACCGAAGCCGGATTAAATAATTTAATAAAATACGCCGATGCTATACTGGAAAATAAAGCATATCACAAAAGCAATTTTCCTTATGAGAACATAAAAACAAAAAGAGAGCTTCCCGTTTATGATTGTATTCATTCCCCGTGCATCGATACTTGCGATGTAAATCAGAATGTACCTGAATATATGTATTACACTGCAATTGGAAATTTTGAGAAAGCTTACAAAGTTATTTTACAAGATAATGCACTACCAAACATAACCGGTAATGTCTGTGATCATCTTTGCCAGGCAAAATGCACGAGAATAAATTATGATAATCCTTTGTTAATAAGAGGAATAAAAAGATTTATCTCAGAGCAATTCGATGGAAAGACAGAATTAAATCTTAAAAACAAAAACGGTTTGAAAGTTTCCATAATCGGTGCAGGACCTTCCGGTTTATCGTGTGCTTACATGTTAGCGATTGAAGGATTTGATGTTGATGTTTATGAAAGCAAATCATTCGCAGGCGGAATGGCTTCGGGTACGATTCCATCTTTCAGGTTAAGTGATAAAAGTATTAAAGATGATATTAATCTTATAAAATCTGTCGGTGTTAATCTTCATTTCAATTATAAAGTTGATAAAAAGATTTTCGAATCTTTACAGGGAATAAGTGATTATGTTTACATTGCTGTAGGGGCACCGAATAGTAAAAAACTTGGAATACCCGGCGAAGAATTGGAAGGATTTTTAGATCAGTTAAGTTTTCTTGCGAAGGTACGTCTCGGAGAAAAATTTGAATTAGGAAAACAAGTCGCAATTATTGGCGGCGGACTTTCCGCAGTTGATGCAGCTCGCACATCAAACAGGTTAATTCCTAATGATGGAAAAGTTACAATGATCTACCGTCGTACTAAAAAAGAAATGCCTGTTGGTGATGATGAAATTGTAGCATTGCTTGAGGAAGGGATAGAATTATTAGAGCTTACAAATCCTGTTTCAATCAGCAAAAGGAACGGAACAATAGATCTTGAATGCATAAAAATGGAGCTAGGTGAAAAAGATGAAAGCGGAAGAAGAAGACCAGTTCCAATTAAAGGCTCTGAATATATTTTAAGTTTTGATACTGTTATTTCTGCAATCGGACAGGAAATCGCTCTTGACTTTCTACCGGAAAATAAACTAATCATCAAAGAAGGAAACGAAACACAAATTCCAAAAGTCTTTGCCGGCGGAGATGTTTTAAGAGGCGCCGACTCTCTTATCAATGCAATGGGTGATGGCAACCGTGTTGCAGAAAAAATTATAAAGCTTGTAAAGAAAGAATTACCCATTCAGCAAACCGAAGTAAAGCCGAAACTGAATCCTGCAGAGTTTCAAAAGAAACAGGCTTACAGAACTTTCGGACCGGAATTACCGGAAATTCCTCTCGATCAAAGAAAAAGTTTTGATCTTGTTCACCCGGTTTTAGATAAAGAAACCGCAATGAAGGAAGCGGAACGGTGTTTGTACTGTGAGGACTTGTGTAATATTTGTATCGGTGTTTGTCCTAATTTTGCGAATGTTTCTTTTACTGCAGAACAGGCTAAAATTCCAATTTACAAAATCAGTAAAAACGGAAACGGATTTTCTTCAGAGAAAATAGATTCATTCATAGTTAACCAGACAAACCAGATTTTTAACATTGGCGATTTCTGTAATGAGTGCGGGAACTGCAATACTTTTTGTCCGACGAGCGGTGCGCCGTACAAAACAAAGCCTATCTTCCATCTTACAGAAGAAAGTTTTCTCGCAGAAGAGAAGGGTTACTATTTTGATAATGAAATATTAAAGTGCAAAAACGGAAACGGTTTGGAATCGATACAAATAAATGATGATAAAATCAGGTACGAATCGACTGAGGTAGAAGCGGTTTTTAATCAGCTTGATTTTTCAGTTACAGATGTTATATTCAAAAACGGAAATACCAATTCTGTTATTCTTAATCGAGCGGCAGAAATGTATTTTCTATTAAAGAATCTAAAAGATTTTTCTATTTTTAAATCATTGGGGGTTTAAAACTTATATTTTTAATAATGAAGTCATTCCGGCTTGTCCGGAATCTAAAACATCAAATTATTTGGATTCTGGACTCGTTTCACTCGCCAGAATGACAATGTAAATTTTGTTGATTATTTGAAACAGAACAAATGCAATTCACACTTAACGGAATAAATAAAACATACGAAGGCGATCCTGAACTTCCCCTTCTCACCTACTTGCGTGAAATTGAAGGAATCACTTCTCCCAAAGATGGCTGTGCCCCGCAAGCTGCGTGTGGATGTTGTGCTGTAGAGTTAAACGGTAAAGCAGTTCTTTCATGTGTCATACCTATGAAAAAAATTGAGAATGGAAATGTTCTGACAACCGAAGGACTTGGTGAATACAAACAAAGAGTAATCGCAAATGCTTTCGTAGAAAAGTGCGGTGTGCAATGCGGCTTCTGCATTCCCGGAATTGTAATGCAGGCAAAAGTGCTGATCGATAAAAATCCTTCCCCGACAAGAGATGATATTGCAAGAGCGTTAACTCCAAACTTGTGCCGTTGCACCGGTTACAAAAAAATCATCGATGCAATTGAATACGCTGCCGAGGCAATAAGAGAACATAAAGAAATTCCTAAACCAACAAGTGATGGAAAGATCGGAAGCAAACATCCGAAGTATGATGCGGATAAGCTCGTACTCGGACAGGCGCCTTATGTTGCAGATATGAAGTTGGAAGGAATGATCTATGGAGCACTAAAATTCAGCGATCATCCTCGTGCAAAAGTGCTTTCTATAAATACCGCAGAAGCTGAAAAGTTAAAAGGCGTTATAAAAATTTTTACTGCTAAAGATATTCCCGCCAGCCATTACCACGGATTGATCTACCGGGACTGGCCGTTAATGGTCGATGTGGGCGAAGAAACAAAATACGTTGGAGATGTAATTGCTGGAGTTGCCGCAGAAACAGAAGCTATTGCACGTGAAGCCGTTAAGCTGATCGAAGTAGAGTATGAAGTGTTGAAACCCCTCGCCAGTCCTGAAGAGTCATTGAAAGAAGAAAATTATAAAATCCAACCCAAAGGAAATGTTTGTTCAACAACGGTTGTAAAACGCGGCAATGTTGAAGAGGCAATAAAGAACTCGGATTATATTTCATCCGGTGTTTACTACACTCAGCTTATCGAGCACGGTTACATGGAACCGGAATGTGCGATAGCAAGACCGACCGAAAAAGGTGTAGATGTTCTTTCACAGGGTCAAGGTGTCTATGAAGATCAAAAACAAATTTCAGAAATGCTCGGTTTGCCGATTGAAGATGTTCGTGTAATTCTTGTTCCTAACGGCGGCGGATTTGGTGGCAAAGAAGATCTCTCGGTTCAGGGACATGCAGCTCTTTATGCATTTCTACTGAAGAAGCCGGTTAAAGTACTTTTAAACAGAGCCGAATCAATTATCATGCACCCAAAACGCCATCCTATAAAAATGGATTACACTGTTGGCTGTAATAAAGAAGGTAAGCTTACTTTTGTTAAAGCTGACATTATCGGGGATACTGGTCCTTACGCATCGGTTGGAATGAAAGTGCTGGAGCGCTCTGCGGGTCATTCTGCCGGACCTTATATGGTTCCAAATGTGGATGTTGTTAGTCGTGCGGTTTATACAAACAATTTGGTTGCGGGAGCTATGCGCGGATTCGGTGCTAACCAGGTTGCTTTCGCAATGGAAAGCTGCATCGATGAGCTTTGTGAAAAAGGAAATTTCGATCGCTGGCAGTTCCGTTACGATAACGCTTTGAAGGACGGCGATATGACTTCGACCGGACAGGTGATTAACAGGGGAAGCGGCGTAAGACAAACTCTCCTTGCTGTTAAAGATGTTTTCCAAAAAGCAAAATATGCAGGCATCGCTTGCGGAATAAAAAATACGGGAATCGGAAACGGAATGAAGGATGAAGGAAGAGTAAAAATCGAGATCGTTTCAGACAAGAAAGTCATTCTTCATCATGGTTGGACGGAAATGGGACAGGGTGTGAACACAATGGCGGTTCAGTTCCTTACACAGGAGACGAACATCGATCCGAATATAATTGAGGTAAGAATCGATACAAAAGAAAATGCATCTGCTGGAATGACGACAGCATCACGCGCTACTTCTATTATCGGTAATTCGATTTTCAATGCCTGTAAAAATTTAAAAGAAGATTTGAAAACAAAATCACTCAGTGATCTTGCAGGAAAAACATACGAAGGCGAATGGGTCTGCAACTGGACAACAAAACCCGGCGCCGATGTAAAAGAAATCATCACACATTATTCTTACAGTTACGCAACACAGGTTGTTGTGCTCGATGATGATGGAAACATCGATACGGTTTATGCTGCACACGATGCAGGAAAAATTATCAATCCCGGTTTGTTCGAAGGACAGATCGAAGGTTCAATTCATATGGGATTAGGTTACGCAATAAGTGAAGAGCTTGAGCTTGAAAACTGCGTTCCGAAAAGTACAATGCTAAGAAAGTGCGGAATACTTAGAGCAAAAGAAACGCCGAAGATGGAAGTGATAGGAATCGAAGTTCCCGATCCACACGGACCTTACGGCGTAAAAGGTGTTGGAGAAATTGGTTTGGTCCCAACCGCACCTGCAGTTGCAAATGCATTCTTTCAGTATGATAAAACACGATATTATAGATTGCCAATTAAACATAGGATTAAAAAAAATAAATAGGGGATTACTATGTCAGCAGAAAATCAATTACTTTCAAAATCGACTGAAGAGTTTATTGAGTTTCTAAAAGAAAAAAATATTAAGCGTTTTTATTTCGTTTATGATCCGGGTAAAAAATTAGTTTTCTCATCCCACAAGCAATTAAATGATATAACTGATTTTTTGAATAATGATAAAATTGATTTCGATAAACACGAAGGATTATTTTTTGAATTAGATAATGATGTAGATGTTATCCATAGTGCATCTGTACATAGAACAAATAGAGGCCAGGCAGCCGGAGGAGTGAGATTTTGGGAATATAAAACGACAAAGGATTTTATTAAAGATGGAATGCGACTGGCAAAAGGGATGACGCATAAAAATGCTCTTGCCGGTTTATGGTGGGGTGGCGGGAAAGGAGTTATTGCAAAAAGTCAAAATATCGATAAAAATAATCTACAAACCAGGAAAATTATTTACAGCAATTTTGGGAAATTTATTACTTCACTAAACGGATGTTATGTTACAGCCGAAGATGTTGGAACTAATGTTAATGATATGGCAAACGTTTTTGCTAATACAAGATTTACAACTTGTATTCCAAATACACTTGGTGGAAGCGGTAACCCGTCAATTCCTACTGCAAAAGGTGTTATATCAGGAATAGAAGCAGCTTTAGAATTTTTACATATGGGAGATATTGAAAATAAAACTGTTGCTGTTCAGGGCTTGGGAAATGTAGCAGTACCTCTCATAGAGTTTTTATTTGATAAAAAAGTAAAGAAAGTAATAGCTTGCGATATTTTTGAAGAGAATGTTAAGAAAGCAAAAAATAAATTCGCAAATCATAATCTGGGAACGTATAAAGTGAATAATGATGATACTTCAATACTTTCGCAGGAATGTGATGTTCTCTACCCTTGCGCAACAGGAGCAATACTGAACAAACAGACTATTCCAAATATCAAAGCTAAAATAGTTTGTGGCGCGGCAAATAATCAATTAGAACATGCAATTGAAGATGATAAATTGATTTTCAATTCAAAAATTTTATATGTCCCGGATTTTTTAACCAATAGAATGGGAATTGTAAATTGTGCTAATGAACAATATGGGTATATTGATGACGATCCGATGATTTTAAAACATTATGATAAAAACTCTGAAGATTCAATCTATAACAGAGCCATTAATGTTTTTAATGAGTCTAAAAACAAACAAAAACCCACCGGGCAAGTTGCTTTAGAATTAGCTGATAAACTATCAAAAGAGAACCACCCGATATTTGGTCATAGAGGTGAACAAATTATTAAATCATTAGTTAACTCAAATTGGGCAAATGTATAACTAAATAAAGGAAAGTGCGCAATTGATGGTCTTACTTGAATTCTTAAAGATCAATTTTAGTATCAATATCCTGAAAAATTTCTTTATAACCGCATTCCCAATATTTCTTATTTACGATTGGACTTTTGCTTATCTCGCGAAGGTTAGATTCGGGAGATGATTTAATGATTAATTCAAATAAATC
>JAJDNK010000176.1 GCA_022340715.1 bacterium BMS3Abin03 | reverse complement strand
GAAACTATCTGTTGCATAGTAAAATCCATCATCCCCGGTTGTACCGCCGACGAAAAAGTCGAGACTAACATCTTCAACTGCTGTGCTATATCCAACTTCAAAATAGATCGGATTGTTTTCTACATTGTAAACAAATACATTGAAAGCAATTGAAATAGGAAAGTTTTCCGGACCTGAATAACCAACATTAACTTCAACGAAATGTGAACCGCCATATACAGTGTCTGTTCCATCATAAACTTTCATTTCATCATAGTTATTGAAGTTTGCTATGTGAAAATCCGATGTAGGAAACATATAATCAGTAAATCCAACACTTACGCTTCCGGATTTTTTAAGATTAAAACCATAGGAGCCATAAAAATCGATCTCTTCCACTCCGGTACTCGGTGAGGCAGTTGGATATGCTCCCCAAAAACCAAGTGCTAATCCGCCGGTGCCGTATTCTACTGTAGGTTGGATACTCGGAGATTCTCCGAAATCAAAGCCTCTCCATACATATCTGTTTACGATATCGGTTCCAATAGAGAATTGAGCGAACGATGTAGTCACAAATAATAGTGATAAGATTATTAATGATTTTATTCTAAAAATAACTTGATAAAACATTTTCATTGTAATCTCCATTAAATAGTTAATATTTTTTAAGATACTTTTTCGAATTCTGGATAAGCTTCTAAACCATGTTCTCCAATATCTAATCCTTCGAGTTCTTCTTCCGGTTTTACTCTTAAACCGATTGTCTTTTGGATGACTTTGAAAAGAATGAAAGCAGTTGTAAATGCCCATGCAAAGCAAGCTAATATACCAAGTGCCTGAACACCGACAACAGACCAGTTAAAACCGTTTATATCAAATAGTCCTGCAGCTAATGTACCCCAGGCACCACACACACCATGAACTGAAATAGCACCAACAGGATCATCAACTTTTAACACTTTATCAAAAAAGATAACACTTAGAACTACGAGAATACCTGCAACTAATCCCAGTATAACTGCACTAAGGGGAGAAACATTTGCACAGGGAGCCGTAATAGCAACAAGACCCGCTAATGCACCGTTAAAAGTCATTGTAGCTTCAGGCTTTTTAAATATAATCCATGCGGTAAACATCGCAGCAACTGCTCCTGCTGCTGCCGCAAGATTTGTATTAACTGCTATTAATGCTATATCGGTATTTGCCGCCGTAGTACTTCCGGGATTAAATCCGAACCAGCCGAACCAGAGAATAAATGTACCGAGTGCTGCTAAGGTGAGATTATGACCGGGGATGGCTCTTGGTTTTCCATCTTTTGTATACTTGCCAATTCTGGGTCCTAAAACTATTGCACCTGCAAGAGCTGCCCAGCCTCCAACCGAATGAACAACTGAAGAACCGGCAAAATCAATAAAGCCCAAACCTTCAAGCCAGCCGTTTCCGTGAAACAGGCTACCCCATGCCCAAGAACCAAAAATTGGATAAATTATTGCTGATACTACAGCGGAGTAAACTAAATATCCAACGAATTTTGTTCTTTCTGCCATAGCACCTGAAACAATTGTTGCTGCGGTTGCTGCAAATACTACCTGGAACATCCAGAATGCGAATACCCAAGGATCACCGTCTAATGAGAAATCCGAAAAGAAAAATCCGGTTGTTCCAAAAATCCCATTCGTAACTCCAAACATAATTCCAAATCCAATCGCCCAAAAAGCTAAAGAGCCAACTGAAAAATCCATAAGATTTTTCATTAAAATGTTTACTGTGTTCTTGCTTCTTGTAAGACCAGCTTCAACCATTGCGAAACCGGCCTGCATAAAAAATACAAGGAAGGCTGCTACTAACGTCCATACATAGTCGGCATTAGTTTGAACATCCGAAATTTTAACCTCTACGCTGGTACCCTGAGCATAAAGGGCAACGGGAATCAACATTAACAAGAAGATCAGGAATTGTTTATAGTACTTCATTTATGTCTCCTATTTATTGAGTAAATAGTTATTAAGATTCTTAAATATTCTTATTGATTATTCTAGTCAGGTTATATAAATAGTATTCACCCGGCTTTTTGATTAAAGTCTGAAGTGTAGATGGGATTTTATTATTTCTTCCCCGCTAAATGGTAAGACCGTATATGAAAAATACTTTTTCATCGATAATGACTTGCCAGTAAGTTTAATTAAATATGCTCTTATATCTTTGTTATTCATTGGAATTATAGAAAATAATTATCAATACCTTAATTACTAATGAAAATAGTTATTTATACCTTATAATTTTAGGTATTTAACCCGCAAATATAACTTATATTTTGTCTTTGTCAAGTATTTTACTAAAATAAATTTAAATGTTTTGTTTTTTGACTATTTAATAAACATATTTGTGGATGATATTCGATGTGAAACCGAAGTAAAAGATATAATTATAAGAATGTAGATTTTATATTTAGGTATTAAATATTATTTCCCTATATTAGGAAGGCGATCAAGGTATATAACCTAATAATAATACTTGATGAAATAACAGCGTAATTTTTGAAATCAGATTATCAAAATCTTACCTATTTAATCCCAGTGCTCCCAGGTAATCTTCATTGATTATACATTTTTCAATCTTGCAGTTTTCCAGGTATTGTTTTAAAGCAGAGCTTACCGCTTCAAAATCGGGTTTATTATCTCTGATTGAACTATAATCGTAGTTTTCATCATTCGCAAAATCAATTATCAAATCGAAATTATCCGGTTTTATTATAGACACAACTCCCCGTTCACTTTCCATTTTTTTGTATGGCCAGAAACACCAGCCGATATTATTTTCTTCAAGCATATTTCTGAAAGATTTTATCCACTCATTAGTATTCTCACCGGATTCTCCAAGCCAGATCGGGACATTATATTTTTTGCTAAAGTCTATATAATCCCGAATTACATCTTTTGTTGGTTTTGTCCAGTATTTGTGAAATGTATAAACAAGTTTCTTATCGAAAGGGGGACCAAATATCTTGAAGTTACTATCCCATTGTGCACCGCCAAGAAATATTATATGGTTTGTATCAACTTCGCGAACTGCTTTTGTAATTCTTTTATATAATGGTTCAAGCTTTGGATTTAATTTTTCAACATCAAAATAATGTGCAATTGGTTCATTCAATAAATCATAACCAATAATGATAGGCTCATCTTTGTAAATATCTGCAAGTTTTCTCCAGATGTTTATTGTAAGTTGTTGACTTTCAGGGCTTTCAAAAAGAAAGGGATAACCGTAACTATCGTCAATATTATCACCGGTTTGTCCGCCAGGTGCACAGTGCATATCAAGAATAACATAAAGATTTTCTTCTTTACACCATTTAATTACCTGATCGAGAAGTTCATAGCCAACACCTTTAAGTTCGTAGTAAGGATAATCCATAACAAATAACCTAAAGTTAAATGGAATTCGTACTGAATTAAATCCATGACTCTTAATAAAAAGAATATCATCTTTTGTTATATAATTACTTCTGTAGGATTCCCAGAACTTATTTGCTTCATCTTCACCGATAAGAATATTGAATAATTCATAAATCATTCTTGGTGAGTTGGTACTCTTGAAATGAAACATATAACCTTCAGGAACAAGCCAGTTACCCAGGTTGATTCCTTTTAATAATAAGTTTTCACCATTTGTATTAATTATCTTTCTTCCTTTAACAGTAACAAAGCTGTTAGTTTGAGAACAAATTGAAATAGGAAAGAAAAGAAAGATTGTTATCAGTGCAATTGTTATGTAATGAAGGTTTGGATTTAAATCTAACTTATTAAAAATTATTTGTAAATATTGTTTTTTCATTTTATCACCTGTTTTATTTAAAACTAAATTCTTCAATTTTGGATTGAACATCAACTCAGAGTTTATAAGTTAAAAATTGTTGTGCAACTTTGAGAAAAAGGTACTTATTAATCCTAGGTAAGTCCTTATATTTTCTCTGGTTTAGTGATTTCAATTTCTGTAAATTATATAAAGTTTTTGTTTAAAAGTAGGTGATAATGAACGTTTTTACTAAAGTTAGAAGAACTCAAATATTAATTTTATTTATTGCTTCTCTATTTGGATTATTAACCGCAAATAACTTTGCACAAACTCCACACATCTTCATTAATGAATTCCTCGCTTCAAATCTTACTACAAATCCGGATATGGTTGATTTCGATGATTTTTCGGATTGGATTGAGCTTTATAATGATGAAACCTCCGCAGTCGATATAGGTGGATTTTATATTACTGATGATCTAACACAACCAATGAAATGGCAGATTCCTGCAAATACTATAATTCCGGCTAAAGGGTATTTTCTAATCTGGGCAGATGGTTACGATGATATACCGGGCAATACATACATAAGATCCTGGTGGCCCCATAATGAGCAATTTACTACAAAATGGTGTCACACAAATTTTAAATTAAACAACGATGGCGATGAAATAGGACTTTTTGATGCAAGTGGAAATAAACTTGATTCTGCGGTTTTTAATAATGGTACAACAGACGTGTCCTACGGAAGAAAACCCGATGGAAGCAATAACTGGTTTTATTTTGGTGAACCAACTCCTAATAGTTCAAACACAACAGTTGGACTAACATCCACAAATAAATCTGCAGATGTTAACTTTTCAATTGAAGGTGGATTTTACCAGGGAAATATCCAGGTTGCATTAAGTTCCGCTTCCGGTATTGGCACTGTTCATTATACAACGGACGGTTCTAAACCTACCAGTACATCTGCACAATATTCATCTTTGATTAATATCAGCAGTAATATAATTTTACGGGCAAGAGTTTTCGAAAATTCCAAACTTCCGGGAGATACAAAAACAAATTCTTATTTCATAGATGAAACCAGGAATCTGCCTGCTATTTCTCTAGTTACAAATCCATTATTTCTCTGGGGACAATTAGGAATTTATAGTAATACTTTTAAAGAAAGGGAAATCCCGGTAAGCCTGGAATATTTTCCATTAAATACGTCACGTGCTTTTAATCTCGATGCCGGAGTAAAAATAGGTGGTGAAAATATTTACAGGTTTGCAGAGAAGCCTTTAAATATTTACATGCGTTCTGATTATGGTCATTCTCATATTTCTTATCAAATATTCAATGAACTACCTTACCAGAAATACGATCGGCTTTACCTGAGAAACGGAGGTGACGACTGGCCATTCACAATGATGAGAGACGGTTTACAGGTAAATTTATTGAAGAACCAGATTTCAAATTCTATGCAGGCATTTAAACCATCTGTACTTTATCTGAATGGAAATTACTGGGGAATTTATAATCTAAGAGAAAAGATTGACGAACAATATTTTTTGCTACATTATGATGTTGATCCGGCAAATCTCGATCATCTTGAATCAGACTATACTGTTATCACCGGAGATTCAACTGATTTTGTAAATTTATTAAACCTGGTTCAATCGGTTGATATAAATGATCCAGCTAATTACGCTTATGTTTCTTCAAGAGTTGATATTCATAACTTAATGGATTTTGTAATTGCACAGGACTACTTTGCCAATTCAAGCTGGGGCCATAACAGGGAAATATGGCGTGATAATAAAAATGAAAAACTCTGGCGGTGGGTATTAGTAGATATGGATCGGGGATTTGATGCAGATCGAGTAGGAGATAACCGGATAAATGATATCTATAGTAATTTTACTCTTTTCCATGAATTGTGTGGCAATGATAATTTCCGAAATGAATTTATTCAAAGATATGCTGAACGACTGAATCATACTTTTAAGTATGAGAGGGTTTTGGGAATAATAGATAGTCTGTCAGCTCTTATTGAAAATGAGATACCTCGACATGTTCAAAAATGGGGAGCATATATCGATTCGCTTACAATTGATATCTGGGGACAGACACCCGGAATCCCTTCTGTTTCATCCTGGAATTACGAAATTCAGAAGCTGAGAACATTTGCTTCATTACGGGGAGATTATGCCAGTGAG
>JAJDNK010000160.1 GCA_022340715.1 bacterium BMS3Abin03 | reverse complement strand
TACAGTTTTATAAACCTTATCACCAAAATATTTTCTAACTTCTTCGGCAACCTGGTGCGAAAGATTTAAACGTGTATCGAACATAGTAAGAAGAACTCCCTCGATAGTTAAACGCGGATTATGATGCTGTTTAACTATGTTGATCGTATTTAATAACTGACCTAATCCTTCTAAGGCAAAATATTCACATTGAACAGGAATCAAAACAGAATCTGATGCTGCAAGTGAGTTCAAGGTTAATAATCCCAACGATGGAGGACAATCGACAATGATGTAATCATAACTATTAACGATCCCGGATAATGCCCTGTCCAGCACTTTTTCGCGCCCTTCCATTTCTACCATTTCAATTTCAGCACCAACTAAATTGATGTTTGAAGGTAAAATATCAAGAAAAGGCATATAAGAATCGATTATCACATCTGTAATGTTTTCCTGGTTGATCAAAACATCATAAACCGAAGGTGAATGATTATGAAGATTTAAGCCTGAGGAGGAATTTGCCTGCGGATCGATATCTATGAGCAAAGTTTTCTTTTCTGCAGCAGCAATAAGAGAAGAAACATTTATAGCAGTAGTTGTTTTTCCAACACCGCCTTTTTGATTCGCTATTGAAATAATTTTGCCCATTAATGTTTTATTAGTTGTAAACCTCTAAAAAGAAATTTTTGTTGAAGAATTGTAAGATAGTGTTTTCGCTTATATTTTCATAGATTTTTTACTGTATCGATTTAACAATTCTTTTAGTTATTTCTTTGATCGAATCACTGTGAATATTTCACGCCTCGTGAACTTCAATTCCTTTATCTTCTTCATATATTTTACAGATATGATGCTTATTCGATGCTAATATTTACCAGGAAACTAAATTTTTAGCTGATAAAAATTTACAGGGAAATTTCTTCACCAAACTCCATTACTTTACACTTAAATCCTTTTGATTCAACTAATTTCTTAAATTCATTTGGATCAGCTTTTATTACCGGAAAAGTATTGTAATGCATCGGTATGGCCACTTTTGGCGAAACAAATTCAACGGCTTTCGCTGCATCGGTTATTCCCATTGTAAAATTATCTCCAATAGGTAAAAGCATGTAATCAATTTCGTTCATTTCGCCGATTAGTTTCATGTCATAGAATAATCCTGTATCACCGGTATGATAAATAATTTTTCCGTCGATGCTTAAAATTACTCCTGCCGGTTCACCGGCATAAGTTCCATCAGGCGTCATCGATCCATGATGTGCAATTGTAAATTTAACTCTGCCAAATTCAAATTTATAGCTTCCGCCGATATGCATATTATGTGCATTAAATCCTTTGGAGCTGCAATAGTTTGCAAGCTCGTTCACGCAGATGAACAATGGCTTAGTTCTTTTTGCTATAGAAAATGCATCACCAATATGATCGCCATGCGCATGTGTTAAGATTATAAAATCTGCTTCAATATCCGCAGCTTTAACTGGAGAATTAGGGCTGCCGTCTATAAACGGATCAATAATTATTTTTTTGCTTTTATCAGTTGTTATCTGAAATGCTGAGTGAGAAAAATATTTTAGTTTCATATCTGTCTCCCTGCTTAATCTAATAATTTATAGAAATCCTTTAATGTTTTACTATGTAGGAATTTCATTAATTCAATTTCAAGATTGTTCTCAAGATTATGACGTCGCTCATCCACTTTTTTTAATAATGATCTGTTAATCTTAACTTTTTCAACTTCTATCAATGATTTAATATTTCCTTTGAACACATCTAAGTCTCTTGCTAAGCCGGATAAATCCTGAAGATTCTCAATTTTTTTATAAAATCTAAGGAATTGTTTTCTCTCATAACAACTGATAAATAGTTCCATGTTATATCTTACCCTACGAAGAGCAATCCTGATATTATGTAAATTTTCTACACTTCTTTCTTTGAAATAATTATCAATAGAGGTAAGAAGATAATCAATGCGTGACTTTAGAATGATCTTTCCGGCTTTACAAAAAGATTTTTGCTTTTCAAGCTCCTTTATTTCCCATTTCTTAGTTGTACTCATGCCTAATTATAAAAATAATAATCTTATGAAATCAATTGTAGTTTTTAAACCATTCATTTTACTTTTTTCTTCACCATAAATTGTAGAAATATTCACAAAACCTATTTTATAACCCAAACGTGCACTTTTTATCAATATTTCGCTTTCGGCTTCATAGCCTTTTTTTTCAGTTTTTATATTATTAATTACCTCAGAACGATATGCTCTGAATCCACATTGGCTGTCAACTATTCTTTGTCCTGTTTTTATACTTAACAATTTCGAAGTGATTTTATTGCTCATCCTGCGTTGCAAGGGCATTCTGCATAAATTACTCAAACGATTGCCGATTACAATGTGATAATCTTTCAAACCGGATAAAAGCAATGGTATTTCATCAGGATTATGTTGGAGGTCTGCATCAAGAGTGACAATTTTTTCGAACCCCTCATCGATTGCACTTCTCATACCTGTCCTTAATGCATAACCTTTCCCACGATTAAAAGAATTTCTGATTAGAAGTACATTTTCTTTTGATGTGAATTTTTGTATTGAATTATCAGTTGAACCGTCATCTATTGCAAAAATATAATCCACCTGTTTTAAAGTTTTTTCAATTACCTCATTTATTGTCTTGCTTTCATTGTAGAACGGAATAACAGCAGCAATTTTATTTATGTTGTTTGATCTGTTCAAAAATTGCTTTCCATCCTTTTAGTGTGGGAGCACTGAATGCCGGTTCAAGTTTTTTCTTTAATGCATCTTTTGATAAGCCCTGAGTCAATGTGCCGTTTTCAGCAATTGAAATACTACCTGTTTCTTCAGACACAATTATACTTATTACATCTGCCTGTTCACTTATTCCCAATGCTGCCCTGTGTCGCATTCCAAGTGACTCCCCGTTTACTCTTAAAGTATTTGAAAGCGGAAGTGTTGCACGCGCGGCTTCAATAATATTATTCTTAATGATAACCGCACCATCATGCAATGGTGAACGTGGGAAAAATATTGACGTAAGTAATTCTTTATTTAGTCTTGCATTTAAAATTTCACCAGTCTCAGTATAACCTCTAATCCCGGTTGAACGTACAACAACCATCAATGCACCGTGTTGCTGCTGCGATAATTCAAAGGATGCATCAGCAAGAATATTTGCTGCTTCGGGATATTCCGCACGTGCAAATATTTTAAAGATAGGATTTCTTGCAAGAATAACAAGTAATCTCCTAATCTCAGGCTGAAATAAAATAACAAAAGCGATTACCCAAACATCGGTTAGTAATTTCAATAGCCAGCTTAATGCTTTTAGATTTATCGATTTTGCTAAGAAATATATCAGGAAGATTATCATTAAACCTATGAAAATCTGCGCAGCAATTGTCCCCCTCAACAAAGTATATAGTTTGTAAACAATAAACGAAACTATAATAATATCAACTACATCGCTGAGTGTAATAGTCAGAAATCCTATTTTAAAAAGCTCTACCATTAAATATTTACACTCTTTGACTTATTTAAAAGGTTTTTCAGCATTACACCATTTCGTACATTATGAGTTCGTATTATTCTTGCACCTTTGTTTACAGCAAATGCTTCCGTTATTGATGTTGGAACATCACGAAAATCAACTTTCAGATCGAGAAATTTACCTAAAAAAGATTTTCTTGAAACACCAAGTAAAATCGGGTACGATAAAGATTTAAAATCTTCTAGTCTTTTAATGATATAAAAATTATCCTCAACTCTTTTCCCGAATCCAATACCGGGATCCACGAAAATATGCTGTATACCTGCAGACTTTGCTTTTTCTATCTGCCTGTAAAGAAAATCGTAAATTTCTTCTATCACATTTTCATAGCCGGGATTTCGTTGCATATCACTTGGACGACCTTTCATATGCATAACAACATATGCTGCTTTATGTTTAGCAACGGTTTTCAGAATATCAGGTTCAAAAGTACCGCCGCTGATATCGTTAATTATTTTTGCACCTGCATTTAACGCTAACTCTGCAACTTCGTTTTTCGTTGTATCTACAGATAAAACTGCATCCGGCTTTCTGTTTAAAATTCCCTCAACCACCGGCATTACTCGATTTATTTCCGTATCGGGATCAATACTCTGTGCACCAGGTCGACTCGATTCGCCACCAATATCTATTATATCTGCACCATTTTCAAGCATTTTAATGCCGAAATTTATTGCACGGGTTTTATCTAAATATTTTCCTCCATCCGAGAACGAATCCGGTGTAACATTAAGAATTCCCATTACATAAATATCCTTGAACTCGAAAAGCTTATCCCCTATTTTATAACTGGTTAACTCATAATTTTCAAAGAAATTTATAGTGTTAAATAGTTTTATAGACGAGTTCCCCGGGATTTTACGTAGTATCCTCTCGGCTATTATTTTAAATCTTCTTAATGAGCCAATAAGCAATATGCTTATCGTTTCCCCTGATTCGACATTTAGATAAACTCTTTCTTTGTAGGCAGAAATTACATTCTCATACTTTTCAGCATCTTTGCGTCTTAGATGACGAAGTTCAAGTCCATATAATCCAAACGAATATCTTCCTTCAGGTACACCGAACTTTTCTGCGTAATACCTGAAAACATCGACTGGCGTCAGGTTGATGATTTGTGGAATCATAAATTAGGATTTGTTTTTTGATGTTTAATAAACTACAGATTTCAGATTTGTTTTTAAATCAGTATAATTCCGAATAAATATTATGTAATCAGATTCTTTATCTCCATTGCAGCCGCAGATATATTATCTTCTTTAAATATTGAAGAACCCGTCACAAATATTTCTGCTCCTGCTTCAAATGCTTGCTTCGCAGTGATTGGATTAACACCTCCATCAATCTGAATGAGAAATTTACCACTTATGTTCTTCCTTAACTCAACCGCTTCTTTTATTCTTCTTATTGAATTTGATATGAATTTCTGTCCGCCATAGCCTGGATTCACCGTCATAATTAATAGCTGATCAATATATTCAGCTATATCTCTTACAACATGAACCGGTGTTGATGGATTAATAACTACTCCAGCATCTGCACCTAACTCTTTTATATAACTTATGGTCCGGTTAAGATGTATGACTTCTTCATAATGTACCAAAATATGATTTGCGCCTGCATTAACAAAATCTTCTATATATCTTTCAGGATTTTTTATCATCAGGTGAACATCTAGTGGAAGTTTTGTTGCTCTCCTCGCAGCTTTAACTATTAGAGGACCAAAAGTAATATTAGGAACAAACTGACCATCCATAACATCACAATGTATCCAGTCTGCTCCACCGATTTCAACAAGCTTAATTTGTTGTGCGAGATTTGTAAAATCTGCAGATAATATTGATGGGGCAAGAATTCCCATATTTATTCCTTATCCGATCCGTCTTCTGATTTAGTGACAAAAAGATCTACTGTTTGTCCTGGATTTAACTTATTTCCGCTGCTAGGATATTGATCGATAATAGTATTTGGTAAAAGTGTAAGTGATGGTTGATAATTAATTTTACCTAAAGTTAACGAACTATCAGATAAAATTTCTAATGCTTCAGTAAGGGATTTACCAATTAAATTAGGAACGGAAATAGTTCCACCACCTTTTCCGGCACTTACAGTAATGTTAACTTTCATTCCCTTTTTAAGTTCAGTTCCCTCAGCATATTGTTGATCAAAAATCATGTCTTGTGGTTTATCAGAAGTTAGCCGTGTAACTTTGCCGAGTATGAGTCCTATTCTTTCCAGGGAAAATTTTGCATCTAAAACAGATTTACCAATAAGTTTGGGAACCTCAACAACCTGTTCCCCACCACTTACAAATAGATATATGTTCCTTCCTTCTTTTACAACTTCGCCAGCTTTTGGCTTTTGCAGAAAAATCGTTCCGGCTGGATAAGTTTCACCAAAAGTAGTATCGATAATTATTGGATCAAAACTTGAATCCTGTAAAAGGTTTACAGCTTCAGTTTCTTTCATTCCGATTACATTAGGTACTGTTGTTTCCGGTTCACTAACATACCAGGGCATTATCACATCATCGATCAAAATTATAAAAAGAACCAATGCTGCAAAAATGTAGATCAGCCACCTTATAAAACGGGATTTTAATAAATTTTTCATTATTCGAAATATATCAATTGAGCCTTTGTTAAACAACAAACACGCAGTCTATAGATTAAATATTGATTTATATTAAGCACAATAATAATGTACTATGAAAATACGGATAATTGATATATATTTATTTGTGAGTTCGATATCAAGTATAATAATAAACCAGATATATTTGCTGCTAATCAGTCCTTAACTTACCTGAGTATTAGAAAATTCAAAACTTAAATAAAACTAATTTTGAGGCTTATTAATGTTTAAAAAACATCCCAAGGGGTTATATGTTCTTTTTTTCACAGAGATGTGGGAACGTTTTGGCTATTACCTGATGGTAGGGATCCTGCTTCTTTATCTAACGGACACAACTACAGGTGGAAAAGCTTTCGATGTTAGAACTGCGGCGGATATAGTCGGTTCATTTATTGCGCTTGTATATCTTACTCCCTTTATCGGCGGACTTATCGCCGATCGTTATCTTGGGTATTTAAAGTCTATCTATATTGGCGGAAGTCTTATGGCTGCAGGCTATTTTGGATTAGCATTTCCCGGCGATACTGCTCTTTTCATTTCACTTGGACTTGTAATAGTAGGTAATGGATTTTTTAAACCTAACATCAGTACCATACTTGGTATTATATATAACAAAGATGAATTAAAGCAATATAAAGATTCCGCTTACAACATTTTTTATATGGGAATCAACATTGGCGCACTTGTATGTAATTTTGTTGCAGCTTACTTAAGAAACAAGTACGGATGGGGTTATGCTTTTTCCGCTGCAGGTGTTGGATTGGTTATAGCTCTTATCTGGTTATCAACCGGATTAAAGCACGTAAAATATGCAGATGTTAAAAAGCCAATGGAAAAAGAAGATATGCCGATGATGCAGATCTTTCTATATGTGTTCCTGCCAGCAATTGTCTTTGCCGTTATTGGTTGGCTTATACCAAACAATCTATTCGGGTCGGATTCAAACGATGCATTTATTTTTGCATGCATACCTATTGTTTCCTTTTACGTTTCTCTCTGGGTAAAATCAAGAGGACAGGATAAAAAAAGTATTGGGGCTCTTCTTTTTATCTTCCTGATCTCAATTATCTTCTGGACTATTTACAATCAAAATGCAACTGGTTTAACGATCTGGGCAGAGAATTATACAGATAGACAAATTACTCCTGCCCTTGAAAGTGTCGCCGGGGAGATAGATATGCTTCAAAGTGTAAATACAGATACAACTGAAGTCCCAATGTATGATGAATATCTCCGTCCTGTTGTAGATGAAAACGGAGAACCTGTAATGACAGAGGGGCCCAATCCGTACTTCAATAATCTGCCTAAAGATAAATGGCCACAAAAAGGTGAAGATGTAAAACTCGCTAATGCCGAACTGTTTCAGTCGATAAATCCTTTTTTTATTATTTTCTTTACACCAATTCTTGTAGGATTCTTTACTTGGCTTTCAAGAAGAAAAAAAGAACCAACAACTGCATCAAAATTCGGATATGCAATGTTTATTTCCGGATTGTCTTCGCTGATCATGGTATTTGCAATTATGTCCGTGCCTTCAATTTACACGCATAAAACAGGGGCATACTGGCTTTTTCTAACATATGGAATTTTCACAATCAGCGAATTGTTTCTTAGTCCTATCGGTCTATCTTTAGTTTCAAAGTTAGCTCCCGCAAGAACAACTGCATTAATGATGGGCGGCTGGTTTCTTTCTACTTCACTCGGAGGAAAAGCTGCGGGAATCATGGCAAGCTTCTGGAATAATTTTACTGATAAATCTATTTTCTTTTTAATCCTAACTGGAGCTGCATTTATAGGTGGAGTATTAATCTTCTCAAGGATAAAATCACTGAATGCAATTGTAAGAGCAAAAACAGGATTAGATTGATTTGAAAATAAAACTATTTAGTCTACTCGAGGGTCGGAATTTCTTCCGACCCTTTTTTATTGCTGTTATCCATAAATTTAATGTATGATTAAAAACTATTTTTTTCTAAACAGATTTGTTTTAGAATCGCAACCATTGCTTATTAATCAAAAGATCCAATCCATCTTTACGCAGGAGAAAGATAAGCTAATTATTGAATTCGGGAATGAATTAATTAAGTTTATAGAAATATGTGTGAATCCTGGTGAACCATATATTAACATTCGCGAGAATTACTCACGAGCGAAACGAAATACAATCACTCTTTTCGCTGAGTTCGAAAACAAAAACATAGATTCTTTTGAAATCGCTTCTGATGATAGAATTATTAGATTTAAAATTGGGAATAACTTCCTGTTTTTCACAATTCGTGGAAAATTTACTAACGTAATTGCACTTTTTCCAAATGAGAAAATAGAAGCATTTAAAAAGCTGGATGATGCTGTTCTGGAAGAGATGAAAATGGAGTTCTCCCAAAAAACTTTCACAAATATTTTTAACATTCCTGATCTTGAATTAGATAATAAATCGGATTACTTCGAAACAAGAAGGAAAAAATATCCTGTTATAAGTAAAGAAATTATCTTTGAAGCTGAAAGAAGAAGTATATCTGTAAAAAAGTCGAAACATAAAATCCTGAATGATGTTATTGAAGATATCAAAAATTCCAAGCCTACAATTTTTATAAATGAACGGAAGGGAGAAATTCATCTTGCTGTCGATACATTTCAAATATTCGAGCACGATAATACAGAAACTTTTGATTCCTTACTTTCCGCTCAGTCACATTTTCTAATAAAGAAGCATTCCGTTGAAGATAAATTTAGAAAGTTAAAACTCATCAACAGGCAAATTGAAAATGATAAAAAAAGAATATCGAATAAAATAAATAACCTTCAGGCAGTGGTCGGAAGAGGAAGTAAAGAAGATGAATACAGTAAAATTGGTAATCTTCTTTTGATAAATTTAAGTGAAGCTAAAACCGGCGCTGAAAAAATCTTGCTGGAAGATACTTATAATCCGGGTAAAGAAATTACAATTAAGTTAAATCCCAAACTTTCTGCAAAAAAGAATGCAGATTATTATTTTGATAAAGCAAGATCAGAAAAGATTAATTTTCAAAAATCTCAGGAATTACTAACAAAAGAGAAGAAGAATCTCGAACGAATAAACTCAATTGAAAAAGAAATTCATTCAATCGAGGATTTGAAAGAATTAAATAAAATAATGAAAGAGTTAAAAATTAAAGATCAATCAAATAAACCGGATAAAGAAGACATAAAGATAAAATTCAAGCATTATATTATTGAAGAAAAGTATGATGTTTACGTTGGGAAAGACAGCAAAAACAACGATCTGCTTACTACAAAATTCGCAAAGCAAAATGATTACTGGTTTCATGCAAGAAGTGTTTCAGGCTCTCATGTTGTACTTCGTGTTGAAAATGCAAAAGAAGTAATTCCTAAAAGCATTTTAAAAAAAACGGCTTCACTTGCAGCATATCATAGCAAAGCAAAAACAAGTGGATTAGCTCCGGTTTCTTACACCTTAAAAAAATATGTTGTAAAAAAGAAAGGTTACCCTTTAGGCACAGTACATCTTCTAAAGGAAGAAACGTTGCTTGTTAAACCCGAAATTCCGAAGAATTGTGAATTTATAACGAATGAATAAAAGTTTTTATCAGCTAAAACTGATAGAGAATGTATATATTTTGTGTTCTTACCACGATTTATCATGGTGAAAAACAAATGCCTAAAAATAACCCCAAACGGTTTTAATCCTCATTTTCATTAAGATAATCATCAATAGCTTTTGCAGCTTTCCTTCCAGCACCCATTGCAAGAATCACCGTAGCACCACCGGTAACGATATCTCCGCCGGCAAAGACACCTTTTTTGTTAGTCTTCATTGTTTCTTCATCCGCAACAATGTTTCCCCATTTGTTGAATTCAAGATCCGGAGTAGTCTTTTGAATAATCGGATTCGATCCATTGCCGATTGCAATTACAGCCATATCGATTGGCAGAATATATTCGGAACCGGGAATAGGAACAGGTCTGCTTCTTCCTGAAGCATCTGGTTCGCCTAATTCCATTTTCTGAAGCTTTACGGATTTTAACCAGCCTTTATCATCGCCTATAAATTCAACAGGATTTGCGAGAAGTGTAAATTCAATTCCCTCTTCTTTTGCGTGATGAATTTCTTCTTGTCTTGCAGGCATTTCTACATCAGATCTTCTGTAGATTATGTATGCGTTTTTTGCACCAAGTCTTTTAGAAGTTCTTACTGCATCCATTGCTGTATTTCCACCACCAAAAACCGCAACGTTTTTATCTTTACAGTTAAACACCGGTGTATCAAATTCCGGGAAGCGGTATGCTTTCATCAGGTTTACTCTTGTTAGAAATTCGTTTGAAGAATAAACACCGTTAAGATTTTCTCCCGGAATATTTAGAAAATATGGAAGTCCTGCACCAACGGCAATAAATATCGCATCATATCCATTCTGCATTAGTTCATCAACCGTATCTGTAAATCCTATTACAGAATTCATTTCGAAATTTACACCGAGTTTTTTCAGCGAATCGATTTCATCTTTAACTATACTTTTGGGTAAACGGAATTCAGGGATTCCATAAATCAATACGCCACCTGGCTCGTGCAGTGCTTCGAACACAGTAACATCGTGCCCCATTTGAATTAAATCACCCGCACAGCTTAATCCTGCAGGACCGCTGCCAACTATCCCAATCTTCTTCCCGGTTTTTGCTTTTGGTTCCGGTGTTCGTATTCCAACTGTTTCCCTTTCGTAATCCGCAACAAATCTTTCGAGTCTGCCGATTGCAACCGGTTCATTTTTCTTACCGACTACACATTTAACTTCGCATTGTTCTTCCTGCGGACAAACTCTTCCGCATATCGCAGGCAATAAATTATCTTCTTTAAGTTTTGCTGCTGCGCCAAGATAATCTCCTTCTGCAATCAAACCGACAAATGCACCGATCTTCACCTCAACAGGACAACCTTCAATACAGGTTGGTTTGGGACACTGAATACACCTTAAAGCTTCAAGCTTCGCAAGCTCTTCGGTTAAACCAAGATTAACTTCATTAAAATTATTTCTTCTTATGGTCTGATCCTGCTCAGGCATTTTCTGCCTTGGGATTTTCATTCTTTCTTTATTTGTTAGTGTCTTCGACATTTTCATTAATTCCTTATTCAAACTTTTTGAACGTTATTTTTTTCCAGTTTGCACTCGTGTTCGTCCAGAGCAACTTTCTCCTGAATGTTATATGTTTGATTCCTTCGCATCAATGTTTCAAAATCTACTTTATGTGCATCGAACTCAGGTCCATCTACACAAACAAAAACTGTTTTGTTATCAACTGTCGCTCTGCAGCCACCGCACATTCCCGTACCATCTACCATAACAGGATTAAGACTAACTACAGTGTGTATTCCCTTTTCTCTTGTTACATTGGCAACTGCCCTCATCATTGGGATTGGTCCTAT
>JAJDNK010000153.1 GCA_022340715.1 bacterium BMS3Abin03 | reverse complement strand
TGGAATCACTAAGGCTTGCAGACTTACTGGCATACTCTCAGGAAACAGCAGCAAAGGAAATGAAAATATCGAGAGCAACATTCGGAAGAATTGTAGAGGTGGCACGAAAAAAAGTTACCGATGGGATATTAAATGGTAAAGCTATCAGAATTAATAAAGACAATTTTAATCATATTCAAAATGAAGGGAAAAGAAAATGCTGAATGTAGAAAAAAAAGGAATCGATAATCTCAAGAAAGAGCACGCCGATTTTTCGGGTAAAATAGCAATTGCAACAAACGATCGGAAAAGGATTACAGGACATATCGGAAGGTGTAGGTCTTTCCTGATTTGTGAAATCAGCGATGGAAAAATTATAAATAAAGAAGTAAGGGAAAACCAATTCACACAGCATAGGAAAGGCGGTCAACATCATCAGCATAACGGCGGAGGAGAAGGAAGACACAGCCATACACATTTAATTAATGGATTAAAAGATTGTAGTTACCTGATCTCAAGAGGTGGTGGTTGGAGAGTAGTGGAAGATTTAAAGCAGTATAATATAACCACACTATTTACAGATATTGAAGCAATTGACGATGCGGTAAATAAATTTATCATTGGAGAGTTAAAAAATGAAACAGATCTCGTATGTGATCATAGCGAAGATTAGAAATTATAATCATTGGGTGAATATCTGAATGTAAAACGAAAAAAATTTCAAGGCGCAAAAAGCAAAAATATTTAGTATTAATTATCAAGGCGGGAATTAATTAACTTAAAATACAGAGGAGAGCGCAAAATGAAACCTATCTCTTTTTCAACGATTGTTACAATCCTGTTTCTTTTTCTGTCCGGTTCATCATTTTCTCAGGAGACAAAATCACCTGAGTGTATGTTTAAATCCAGTCTTCATTATACTGTGCGTGGGATGTCTTACTGGTATGATAAAGAGAATGGAGGTCTCGAAAAAATCACAGGGGTATCGTATGAAAGTCTAGCCTGCCAGAATTGTCATGTGGCTTCCTGTGATATGTGCCATAAAACAGAAATAGATGGTAAAGCCGTTTATTCAAGTGAGGTAGCTAAAAACCAAAATATGTGTCTAAAATGTCATGCCCGTGAAACAGCAATTATGAAAATTAATCAGAAGGAAAATACAGAGGACGTACACTTTGCTGCCGGCATGAAATGTATGGATTGTCATACTGCCCGTGAGATGCATGGTGATGGTGTCAAATATACATCGATGAAACAGGAGGGAGTAATGGATGTAACCTGCGAAGAATGTCATGATAATATTGGCAAAACCACCTCTCACACAATTCATGGAAATAAACTTGATTGTAAATCCTGTCATGTCAGTCAGGTTGTTAGCTGTACAAATTGTCACTTTGAGACTATGGTAAAAGAAGGGAAAAGAGTCGCTGTTCCTGTTTCCGGTTGGGAATTTCTAATGAACTACAACGGCAAAGTAACCTCTGCAAACATGCAAACTTTTGTAGTACCCGGAGACAAAACATTTATGATATTCGCTCCTCAATACAGTCACTCGGTTACCAAGGATGGAAAGAAATGCGAAGAATGTCACGCAAACACTAGTGCTAAAAAAGTGGAAGAAGGAACGATAGATCTTACGTGGCTTAAAGATGGTAAAGTGGATAATGTTAAAGGAGTTATTCCCGTTGTTGATGGTGTTAAATATAATTCTGTATTTGAGAATTTTGAGAATGGAAGCTGGACCCCTATCTCTAACCCGGAATACCCGGTGATTCAATATGTCGGTTTCGGCACTCCGCTGACTAAAGAGCAGTTAAGTAAACTTTTAATTCTTCAAAACAGCAGTGATAATAAATAAAACAATGATCGAACAAGAAAAACAGATAGCTCTTAAAGAAGAGGAAAAAAGGATTGAGGGAAACATATCAAAAATTAATCATCGTATCGCTGTATTCAGTGGTAAAGGCGGTGTAGGTAAGACCACGGTAAGCGTTAATCTCGCCTTTTGTTTTCAGATGGAAGGTTTTTCTACAGGGATACTGGATGCAGACATTACAGGTCCAAATGTTGCCAAGGTATTAGGTATAAATGATGAACTAATAATTCTGAATAAATCTATAATTCCTTTTCAAAAAGATAATATTAAAATGATTTCTATTGCGGGACTCATTAAGCCCGGTCAACCGGTTATATGGCGGGGACCCATGCGGTCAAAAGTTATTAATCAGTTTCTTGCAGATGTAGATTGGGGTGAACTCGATTATTTAATTGCAGATTTACCACCCGGAACAGGAGACGAGATCCTAACTATAGCACAAAAGATGAAACCTGATTATGCACTTATTGTCACCACTCCCCAGGAAGTTTCTGTAATTGATGCAGAGCGTGCAATAACAATGGCGAAGAAATTAGAGATTCCTTTTATCGGAGTGATTGAAAATATGTCCGGGTTCATTTGCCCATTTTGTAAAAATAAAATTGATTTATTCGCTTCAGGCGGAGGTAAAAAGTTAGCTGAAGATTATGATGTTCAGTTCCTTGGATCAATACCAATTGATATCAATGCGCGGATATTTAGTGATAAAGGTAAGTCAATCATCCTTGAAAAACCAGATTGCGAGGTAACAAAATCTTTTAAGTCAATTGCTGATTTAATTGAAGAACATTACTCGGAAAGCATAATAGAAAACTAAAAGAATTATGTCGGGAGTTTTATGGAAAACAAAGTGAAAATCGGAATCATCATTTGCGACAGGTATAAAAACTGTGCTGGTGGTAAATGCTTTCGATCTATTAAGGAGAGAGCCGGGGCATTTGATATTTATAAAAAGAAAGAAGTAGAAGTTGTAGGTTATACATCTTGCGGTGGTTGTCCCGGTGGAAATATTGAATATGCTCCTGCAGAAATGAAAAAGGATGGTGTGGAAGTAATTCATTTTGCAACAGGGATGGTAGTTGGTTATCCACCTTGTCCTTACATTAATCATTTCAAGAACTTCATCGAAACGAAGTACGATCTTAAAGTTGTAGTGGGCACTCATCCGATTCCCGAAAAATATTATATCACTCATACAAAACTAAATACCTGGAATACAAAAGAGTGGGAAGAATTAATAAAACCGACATTAAAAGATAAAGGAATAAGGCTAATATATGACTAAAACTGAATTGGCGATTCCGGTTTTTAAATTAGCGTTCTTACAAGCGTATCTATATGAGATATTCACTTTAAAAAAGACTTGTGAAAATAATTTCAAACATACGCAATGGTATTTAAACGAAAATTTTTCTGAAAAAAATATTGAAAAACTTTTTGAGTTCTTTAAAAACAATGAATTGAACAATGATTGTGACATACTTAAAAAACTTGATTTAAGAGAAATCTTTGCCAGTAATATTAACATTCACATTTGATCTGCTATAATAAAGTGATTAGTGAATTATGAAAGTCGTTAGAGTTAAAAATTTATCTTTTAATCCAATGGAGGTAGAAGTTCCTATCCCATCAGAGGTATTAAATGAGATTAAGGTAGCTGCAGACCACAGCAGAAAAATAGTTATACCGGCTATTTCAAAAATATAAACTAAAATACGGGGTGGAATATGAAACACGTAACAAATATTTATGATGAATTGGGTTGGAAAAAAGCCACCGGATATCCGGTTGGGACAAGAATAAAAGTATTGCGCGATGAGAATGGAGCTAAAACTATTATGTTAAAATTGCCGGCAGGATTTCAGATGGACTCACATACTCATATTTGCAATGAACAGCATGTCGTATTGCAGGGTGAATATGAGAGTGCAGGTAAAGTATTCCCTTCAGGAACTTACAGATCAATTCCTGCACATAAGGATCACGGTCCGTTCACGTCAAAAATGGGTGCAGTAATTCTTGTAATATGGGACACTATAAAATAATCGTAAACAATAAAATAAGGTGACAAAATTATGTCTTTTGTATTTGGTCCCATACCGTCACGAAGGTTAGGTAGAAGTCTCGGTATAAATAATATACCACCTAAAATATGTAGCTATTCCTGTATTTATTGCCAGATCGGTGTCACCGATTCTATGTCTATCAAAAGAGAAGGATATTATTCCCCGAATGATATCTTAGAAGAGGTTTCTTCAAAAGTAAAACAATTGCAGGAAGCCAGTGAAGAAATAGATTTTCTCACTTTTGTTCCGGATGGTGAACCAACTCTTGATATAAATCTTGGTAAAGAAATAGATTTACTAAAATCATTGGGAATTAAGATCGCAGTTATAACCAATTCATCTTTACTCTGGGATGAAAATGTTCGTAAAGATTTAATGAAAGCTGACTGGGTCTCTGTTAAGGTTGATACGGTCGATGAAAAAATATGGCATCTTTTAAACAGACCTCACGGTAAGCTTGAACTTCAAAAAATAATACACGGAATAAAAACGTTCGCCAGTGCTTTTAAAGGAAAGCTTGTAACCGAGACGATGTTGGTGAAAGGAATCAATGATGGTTTTGAATCGATTAAAAGAACAGCCGAAATAATTAACTGGATTAACCCGGATAGGTTTTATTTGCTGGTGCCTACCCGTCCACCTGCAGAAAAATTTGTAGAACCACCGTCTGAAGAATTATTAAATACAGCATATCAAACTTTTCGTGAATTAATAAGTAACGTAGAGCTACTGGCTTACAATGAGGGAGTCGATTTTAGTTACACCTCTGATGTAGAAAAAGAATTGTTAAGTATTCTTGCAGTCCATCCAATGCGACAAGATGCTATTGATGAGTTTATGAAGAAAGCCGATGCCGATAAAAGTCTGATTTCTTCGTTAACTAAAAGTAAAAAAATAAAGGAAGTTCTATACAACAATAATAGTTATTATGTAAAGAATATAAGGAGATAGATTATGCCGAACTTTGATGGGACAGGTCCGATGGGAAAAGGACACCTCACAGGTAGAGAAAGAGGAGGTTGTCGTAAATCTCAATCAGTACACACTGAAAAATCCGGAACCCAATTGGCTGATGGAAGGAATATTTTTAATGGATTATATCGCAGGGGAAGATTACATAGAGAGGAGTCTGGTAGAGGTCGTGGTGGAAGATGCGATGGAATTAAAAAAGGCTTCAATAAATAAATAGCAGGTAGGTAACGATGAAAATTGCAGTACCGTCGTTGGGTGAGACTTTAGATTCTTTTGTAAGTAAAACGTTTGGGCGCTCACCTTTTATTATTATTTATGATAGTGAAAACCGCAAATATCACTTTTATATCAATAAAGGATTGAGAGTCCAAGATGGTTCGGGATTAAAAGCTGTAGAAATAATATTGAATAACAATGTTAATGTGCTGCTAACAAAGGAAATCGGACATAAAGCATATTCTGCTTTAATGGAAAAGCATATCGGTATTCATCTTTTAAAATCGGATGACACGGTAAAATCAGTTATTAAAAAATTCTTAAAGAGTTAAACAGTTAGGTTTGTACGTACCTTCAAAAATATTTTTTACCAAAGGAGCTGGTAAACACAAAGATTACCTGACTTCATTTGAAACTGCGTTGAGAGGTGCCAGTATTGAAAAATGTAATATTGTTTCAGTTAGCAGCATATTCCCTCCCGGCTGTAAAAGAATTTCCAGAGAAGAAGGATTGAAGGAAATTCAGCCGGGTCAAATAACTTTTGCTGTCATGGCAAGAAATTCAACTAATGAACCAAATCGATTAATAGCTGCTTCTATTGGTGCGGCGATACCAGCGGATAAGTCTAACTACGGCTATTTATCAGAATACCACCCTTTTGGTGTGAAAGAAAAAATAGCAGGTGATTATGCCGAGGATCTTGCTGCACAAATGCTAGCAACTACACTCGGTGTTGAATTCAATGCCGAAGCAGATTGGAACGAAAGAGAGGAAGTATTCAAAATGTCTGATAAAATTGTTAGAACTTTTAATGTTACCCAAACAGCAGAAGGCGACAAAAACGGTATGTGGACCACAGTAATTGCAGCGGCAATACTTCTACCTTAGTGTGAGTGATTTTTAACCTTTTTTAGGAGAGAGAAATGGAAAAATGTTATATCGATCCTGTATCGTTATACAGGCTTCCCTGGACAATGCCCGATAACGGTATCACCTGGCTTGAACCAACTGCCCAATGTAACCTGAATTGTTATGGTTGTTACAGAAAAAACATTAAAAATTCACACAAGCCTCTTGATGATGTTAAACACGAACTGGATTTTTTCCAGTCATTAAGAAAATCCGATTGTATTTCTATCGCAGGTGGTGATCCTCTATTATATCCTGATATAGTAAAGCTTGTCGTCGATATAAAATCGAGAGGATTAAAACCAATTATCAACACCAACGGTATTGCTTTAACAAACGAACTGCTCGATGAATTAAAAAAAGCCGGTGTGTTCGGCTTTACATTTCACATAGACAGCAAACAGGGTAGGGGCAGAGATCCAAAGTGGCTTGGTAAAAATGAAATAGAACTGAATGAACTGCGTCTTTATTATGCCGAAATGCTTGCTAATAAAGGAGGAATAGCTTGTTCCTTCAATTCAACTGTTTATTATGATACGATTCAGTATGTTCCCGATTTAGTCGAGTGGGCACAAAAGCACATCGATATAGTTCATACAATGGTTTTCATTTTATTCAGATACATTACTTCCGATACACCTTTTGACTTCTATGCAGGCGACAAAAAAATAGTCTGGGATGATATTCATTATCATTCCAATAAGGATGAAGTTACAGACTTAATGGCAACGGATGTTGTTAAAGAGATAAGAAAAAAGTCTCCTGAATTTACACCTGCTGCTTTTTTGAATGGTACTGCCAAAGCTGATCATTTTAAATGGTTGCTGTCAGAGAGAATCGGTAACAAAGGAAAAATCTTTGGTTATGCAGGTAATAAATTTCTTGAGCTGATAATGACAGTATATCATTACAAGAAAGATAAATATCTATCGTACGCTTCCCCTAAAGCTCTCAGGATGGGAAGATTAACATTATTCAACACCTGGTTTTTAGACAGAGGAATTAGAAAAGCTTTAAAGAAATACTTAAAGTATGTATTGGTTAATCCATTCAGAATATTTAAGAAAGTGTATTTGCAATCAATTATGATTATACAGCCTGTTGATATGATGCCTAATGGCGATCAAAGTATGTGCGATGGATGTCCAGATATTACATACTGGAAAGATAAGGATGGAACAGAAAAGCTTGTTTGGTCTTGCAGACTTGAAGAACCAATGAAATACGGTGACTTCTTAAGAATGGTTCCTAAAAACAAAGAGACAGTACCTGATAATGGAAGCAGCGTAATTGCAGAGATAGCAAAAATAAAATAGGGAAGGAAAGATGAAGATTCTGAAGAACAAGAGAATCTTGGTTTGCGGTAAAGGTGGTAGTGGAAAAAGTTCAGTTGTTTCGCTTTTAGGAAAATCACTTCTAAAAAATGGCTACCGTGTAATTTTGTTGGATGCAGACGCTTCCAATCCCGGAGGGTTATTTCGTTTACTGAGTGATAAAAAAGATGTTCCCGAACCTTTAATTGAATTTTTTGGAGGCAGGGAAAAAGTTACTTGTCCTTCAGATGATCCGTCTCCGATGACGAGGATAAATAGCAACTTGCCTATAAATGAAACTGTAATAGACTTATCGGAGATTCCGGAGAAATATTCTTTCAAGAAAAAAGATCTCACTTTATTTCAAATAGGAAAAATTAAAGAAGCTTGCGAAGGATGCGACGGACCAATGTCAAAAGTTGCTCGAGATTTTATCGTTAAAGGTGATTTTGTCACTCTCATAGATGTCGAAGCAGGTATAGAACATTTCGGGAGGGGAGTAGAAAAAAATGTAGACGTAGTTTTAGTTATTGTTGATCCTACCTTTGAGTCTTTTGTTATAGCGGAAATTGTTGCAAAGATGACTTCGTATTTGGGAAGCAATAATGTTTGGGCAATCTTGAATAAAGTTGATTCAAAAGAAATTGAACTTATAATGCAGAATTCTTTGAAGAAAAGAGAGGTTAATTACCTTGGCAGTATCAATTTTGACAAAGAAATACATAAAGCGGGACTTGAAGGGAAAATGATTGCTCAATGTAAAGCTGAAAAGAAGATTGAAGGAATTATAAAAAAGCTTGAAAATTTATTAGAAATAGAAATGGAATACAAATAAAATATATCACGTTACTACTGATAGGGAAAAATGTATTTATTGCGAAATAATTTTTATTACGAAGCAAAAAATTTTTTAATGAAGTAACGATTAAAATGTTCGAATTAAGAAATCAATTTATTATGCCTCCGATTAAGCTTGGTTACTGTGCATCCGATGGTATTGTTAATCAACGGCATTTAGATTTTTACAACCTTCGAAGTAAACATATCGGAGCCGTAACATTAGAACCGCTTTATATGGATTCGGGGTTGAGAGAAATACCAACCCAGCTTGGTATTGATAAGGATGATAAGATTGAAGGATTGAAAAAACTCGTTAATTTAATCCACTCAAACGGTTCAAAAGTAATTGCTCACCTTAATCATCCGGGCAGGATGGCAAATCCCAATCTGCTTGGCAATTATTTTATTTCATCTACTAATAAACCTTGTGAAAACAGCGGTGCAGTTCCCTTGAAAATTAACAGGGAAATGATGGATAATGTAATTAAAAAATACATTGATGCAGCTAAAAGAGCAGTCGAATGCGGTTTTGATATTATTGAAATTCAATTTGGACACGGTTACCTTCTTGCACAGTTTATATCTCCAGCCGTTAATGATCGTACGGATGAATATGGTGAGACTTTTAGCAATAGGATAAAATTTCCTTTAGAAGTATTTGAGACGGTTCGTAATTCCGTTAATGTTCCCATAATTGCACGTATTAGTGGCGATGAAATGATCCCGTCTGGATTTCATATTGAGGACATGATAAAATTTTCTCAGTTGCTGGAACAAAATGGAATTGATGCAATTCACGTTTCTGCCGGTTCCGTATGTTCTACGCCACCCTGGTTTTTTCAGCATATGTTTATTCCAAAAGGTAAAGCGTGGGAGTTTGCCAGTAATATTAAGAACAAAGTTAAGGTTCCAGTAATTTTTGTCGGAAGAATAAATTCGATAAAAGATATTAAATACATAAAAGGTAAATATGCTGCCGATTTTATTGCTGTTGGAAGAGCAATGGTAGCGGATCCTGATTTTATAGGTAAGTATTTGAATAAAGTAGATGGGTTTATTCGTCCTTGTTTAGCTTGTGCAGAAGGGTGCCTCGGAGGTGTAAAAAAAGGTGAAGGACTTGGTTGTGTCGTCAATCCATTAGTTAATACTGATTATGCTGAAATAAGAAAATCTGATTCTTCTAAAAGAATTGCTGTAGTAGGCGGAGGACTTGCCGGGATGGAAGCAGCAATTATTTTGAAAGAGTGTGATCATCAAGTTGAGCTTTTTGAAAAGAATAAATTAGGAGGACAGTTCAACCTTGCAAGTTTACCGCCTAATAAAGAAAGTTTAAAAGATTTAGTTGATTACTTTATTACCGAGATGGCTTTGCGTAAAATAAAATTGATACAAAAGGAAGCAATAAAAGCAGATATTGAAAACGGGAATTACGATGCAGTAATTATGGCTACAGGTGCAGTACCCGATATCCCTCCGATAAAAGGATTAAAAGAATTTTACTGGACAGATTTTTTAAACGATGATGAGTTGCCCCATGGACAAAAGGTGTTGGTGATCGGCGGCGGTTTAATAGGACTCGAAGTCGCTTCAAAGCTTGTTGATGGAGATAACTTTGTAACTATTGTAGAAATGATGGATGAAATAGGGCGAGGTATGGAAATGATTGAAAAGGCTATGACTCTTAAAAAATTAAAATTAAAAAATGTTAAAATATTTATCAATCATAAAGTTGTCGAGGTGAAAGGTTCACGGATTCTTTTAGAAGGGAAAGATGAAAACATAGTAATTGATGATATAGATAAAATTGTTATTGCAACAGGAATGAAAAGTTATATCCCTTTTGAAAGAACAGGAAAAACACCGTTTTATTTTATTGGCGATGCTAAAGAAGTTGGAAAAGCACAGGATGCTATCCACAGCGCCTACAAGCTGGCTGTGACAATATAATTTGAGATAATTACGACAGATTGAAAAATAAATCACTGATATAATCGAAAGTGAAAATAAAATGGAATATGACATAAAAGATATCACACTAGCTGCTGAAGGTAAAAGACGAATCGAATGGGCAGATAATGATATGCTTGTTCTAAGAGAAATACGGAACCGGTTTGAAAAGGAAAAGCCCTTGATGGGCAAAAAGATGGCAGCGTGTCTTCATATTACAGCAGAGACGGCTAATTTAGCACGCACTTTAAAAACTGGAGGCGCAGATCTCGTGTTATGTGCCTCAAATCCGTTAAGTACCCAGGACGATATAGCTGCGGCTTTGGTTAAAGTTTACAGTATTCCTGTTTTTGCAATTCATGGTGAAGACAACCTACAATACTACAACCATATACACTCCTGCTTAAAGCACGAACCTGTTATAACAATGGATGATGGTGCTGACCTTGTGTCTACTCTTCACAAAGAATATCCTGATCA
>JAJDNK010000105.1 GCA_022340715.1 bacterium BMS3Abin03 | reverse complement strand
TTGCTCGATTGAACTACGTTACTTCTCTTCATAGCTTTATAAGGCAATTGGCAAAAGTTTCGAAATGGGTTAATGAAAAAGATTTAGGATACAACCGGTTTACTTTTGTGTTGTTGACAAAACAGTTTAAAACGAAGAATGAGGGAAAAACTAATTTTGAAAGGAAAAAGACTATGTCATTAATTGGATTAGTGATTGTTTTGGTTGTTGTTGGGGTGGTTCTCTGGCTGATTAACAGCTTCATTCCGATGCAGTCTACCATCAAGAACATCTTGAATGTGGTAGTAGTTATTGTAATGATTCTCTGGCTATTGAGTGCTTTCGGACTTATAGAAAGTTTCGAGAAGATTCATATCTAACAGTAATCGCATGTCATGTCCAAGTGTTGGTGTAAGTAAAGCATGCGAATCTACCAAAAGCTGCATAGTGCGTCGCAACTGGTACAATGCAGGGGTAGAACAGTAGATCGAAAGATTAGATTATGGTACTTATTATTTTATTAAAGGGAATCTTTATTGGTTTTGGGATGGCAGTGCCGGTTGGTCCAATTGGAATAATGTGTATCCGCAGGACACTAACAGAGGGACGATTACGCGGATTAATTATTGGTCTTGGAGCTGCAACTGCGGATTTTCTTTACGGCTGCGTTGCCGCATTTGGAATTACATTTATATCAGATACACTTGTTAGTCAGCGAATTTGGATACGATTGGTTGGAGGTGTGCTTCTTCTTTACCTGGGAGTAAGAACATTTCGTAAACTTCCTGCTAATCCGAATTTCCATGTAAACAGCAGTGGAATTTTAAGATCATATATCACAGCTTTTTTATTAACGCTAACTAATCCTTTGACTATCTTTGCTTTTATTGCTGTGTTTGCTGCACTTGGTTTAGGAAATGAAGTCATCATCTTTTCGGGATCAGCACTTGTTCTGGGAGTTTTTATAGGCTCTTTTTTATGGTTTCTGTCTCTTAGCTCCGGGGTAATGCATTTTAGAAAGAAATTGGATCTAGTCGGTCTGAAATGGGTAAATAGAATTGCCGGTATTTTACTAACTATCTCAGGTGTCATTGTTATGCTGAGTTTGTTATGAATATCATGTTACTATTGAGAAACCTTAAGAGCTATAATTTGATGAGAGAATTCATTAAAAACTTATCTCACTGACATAAAGGGACTAATCCTTTTATCATCCCTTTGTCCGATTGAAATAGCTTAGATATCCTCATAATTTGTAAATATGATTGATGAACAATGTGAAGATAATCGCTTCAACCAATTAACAATTTGTATTTAATATTGGAAATTTGACGGGAAAAATACCAGATAAAAATGAACAAGAGTAAAAAATGCTAAAACTCAAAAGCAGTATTCTTTTTTATAACTAAAATCGATATTAGTCTTGAAACAAAGCATCACAAATTCAACACTTAACCGGATCGCATTCATTGGTAATTATTTACCGCGCCAATGTGGAATTGCCGCATTTACAACCGATTTGTGTGAGGCCATAGCTTTACAATACAGTGAAACATCGTGTATTGCACTGCCGATCAACGATGTAGCAACTGGTTATGCTTATCCACCGCGCGTTCGATTTGAACTCACAGAGAAAGATATAGATTCTTACTTAAGAGCCTCTGATTTCTTAAATATCAACAACGTTGATCTGGTATGCCTGCAATTCGAGTATGGAATATTTGGTGGGAGAGCAGGTAGTCATATCCTGGCGCTCTTGCGTGGATTGCGTATGCCTATCGTTACAACTTTGCACACAATACTAAAAAATCCCGACCCGGATCAGCGGCGGGTATTGGAAGAGGTTGCAGCATTATCAGATCGTTTGATTGTTATGAGTGAGCGTGGTTCTGAATTTCTACATGATGTTTATAATGTGTCTTTGGAAAAAGTCGATATGATTCCGCACGGCATCCCGGATGTACCTTTTGTTGATCCAAGTTTTAATAAAGATTTATTTGGAGTAGAGGGCAAGATCGTTTTACTGAGTTTTGGATTACTCTCCCCGAACAAAGGAATTGAAACAGTTATATCTGCGCTACCCAAAATTATTGCCAGTTATCCGGACATTGTTTATATCGTTGTTGGTGCAACACATCCTCACATAATTCAACAAGATGGCGAATCTTACCGCTTATCCTTGCAGTGGCTGGCTCAACAGAAAGGTGTGGAAAGTAATGTTATCTTTTACAACCGTTTTGTTAGCTTGAACGCGCTTGTTGAGTTCATAAGTGCTGCGGATATTTATATAACGCCCTATCTCAACGAGGCACAAATTGCATCCGGAACTTTAGCTTATACATTAGGGGCTGGCAAAGCGATTATTTCTACGCCATACTGGTATGCGCAGGAGATTCTTTCGGATGGAAGGGGTGTGCTGGTTCCATTCCACGATCCTGAAACCCTGGCTGAACAAGTTATCAACTTATTGGACAACGAAGCACAACGGCATGCTATGCGTAAGCGCGCTTATATATTTGGAAGAGCAATGATTTGGTCTGAGGTTGCACAACGATATATGGAAAGTTTTGAACGTGCAAGATTAGAGCGTCGTCATTATATCCCGCCGGGATTTATAGCGAAGGCACTCGATAAATCAACGGGTGAATTGCCCCCGTTAAAATTGGATCACTTACAAAACATGACAGATGAAACCGGCATTTTTCAACATGCTCTTTTTACAGTGCCCAATTATTCTCATGGTTATACTACAGACGATAACGCTCGGGCTCTTTTGGTTAGTATTCTCTTGGATGAATTGGGTAGCAGTGAGAACCTTGGATTGGCTTCACGCTACCTTGCCTTCCTCGGATTTGCATTCAACGACCAAACTAAGCGTTTTCGAAATTTCATGAACTACCAGCGCAATTGGCTGGAAGAATCCGGATCGGATGACAGTCATGGTCGCGCACTTTTGGCGTTAGGAACTGTATTAAATCATTCTAATGCACCGGCTCTTAACAGTATGGCAGGCTGGTTGTTCGAACAAACTTTACCTGCGATTCTCTTAACTACCAGTCCACGGGCCTGGGCATTTGCTTTAATCGGCATTTATGAGTATTCACAAAAATATGCCGGTGACCGTAGGGCTAACACTGTGCAGGATGAATTAGCAGGACGACTCCTAACATTATATCAAAATAATAGTTCTGAAGAATGGCGTTGGTACGAAAAAACCCTTTCATATTGCAACGCGGCACTGCCACATGCTTTACTCACATGCGGCAAATCCATTCCTAATAGAGATATGACGGATGCCGGATTAGAGTCATTAAAATGGTTATCCGATTTGCAGCATTCAAGAGAGGGACATTTCGTCCCGATTGGATCAAAAGGTTTTTATCCGAAGGGAGGGGAGCGGACACGGTTTGATCAACAGCCTGTTGAAGCACAAGCAATGGTATCAGCATGTCTTGAAGCATACAGAATTACTGGGGACAAACTTTGGGAAAAAGAATCTCGTTGCGCATTTGAATGGTTCCTCGGGTATAACGATTTAAATCTTCCCATCTACGATCCTACTACCGGGGGTTGTAGAGACGGTTTGCATCCAGACCGCGCCAACGAGAATCAGGGAGCCGAATCTACATTAGCCTTTTTACAGTCATTGTTAGAGCTGCGTTTGGCTAAGCAGACACATTTGTCAATGGAAGCATTATTAAAATGAACAATAAGCATGAAGAACTTTTTAACCGTAATAGATACAATTTGATTTTTACAAGCAAAGCGGCGATGTTGGAAATGCAGTGTTTCCGTGCGGACACACTATCAATTTACGTTATAGAACCCAAGATATATTCTTCGCCTTGGCTATTGGTAGTATTCACGAGATGCTTAAATGACCAGAACAAAAAAATAAAAAATCATGAAAACAATTAAAACCATAACACAGAAAATCAATTCTAATCAAAAGGAGAAAATAAAATGAGTAAAGGTAAAAACACTAAAAAAGTAACTAAGAAAGCACCGCAAAAAACTTTAAAGGAAAAGAAAGCCGCTAAAAGAGAAAAGAAAAGTGAAAAGAGTAAACCCATAACACTCGACCGAAGATTCAATTAAATTAACAACCAATAAGTCTTTCTTGTATATTATCCAGGGGGGTAATCCTTTCAGGCATGAAATTATTTGCAAATGTAAAATGATGTTTTACGTTAATTCACACATCTGATTTATGTAGACATTAAAAAAACTTTAGCAAAGTTGTAATTACAATTTTCTGTGGGTTTTGCATCCAAAATATTTTTGTTGCATCCTACTAAAGAACATTTAATTAATATATTTAAAACAGTGGAGAACCCTACCATGGAAGAAACAATTAAAAATGAAGTTATTTCAATGCCGCGGATCGGAGATAAAGCGCCATCTTTTAAAGCAAATACAACTCAAGGAGAAATTAATTTTCCGCAGGATTATTCAGGCAACTGGGTAATTCTTTTCAGTCATCCAGCGGATTTCACGCCTGTTTGTACTTCGGAATTTATGACTTTTGCAACAATGGAAAAACAATTCGAAGAAGCTAATTGTAAACTCGTTGGCTTGTCAGTTGATGGTTTATACAGCCACATTGCATGGCTTAGAACAATTAAAGAAAAAATCGAATACAAGGGAATGAAAAATGTTGAAGTTAATTTTCCTTTGATTGAAGATATTACAATGAATGTTGCAAAAAAATATGGAATGATTCAGCCGAATGAAGATTCAACTAAAGCTGTACGAGCAGTATTTTTCATTGATCCGAAAGGAATCATCAGAACGATAATTTATTATCCTTTAAGTCTTGGAAGGAATTTCGATGAACTCTATCGCGTCTTAATTGCCCTGCAAACTGCAGATGAGTTTAATGTTGCAACTCCGGCTGACTGGAGGCCCGGCGAAGATGTTATAGTTCCACCGGCAGGTTCCTGCGGAACAGCGAAAGACAGGATGGAAGGAAAAGAAGAAATGTACTGCCACGACTGGTTCTTCTGCACAAAACCAATTGCAAAGGAAAAAGTAATGGAAAAAGTGTTAAAGCAAAAATAATTTTATTATAACAGTAAAACCGCAGAATATTACTTCTGCGGTTTTTAATTTCTCCCCCTAACTTTTCACTACATTTGATTTACTACTAAAAACATCAAACCAATTAACTTTTCTTGTAAAGAACATTACAAAGGCAAGAATTATAAATAATGCAATATTTCCAAGAAGTAATGAGTAATCCTGAAGCTGAAGTATTACGTACATAAACCCATAAAACATAGTCAGAATACCGGTGATTATTAATGCAATTTGTTTGCTACCATAAATGCTTTTAACATATAATCCTATCAATAATATAACTAATAGCGATGATATGAGATATGAATATTGAAAAATTATATACTCGGAAACAGCAAGAAGTATTGAGTAAAAAATTATAAGCGCAAGACCTACAAGCAGGTATTGAATGGGATGAATTACTTTCTTACCAAACAGTTCTACAAGAAAGAAACTTAAAAACGTTAGAACAATGATCATTATTCCATACTTGGAGGTTCTTGAGGTTTTCTGGTATTCGTCAATTGGCATTAAGAAATTTACACCGAAGGCACTTGAAAAAACATCGTAAAAGTTACCATTCCATTCCTGGGGATAAGAACGGTTAAAATAATTTACCGACCACTTTGCACTGAAATTGTTTTCTGTTATTTCACGTGAAGCGGGTAAAAATGCGCCTACAAAACCGGGATTGTTCCATGGAGAGTTTATGTTTGTATCAGTATATTTTCCCAAAGGTAGGAATTCTAAAAATTCCATACCGTTAAGATCAAGTTCAACTTTAAAATTCTGAATTGTTTCTTTATCCAAATGTAAATCAGTATAAAATCCCTGCCGAAAAATTTTATTTTTAGTGCCGGGTGTAAGATTGTATGTCTTACCATTTAAAATAAACTTTGAATCTTTTCTCACTCCTTTTAGATCGCTAACGTTAAAGGTAGCATAGATTTCATAATAACTATCATCCGGGAAACGTTCTCTAAGCTTGGTAAGATCAACCTGACCTTTCATTCTAATCTTAGCTTTGTAGAGAACCGTCTCATATATTCCTTTGTAACGAATTTCCGGCTGAACATCGACAAAAATTTCAAGCTTGTCGGGTAGATAATTAGTACGGTGTTTAACAACATATTTATTACCGTCTTTGTCATGTTTCTCTGTTTTTTTGACTACAGTTAATACGGGTCCTGCAACTGTTTGTGAACCAGCCCAGCTCTTTTTTATTTCACCTATTGCTTCATGCCTGTATTTTTGTCTCTCATCAACAAGTGATTGAATCATCAAAAGAGGTACAAGAAGCATAATAGTGATTGATGCAATTATAAAAATGCGGAATGCCACAGATTCTTTTTTCATATTGGTTCCCTTTTTATTTGAAGGTATAATGGAATTGTGAGTTGCAGTTTTAGATGTGGTTATTCTTTGGTTTGTTCTCCCCGTGGAGGGTCAAATAATTTTCAGTCACTAAATCTGGTCGAAAGAAGGAGCTACTATTTCATGGAAGCAGCTGTCGAATTAATTCCTTCTTCGTAGCTGATTGGCTGGTAGTTGAATGCTTTTTCAAACTTAGTGCTATCGAAAAGATAATCGGAATTATTCTGGTAAAGCATTTCATTATTCTCTTTAATTTCCTTAATGAACAAACCCACCATACTTAACATCCACTTTTTAAGAACGGTATATTCCGGTTTAACTCCGAATGCTTTTGCTGCAAGTTCGATAAATTCCCTTCCAGTTAGTACGTTTTTGTTTGTTGGTAAATGCCATACCTGGTTGTAAGCGGATTCGGTGTTTCCAAGAATTGCAGTTGCGTTTCCTGCATCGGGTGTGTACGTGAAAGTGTGTTTCTTGTTAACATCGATCATCCATTGAGCTTTTTTCCCCTTCTTATAATTATCAAATACAAGAATGTTCACAAAGCCCAGTGGAGTGTCAGGTCCGTAAAAGTCTGCTGCTCTTGCAATTATTGCTTTTAAATTTCCCTGCTCAACTTCGTTCATAATCATTTTGTGAAGTTCTGCCCTTACCTTACCTTTTTCGCTGTCCGGTTTAACGGGGGAATCCTCGGTAATCCATCCATCAACTTTTCCATAAATGTAAATGTTATCGAAGAAAACGAATTTGCTGTTGTTTATCTTACAAGCTTCTAAAACGTTTTTCATTAGTTTCGGCCATTGTGTACGCCAGACATTAATATCATATTTTAATCCTACTGTGAGATAAACGACATCAGATCCCTTAACTGCTTTCATTATTTCATCGGCACTAAAGAGATTTGCACTAACAAGCTCATCGCCTTCATTTATCTTTTTGGGATTACGGCTCACGAGTCTTATTTTATCAGTGTATTGTGTTAAGGACTTGGCAAGTACATTCCCAATTGTTCCTGTTGATCCTAAAATAGTCTGCATAATATTTCCTCTTCAGTTTTTAATATCACTAAGAACAAATTTAAAATTATGATAGGGAATTATCAGGTCTTACATAATGACCTGTGTTGAAGAGCACGGATATCTTTAGTTTATGTTAAATAGATTTTTTGGTAATCTTCTCTGAGTTTTTCAAGTATATTGAAATTTTCTTCTTCCTTTCCTTTAATAGCCGGAGTACCGTCTAAAGCTATTTTCCTCAACAATCGTCGGTTTATTCTACCGTTTTCGAGCCTGGGTAATTTTGGTAGAAAGTTTAGTTCTGTTGGTTTGGCCAGGTCACCAATTGTTACAGCTACAAAGTTTTTTAATTCTTCTTTTAGTAGAAGAGTTTCCTCTTTACCCTCTGCGAGGGAGATAAAGGCTATAATTGCATTTCCTATTATTTCGTCGGGTCGTTTGACTACCGCGGCTTCACTAACTCCTTCGTATTTCATCAGGATATTTTCTATCTCACTTCCGCCAACCCTGTTCCCGGCGGTTTTAATTACATCGTCTACTCTACCTAAAATGCTGATAAATTCATCCTTCTCTTTAATTGCGGCGTCCCCGGTAAAATAACTTCCTTTAAATTGTCCCCAGCAATTAAGTTTTGTTTCTGTTATTTCATCACTGTCAGTGGTAAACATTGAGGGCCAGCTATCTTTTATAATCAGATAACCACCCTGTTCTTCACTAACCGGATTTCCATTTATATCTACAATATCGATTTCAACTCCGGGAAAAGGATAACATATAAGTCCCGGTCGCATTTCCGCAGCGCCCGGCATAGGCGATAAAAGTATAGATCCGGTTTCAGTTTGTATCCAGCTATTGATAACAGGAATATTTTCATTGCCGATGAGCTTATTAAACCATTGCCAGGTATCGGATTTTATTGCTTCACTGATAGTACCGAGCAAGCGTAAGCTTGAAAGATCATGCTTATTAACCCAGTCTTCTCCCATTTTTGAAAATGCTTTAAGAAGAGTTGGGTAGGTATTGAAGATATTTATTTTGTATTTCGAAATTAATTGCCAGACGCGATCAGGTTGAGGATGAACGGGACTGCCTTCGTACATAAAAGAGGTTACTCCGTTTAGTAAGGGACCGTAAACAGAATAAGTATGCGAGGAAATCCATGCAATGTCGGAAGTATTCCAGATTATATCATCGTCTTTAAGATCATAAATCCATTTGGAAGACAAGTAGGATTGAACCATGTAACCACCTGTACGATGCAGAATTTTTACAGGTTCACCTTTAGGTCCGCTGGTAAATAAGCTAAATGCAGGATGTTGTGAAAATAACTGTACCGCTTCACAATCACCTGGCGCAAGAGATATAAAATTTTGCCAGAGTATATCTCTCTCGTTAATCAGCTTAAGATTTTCTTCTTTATACCTGTTAAATACAATTACATTTTTTACTACATTATTTTTCTCCAAAGCTTTATCAATGTTTTCTTTAAGTGGAATGTATGAGCCCTGCTTCAAAATAAAATCCTGTGTGATTATTAATTTTGGATCAAGGTCGGTTATTCTTTTCGAGAGTGCTATTATACTCAGTCTGCTGTAAATAACGGAATGAATTACTCCGATTCGTAAACATGCAAGCATTGCAATGACTGATTCGGGAATCATTCCCATGTATATCAGTATGTTATCACCCTTTTTTATCCCGGATTTTTTTAATGCGTTGGCAAAGTTGCATACATTGCTGTAAAGTAACTGGTAGGTAAGGATTTTCGTTTCGCCATCTTCACTTTCCCAGATAAGCGCTGCCTTATTTCTTTTGTTCGCATCAAGATGAACATCCAGGCAATTGTACGATAGATTAGTTTTCGCACCAACAAACCATTTTGAATTAAATGCTTTGCCCTGCTTTACTTTACTCCACAATTTATACCAATGTAATTCTTTAGCTGAATTACTCCAGAATTTTTCAGAATATTCCAAAGAATACCTGTAAATTTTTTTGTACTGATGATGAGAACTGAAATACGCCTGCTTCTTAAATTCTTCGGAAGGAATATATCTCGGACTATTTTCATCCGGGGGGGAAACAATTAATTCATTTGCCTCTGGCGATAACTTTGCCATACTGCATTAATCCATCACTGATTGGATAGAAGATTGATTGTTTCTAAATTAGATAATGCGATTTCTAAAATCAATCAGACAACAGTTATTAATAGATGCCGAAAAGCCCGGTAACTATTTGTCAGTTTTTCTCTTCAAAAATTAAATTAAAACCTGTAAGTTCAGGAAATAAAGCAATTTAAACCTTTTTGCTGTAAGCATAGCAAATTTTATTACTTTTTATAAGAAATTGAGGTGAATCTTGGAAGAATTACTTAAATACCAATTATGGGGAAATACCATACTAAAATACCTGATAGCACTGGCAATGTTTTTTGCCGGTTTGATAATTGTAATTGTATTTAAGAAGATCGTTTTATCACGTTTAAAAAAATGGGCGGAAAAGACAACCACAACTCTCGATGACTTCATAATAATTGGTATAAAAAAATCAATTGTTCCAATACTTTATTATGGTTCGCTTTATTTGGCAGTTACATCCCTTGTTCTTCAACCGGAAGCCAAAACAATTATTAATTACATTTCAATAATAGTCTTAACCTTCTTTGGAATAAAATTATTTACTTCAATTCTGGATTATTCAATTACAACTTATACTTCCAAGGAAGAAAAAAGTGACCATAGGGCTAAACAGTTAAAAAGTCTTAGCGCAATGGCAAGATTTTTAGTCTGGGGTGTTGGATTAATATTTCTTTTGGATAACCTCGGGGTAAACATATCAACAGTAGTTGCAGGCTTGGGAATTGGCGGTATAGCTGTTGCTCTTGCTGCACAGGCAGTGCTGGGAGACTTATTCAGTTATTTTGTGATTTTCTTTGACAGACCATTTGAGCTTGGAGATTTTATAATTGTTGATGATAAAGTTGGAACGATTGAACACATCGGAATAAAAACTACAAGGATACGGGCACTAAGCGGTGAACAGATTGTTATGTCTAACACTGATCTGACGGGTTCGAGAGTACATAACTATAAAAAGCTGCAGAGACGAAGAGTTGTATTTTCATTAGGAGTAATTTATCAGACTCCTGCAGAAAAATTGAAACTGATACCCGATATGGTAAAACAGGTAATTGTAGAAAATCCCGATGCCGAATTTGACAGGGGACATTTTAAAAATTTCGGTGACTTTTCACTAAACTTTGAATTTGTTTATTACGTGCTTAGTGCTGACTACACAACTTATATGAATATACAGCAGAACATAAACCTGGAGATATTCGAAAAGTTTGAAAAAGAGGGAATTGAGTTTGCTTATCCTTCCCAAACACTGTTTTTAAATAAAGAAGAGAGTGAGTAAAGGTTAATAAGATTCTTAAAAATCTTAATGAGAAAACATTCCATATTTAAAACAAAAGAGGCGAATCATCTTTGATTCGCCTTTAAATTTATACATTTAAGAAAAACGATTATTTTTCGCCTGCCTCCTTACTTTCATCATCCGTTTTTCCTTCTTTCATAGGTTCATCGTGTGCCTGCGTATCTGCCCAGGGATTTGTGTCCGTGTTCCAGGTTTCAACTTTAACTTTCCATGTACCGTCATCAGCAATCTCCCACACAGTTAAATATTTTCCATAATCATTCCACGGCATATCCATTCCCGGTATCTGCATAGATGTTTTATAAGTACCAATATCAATTACCAAATTACCGGACTTAATAACATCGGTACAAGTCGTGGAGAATGAATTGAATTTTACTCCGGATTTTTCCATATCTTCAGAAGATTTTTTTATCGCATCCAGGCCTTTTATCATTGGTTCATAACTCGGTAAAGATATTACATCCTCTGCATAACCAGACCAAACGGAACTCATGTCTCCGCTAATCATGGCTTTTGCATACTTGTCATTTAATGTCTGAACTTTTTTCTTCAGCTCAGATAAATCCTGGGCTTGTAAGAAAATAGTACAAAACAAGAGTGTAAGAATTGTTAGAAATAGTTTTTTCATTTTCTCCTCCTGATAAATTTATTAGTGACTTAAAATTTGCCGGCCTTTAAAAATTATTTGAATAATCTAAAAGCACGTTGAATAGAAATTTCTTAATTTGGGGTGTCGTTGTCAAGTTTCCTTTTGATTATTGTTTTTTAAGCTAATAGAAAAATGTGTATACATCAGGAGCCTTATAATAAGGTTTCGTTTTATTAATAAATCAAAGGTTTTCAACACTTTTATTATAAAGGAGGAGGCAAAAAATGAGTGATCAGCAGGTGAAACCGGAAATCGGTTCCGTAGGCTGGTTCGATCTTACTGTACCGAATGCAGAAGATGTGAGGGATTTTTACAGCAGAGTTATCGGGTGGAAGTTTGAAGCTGTACCGATGGCTGAGGGAGAGTATAATGATTACAATATGAAAGCTCCTGAAAGTGGTTTAACGGTTACTGGAGTTTGTCACAAACGGGGGGTCAATTCTGATCTTCCTGCAAGATGGCTTCTTTATATTACAGTTGAGAATATTGATAAAAGTATGGAAGAGTGTAGAACAAACGGCGGTAAAATTGTAGCCGGGCCTAAGAATATGGGTAAGTATGGTAAATACTGTGTTATAGAAGATCCTGCCGGGGCTGTCTGTGCATTGTTTGAACCAGCAGATTAACCTGGTAATGAATTTTTTGAAGTGATAAGAACCGGGAAATAATTTATCCCGGTTCCTGTAGTATTATTATTAATGATGATGTCCGCCGGGACTATGAACATGGCCATGCTGAATTTCTTCTGCTGTTGCATCCCGAATGTCAATGAGTTCAACATCGAATTCTAAATCTTTACCGGCAAGCGGATGATTAAAATCCACAGCTACATCCTTTTCCTTTACCTCTTTTATAACAAACGGCATTTGCCCACCTTCAGGTGAATTGGCTACATAACGGACACCAACTTCAACCTTTGCATCTGCTGGAAATTGTTCTTTTTTAATATTCTGAACAGCTTTTTCATCATATTCACCGTAAGCTTCACCTGCACCGATTTTTACAATTTTCTTTCCGCCTATCAGCATTTCACCTAAAGCATCTTCAAGTTTTGGCAATATCTGGCTTGTCCCGCTAATAAATGTTAAGGGATCTTTATTCACAGTAGAATCAAGAACAGTTCCTTCGTCATCCTTCAAAGTATAATTAAAAGTAACAACTTTATTTAGTTCCAAAGACATTATTTCTCCTTGTTTTTAAATTGATATTACACTTCCATGATACAATATATATCGTGCAATGCCAATTCAATAATGCTTAAGATGTATTTATTATTGTGAAGCTTCTTATTTTGAGTTGTCACTTTTTCTTGATTCTTAACCAGGATTGAAATACGTTTATGATTACTATCCTAATAGGATTTAATAAATGAAAAGGTTTTACTTTTTTGTTTTTGCAGTATTAATCTTTAAGCCTTTCCCAATATCGGCACAGTTTGGTTCCCAGGATACAGGAGGATCACTAACATCTGAATGGGCAGCCTATGATGTTAAATTTTACGACATCAATCTGAATATCGACCCCGAAAAGCAGACAATTGATGGGTGGGTTGAGGTAACTGCCAAAGCTGAAACAAGTATTAAAAAGTTTGTTCTTGATTTGTATGACAGATACAGAATTACAAAAATTGTTTGGGATTCTTCAGGGGATTCTAAAAGATTGTCCTTCGAACATAACAAAGGTAAAATAAGAATTAATCTTCCTGAAGAAATTAGTAAGGGGAAAACATTTTCTGTTAAGATCTACTACGGCGGTAAACCACGAGTTGCACAAAATCCACCCTGGGATGATGGATTTATATGGGCGAAAACAAAAAGCGGCGAACCCTGGATTGGGGTAACTTGCCAGGGTGGTGGCGCAGATACCTGGTGGCCATGTAAAGATCATCCCTCCGATGAACCTGACTCGGTTTCCTTAAACTGGACTGTACCTGCGAATCTGGTCTGCGCCTCGAACGGAAGATTAAAAAGCGTAGTTAATAACAAAGATGGGACAAAAACTTTTAACTGGTTTGTTTCTACACCAATAAACAATTATGGTGTCTCAATAAATATTGCCCCATATGATACTATTCAATACAAATACACAAGTATAACTGACAAGATAATTCCTGTTACAATCTGGGTTCTGCCTGAAAGTATGGAGAAAGCAAGGGAACATTGTCCCGAGTTTTTAGAACATCTGAAATTTTATGAAAAATTTTTGGGACCGTATCCATTTCGTATAGATAAATACGGAGTTGCAGAAACTCCTTACCTTGGAATGGAACATCAAACAATAATTGCAAATGGTTATAACTACAGGGATGATCAATTCGGATTTGATTGGCTGCATCATCACGAACTCGGGCATGAGTGGTGGGGAAACATGGTCACAGCTAAAGACTGGAGTGATTTCTGGATTCACGAAGCAGTCTGTGGGTACATGCAGATTCTCTATATGGAAGAGAAATTAGGTAAAGATAGCTATGCTGTATTTTTATCAAACAATAAACTCTGGAAAAACAAACAACCGGTTGCCCCACGAAAAGAAATGACAGGTGGAGAAGCATATACAATCGATATGTATGCAAAAGGTGCTTACGTTCTTCATACTTTAAGATATTATCTTGGAGACATAGTTTTTAAAAATGTTTTAAGAAGATGGGCATACCCTGATCCTGAAATTGAAAAGATTGAAGATGGCAGACAATGCAGGTTTGCAACCACCGATGAATTTCTTGATATAGCAGAAAAAGTTTCAGGAAAAAAATTAGACTGGTTCTGGGCAGTATATTTCAGACAAGCTTTGCTTCCTCATCTTAAAGCAGAAATGAAGGGTAACATACTTAACCTTGAATGGAAGATTGAAAATAACATTCCATTTCCTTTGCCTGTTGAAATAAAAATCGGAAACGAAATTAAAAAAGTAGAAATGATTTATGGAAAAGGATCGCTCAATATACCGGAAGTTGTTGAACCGATTATTGATCCGGGGAACAGATTAACAATGGATGAGGTTGAATTCAATTAAATCAAAGATTTCCTTAAGATAAGAACTAGGTACAGATCAATTTAATATTTTTGTTTACTCCGAAATCAAATTATTTATCTTTTAGGTGATAAAATGAAAATGTACAATGTTTTTCTCTCACTTATTTTGATTTTGACTTTTTTTGTGCCGATAGTTTATTCCCAGAATAATGGAGACAGCATAAAAAAAGATCTTGAGTCATTAAAAAAATACGATGAAAATCTTGAACACCGTCTCGATGTGCTTGAAAAAGAAATTGATGATATTCTCTGGTTTCAGAGAGTTGGTGATGTTGCCTTCATCGATAAAATTTTTATGACGGGACCGCCGAAGTGGAAAGAAAAAAATCCAACAGGGCAGGGTGCCGGTAATCCTGTTAAATTCTGGTCGTATATTTTTATTCCAAAGGATATAGACTTCGATAAAAAATATCCTTTAATTGTTTTTCCGCATGGTGGAGTTCACAGTAATTTTTCAACATACTACACTCATATAATTAAGGAGCTTATGCATCAGCAATACATTGTTGTTGCAGCAGAGTATCGTGGAAGCACAGGTTATGGCAAAGAACATTATGAAAAAATCGATTACGGAGGGCTTGAAGTTGAAGACGTTGATGCAAGCAGGCTATATATGCTGGATAATTATGATTTTGTTGACGCGGACCGTGTTGGAATTATCGGTTGGAGTCATGGTGGTTTAATTACTTTGATGAATCTCTTCAATCATTCCGATTATTATAAAGTTGGTTATGCAGGCGTTCCAGTAAGTGATCTTATTGCAAGAATGGGTTATAAAGATCAGGATTACAGGGATTTGTATGAAGCCGATTATCACATAGGGAAATCAGCCGATGAAGATGTGAAAGAATACAGAAGAAGATCACCAGTATGGAATGCGGATAAACTTCAGACACCTTTATTAATACATACAAACACAAACGATGAAGATGTAAACGTACTTGAGGTTGAAGCTTTAATCAACGCACTTAAAGCATCCGGAAAAGATTTTGAGTATGAAATATTTAAGGATTTGCCCGGCGGACATTCGTTCAACAGGCTCGATACTAAAAAAGCACTCGAGATCAGATTGAAAGTTTATAAGTTTATAGGAAAATATTTGAATCCACCCAAACCGTTTAAAAGTGTTGATGAGATTCGGAAAGTTATTTACCGATAAAGAAACTCATTTGCAATACATTAAATGTAATTGTATGAAACAAGTACAAAATGAAATATAATATCGCTAAAATATTTTTTCTATCATTTACACTTCTGAGTTTTATAGCGATAAAATCAGTTGCTCAATCGTATATACCGGAGAAGAACAACAAAAAGGTTATCGTAAATCCTGAAGTTGAAATGAAAGCTTACGCATTTAATCTTAAAGATGTTCAGTTACTCGATGGCAGTCCATTTAAAAGTGCAATGAAGAAAGATGCTGCTTATCTTTTACTGTTAGATCCAAACCGATTGCTTCATCGTTTTCATCAAAATGCAGGTCTTCCGGTTAAAGCAGAAATATATGGTGGATGGGAAAGTGAAGGCCTGTCGGGTCATACTCTCGGACATTATTTGTCTGCCTGTTCTATGATGTTTGCATCAACTGGTAATAAAGAATTTAAAAAACGCGTTGATTACGTTGTGAGTGAATTGGCTAAATGCCAGGAAAAGAGGGGCACGGGATACGTTGGCGCTATACCGGGGGAAGACTCTATTTTTGGAAAAGTTGCAAGTGGAGAAATTAAATCTTCAGGATTTGATCTGAACGGTGGCTGGAGTCCATGGTACACCGTTCATAAAGTTATGGCAGGACTCTCAGATGCATATTTGTATTGCGACAATGAACAAGCATTGAATGTTGTTAAAGGCATCGCAGATTGGGTTTATAACATTTTAAAAAATCTAACTGGGGAACAGCTTCAACAGATGTTAAAATGTGAATTTGGTGGAATGAATGAAGTGCTAGCAAATATTTATTCTTTTACAGGAGATAAAAAATATCTTGATCTGTCTTACAAATTCTTCGATAACTTCGTGATGGATCCTTTATCCAAAAGAATAGACCCGTTGCCGGGGAAGCATTCAAACACGAATATTCCTAAAGTAATCGGAAGTGCAAGACAGTATGAACTGACAGGAAGGGGAAAGGATAAGATCATTGCTTCATTTTTCTGGCAAACGATGGTTCATAGGCACAGTTATGTTATAGGAGGTAATAGTAATTATGAATATTGCGGTGAACCGGGAAAGCTTAGCAATCGCTTGAGCGACAACACCTGCGAAACATGTAATACATACAATATGCTTAAGCTTACAAGACATTTGTTCTGTCTTGAACCAAAGAGTGAATATGCAGATTATTATGAACGGGCACTGTACAATCATATACTGGCATCTCAAAATCCGGAGACCGGAATGATGTGCTATTTTGTACCTTTAAGAATGGGCACACAAAAAGTTTTCAGCGATTCGTTTAAAACGTTTACCTGCTGTGTTGGAAGCGGAATGGAGAATCACTCGAAATACGCAGAAAGCATTTATTACGAAGGCGAAGATAGCAGCTTATTTATTAATCTATTTATTCCTTCTGAGCTTAACTGGAGAGAAAAAGAAGTGATAGTAAAGCAGAAAACCGATTTCCCGGAAAGTGATCATACAGGTATTACTATCAACACAGAATCACCTGTTACGTTCACTATGAAAATTCGTTATCCCGGTTGGGCTAAAGAGAGGATTAGTATCAAGGTGAACGATAAAGAGTTTTCAGCAATAGAAGATGAAAATGGTTACCTGCTTATCAACAGAAAATGGGAAAACAATGACAAGGTAGATGTTATATTTCCGATGAGTCTTTATACGGAAAGTATGCCCGATAATAAAGACAGGATTGCATTTTTATTCGGACCGATTGTTTTGGCAGGACAACTTGGTACACAAATGCCCGATCCACATTACGGTATCCCGGTACTTCTAACAGAAGATAGAAATATAAACAATTGGCTAAAGCCGGTTGATGATCATCCTCTTAACTTTAAATTAACAGGTATCGTGAAGCCTATGAACAAGGTTCGGCTTATACCATTTTATAAAACTTATAAACAGTATTACAGTGTTTATTGGGATTATTTAACGAATGAACAATGGAGAAATCTGGAGAAGGAACATGATGCAGAAAAAGAACGTATGAAAGAGATCGAGACAAGAACAATCGATTATTTTCGCATTGGAGAAGAGCAGGCAGAACTAGATCATAATCTTCGAGCAAGCAAACGATCTTATATTGATGAGGCTCTTGGAAGAAAAGGAAGAGAAGCAAGGAGGGATAACTTCTTCTCTTTCGATATGGAGGTAGAGCAAAACACAGAGAATATACTTTTGCTTACTTATATTGGCGACGATAAGGATCGTGAGTTTGACATACTGGCAAACGATTCAAAAATAGCAACGGTTAAATGGGATGGCGGCGAACCGGGTAAGTTTTATGATAAAGAATATCTTATACCTGCCGAACTTATAAGAGATAAGAAAAGAATAACAATCAAGATTGAAGCAAATTATGGGAAAACGGCCGGCAGGATATTTGGTTGTCGAACTATTAGGAGGCAATAATCCTCTTCAGTCTGGATATTCACGTCTTTGTGAATAATCTCAAAAGGTCTTGCTTGGGGCGGAAAAGTCTTGCATATTTCAAATTTAAAAAAACTAAAGTGTAGTTAAATGGCAAAAATGGAAGAAGAACGGGAACAAGTAAACACAATCGATTCACAAATAATTAAACTGCTTGCTGAAAGAAGAAAACTAAGCAGAGAAATTATCAGCTTAAAGAATGAGAAAAACAGTTCTATTAGGGATAAGTCGCGCGAAAGAGAATTACTTACAAAACTTGTTGAAGCCGGAAGAAAGGCAGGCCTGGATTCATATTTTGTAACAAAAGTATTTCATGAAATAATTGACGATTCTATAAACATCCAGAATAAATTTGTACAAAACCAGGCTAACGCAGATGCTTCTCAATCAGGAAAAGTTATTGCTATTCAGGGAATAAAGGGTTCTTACAGCTATCTCGCTTCTAAAATATTTTTTGCTGATACCGAAGGAGAATTATTTTACAAATACAAAGATAGTTTTGAGGATGCAGTTGCTGCTGTAGAAAATGAAGAAGCTGATTACGCAGTTCTTCCTGTAGAGAATACAACATCCGGAAGCATCAATGATGTTTATGATGCGATCATAGGTTCACAATTATCTATTGTTGGAGAAGAAATCTTTCCGGTTAAACACTGTCTTGTTGCTGTTGAAGAAACACCATTAAATAAGCTGGAGAAAATCTTTACGCATGTTCAGGCGGCAAGACAATGTAAGAAATTTTTATCCGGAATTAAAAATGCTTCAGTGGAATATTTTCTTGATACCGCACTTTCAGTTCAGAAAATTAGGGATGAGAAGAACCCTCATTATGCAGCAATTGCCAGTGAAGAAGCTGCAAAATTATTTGACGTAGTAATATTAAGGGAAAACATTGCCAATCAGCCCGGTAACTTTACAAGGTTCCTGGTTTGTGCAAAAGAGCCAATCACTGTGGATACAAGAATTCCTGCAAAAACATCAATTATTATGGCTACATCACAACAACCAGGTTCTCTCGTTGAGGCTTTGTCGATATTTAAAAACTTGGGAATTAACATGACCAAGCTTCAGTCAAGACCGATAATCGGTAATCCTTGGGAAGAAATGTTTTACTTAGATTTTATTGGCAATACCAATGATGAAAAAGTTCAGGAATTGTTAGATAGACTCGGTCAATATGTAAGATTTATGAGAGTATTAGGATGTTATCCAAGTAAAGAAATTGATCGAACCAATGTTAAAGTTACTGCGTACGAGGATGAATCAGTTCAGGAAAAAATTCCGGTTCAAACTGAAAAACCAAAAGAGAAAAAATCAAAAACAAAGACAAGCTACAAGCTCGCCGGCAGAGAATACAAGAAAGATGATACTATTGTTAAAGTTAAAGACGTTTTAATTGGCGGGGATAATTTTGTAGTGATTGCCGGACCATGTTCTGTTGAATCCAAGGAGCAGATTTTAAACTGTGCAAGAGAAGCCAAAGAAGATTATGCGCAAATACTGAGAGGCGGATGCTTCAAACCCAGAACTTCGCCGTACAGTTTCCAGGGATTAGGTTATGAAGGATTACAGTTTTTGAAGGATGCAGGTAATGCCTACGAGCTTCCAATTATTACGGAAGTAATGACAATTGAACAGGTAAGCCGTGTTGCGGAGCACTCCGATATTCTTCAGATTGGTGCAAGAAACATGCAGAACTTTTCGCTTCTTTCCGAAGTTGGAAAATCACTTCGTCCGGTTCTTCTCAAGCGTGGAATGATGTCATCTCTTGATGAATTGTTAAATGCTGCCGAGTATATTCTTGCACGCGGAAACAGGCAGGTTATCTTATGTGAAAGAGGAATAAGAACATTTGAAACTGCTACACGCAATACACTTGATCTTAGTGCTATACCGTTTTTAAAAGAAATGACTCATCTTCCTATTATTGTAGATCCCTCGCATGCTGTCGGTCAGAGAGATAAAGTTACTCCGCTTGCTAAAGCAGCCAAAGCTGTGGGAGCCCACGGTATTATGGTAGAGATTCATCCTGTGCCAGATGAAGCACTTAGCGATGGACAACAGTCTCTTTCATTTCCACAGTTTAAAAGTATGATGATGGAGCTTGAGAAGTTGTAGCTTATTAATCTTAATTCATTTTTTTGAACCGTTGTTGGTATCTTAAAATTAAGGTAACATTTTTTATAATTGTTTGGGCTGATCTTTTGTATCAACACCACAGATAAATTCCAAATTCGTCTCCGGGATTCAATCTGAGACACTTCTTTTTATAATTACTTTATTATAATCACGCAAAATTTGCCGGTAAAATATTTTTCTCAGTTTAAAATTGTTTCATACAATTTTACCGGGAATAGTTTTTGAGTTATAGAGAAATATTTATCATAACAATTTTATGTTTTTATATGAAAACTTTAATTATTGTAATTCTCATAGGAGTTGCGGGATACTTTGCATTTCAATATTTCTTCGATAAATCTGAAACTGTAAAAATTACAGGTAACATTCAGGTGTCTCAACGTGGTAATTTTGATATAAATGCTCCACAGGTTTCAGGTCCAATGTATATTGCAACTGTTAATGGAACAATACGAAACACTACAAGAAAACCGCTTAAGAATGTATTTATTAAATACAGTATAAGTGGTAAAAGCACAAGTGCAATGATATTCGAATTGGGTCCCGGACAGCAGACTAATTTTACAACCAAAAGTGTTAAAACTATTGGTAAAAATCCATCATTTAGCCTGGATAATGTTCTGTACGACGAAATGAATTAAACAGGAAAATTTTCTTATTCGAATTTATTTTTATTGACTCTGCTGAGAAACAAACTGGTGCCTATTGTTTCATAAGTGTAGTATAGTTCTCTAACTCCTTAAAAGAGTAGTTTTTAGTACACTCACTCACATTTCTATCTGCAATAAAATTTGTGATTTACGATAGCTAATCTTCCCCATCTTGATATTGGAAAATGTAAATTCTTTCAAAGATATTTGTTACCTTGGAATTTCATACAAAGGAATCGGTCATGAAACAAAATGTATTTGATAACATCCCGAATAGAATACCAAAAGAAATTTTTGAAACACTGATTGAGGATAAAAATGTTAAAGTTGAACGAATTGTTTCAAGAGGTCATTCATCTCCCAAAGGTTTCTGGTATGATCAGGACGAAAATGAATGGGTGCTTTTATTAAGAGGACAAGCAAAACTGCTTTTTGAAAATGATGAAGTGATTGAATTGCTTCCTGGTGATTACATTAATATTTCGGCAAATAAGAAACACCGGGTTGAATGGACTGATCCTGAGAGCGAAACAATTTGGCTCGCAGTTTATTATTAAAAGAAAAAAGGATTAATTCCCCGATCATATGTTTTGGGAAATTAATCCTTATAAAATTTGCTTTCCATTAATCAACAAAATTTTCACTGTTTCTTTAACATATCCTTAAACACCTTCTCAAATTTTTCAACTTTTGGAGTTATTACATAAGCACAGTAACCCTGTTGAGGATTATTCTCATAATAATTCTGATGATAATCTTCAGCCTTGTAAAAATTTGTGAAAGGAGCAATCTCGGTAACTATGGGTTTTCCCCATATACCGGATTCATCTAATTTCTTTTTGTATTCTTCGGCTAATTTTTTTTGTCCGTCGTTATGATAAAAAATAGCAGACCGATACTGTGTGCCGATATCGTTACCCTGTCTGTTTAATGTTGTAGGATCATGTGTTTTCCAGAATATTTTCAGGAGATCAACAAAACTCACTACGGAAGGGTCGTATTTTATCTGAACAGATTCAGCGTAGCCGGTTGTACCAGAACAAACCTCTTCATAAGTAGGATTCGGAGTTTTACCACCTGCATAACCCGACACAACAGATTCAACACCTTTAACACGTTCAAATATTGCTTCGCTACACCAGAAGCAGCCTGAAGCAAAAGTAGCTGTTTCAGAATTTTTCATATTACCTTTCATATTTTGCTCTGTATTTCCATTCTGAGCCTGAATATCCGTAATAATAAACAGACTAAGAATTACAAAAATGATAAATATAAATTGACTTTTCATTTCATACCTCATGCAGTTTTTTCTTTTACAAAAATCAATCTCATTTATCATTAATGTATCACAAAATAGTGCAATTTATGTTACTGATTAGTGATAAAAAACAAGTACCTTAAATACTGTGAAATAATAAAATTAATATAGTTTCGGTAAATTAAAGATGTTACTGAATGCAACATCCATATTGATAATCAAACAATGAACATTTTCAAAAAATACTTTAACTGGCTCCAAAAAGACGTTCCCGTTGGCGAAGTGGAACGATATCCTGAAATAGATGAAAACGGGGAAAGCTCTGTTAAGGGAATTTATATTATTGGCGACCTTACTGGGATACCGCTTCTGAAGCTTGCTGCAGATAGTGGAAGTAAAATCATAAAGCAATTTTCTGAAGATAGAGTTTTTAAAAAGTTAAGAGAAAATAATAATGATGATTCAGTTTATGATTTAATAATAATCGGATCCGGTCCGGCTGGGGTTTCCGCAGGTGCCGAGGCTTTAAAGCTAGATTATAAGATCAAGATTCTTGAATCAGCAAAAAGATTTAATACTATCCTGAGTTTTCCCAAAGGCAAACCGATTTTTGCAGAACCGGAAGATTACCGGCAGCAGTCCGAAATAAAAATAGAAAATGGAACGAAAGAATCCCTTCTTGATGATCTTGAAAAACAAACTTCGCCGCTCAATCTTCCAATTGAAGAAGGTATTACAATTCAAAGAATAAATAGAAAAACAAATCATCTTGAAGCAATTACTGAAAACAAAGTTTATAAAGCTCTTCGTGTCATTCTTGCAATCGGAAAATCCGGTAATGCAAGAATGCTGAATGTTCCGGGTGAAAACCTTCCCAAAGTGTTTAACAGGTTATTCGATCCCGCTGATGCCGAGGGCCAGGATGTTCTTGTTGTTGGTGGCGGGGACTCTGCCCTGGAGACTGCAATTGCAACAGCCGATTATGCTGAATCTGTTCACTTATCCTACAGAAGGACTTCTTTTCCCCGGGCAAAAGAGGGAAATGTTAATAAACTTAATCAGCGTGTATCTGAAGGTAAAATAAATCTTTTACTGGAAACTAAAGTAGAGGAGATAAACAAAGATGATGTGAAGTTAAAAGATTCGAATGGAAAACAGTTGGTTATCAAAAACTCGATGGTTTATACGATGATCGGAAGAGAATTACCAGTACGGTTTTTCAAGCGAAGCGGAATTAAAATGGAGGGAGAGTGGTCGCTTAATTCAAAGCTTCAATTTACTCTTTTACTACTGGTGGCCGGGGTAATTTATTTTGGAAAAAGCAGCGCAGATTTTTATGAAAAACTTTTCGGCAAAGTGAGTTCTTTCCCGGATGTATTCAATTATTTATTTAAACTTCAATTCTGGGAAAAGATTTTAAGCTTGCCTGCTGTTTTAGTCTCAACAATCTTTTCAGACCAGGTAAGAATTTGGAGTGTAACAAAATATATCAATTCGGTTGTAGCATATTTTTGTTTTGTAGCTACTATTGTTTTGGGTATTTACCTGCTTTATAAATTCATCCGAGATAATTACAAAGCTTTTTCATTCAATTGGAAAACATTTAAGTACGCATATTTTATTTTCGTTGCTGCCTTTTTTGCATTGGTATTTTTTGGTGGTAAATATTTTGGAGTAGAGATCCTTGGCAAGTCTCAATCATTCTGGTATACAGGATTTTATTCTTTAACGGTTTTTATTTTCGGTTTACGTCGTATTAAAATGAAGCCAACCAGGTATATTAAACTTCAGACTTCAACATTAATATTAATTCAGGCACTCCCGCTTTTCATCTTACCGGAATTTGTTTTTCCTGCGTTAGGACACACTGGTATTCTTGGAGGTAAAGATGGTTCCTTCATGACCCAGGTATTTCCGGGAGAGAGTTATTGGAGATCTTACGGATTTATTCTTGCCTGGCCACTGAATTTCAGTAATCTTTATAATTCCAACATTACTACGTTCTGGCTTGTATTCAGCCTGTTCCAGACATTTGTGTTTATTCCATTTATCGTTTATAAATGGGGTAAAGGTGCTTACTGCGGATGGATTTGTTCCTGTGGTGCATTAGCCGAAACACTTGGAGATGAATACAGGACTCTTGCACCACACAGCGCACGGGCTAAGAGGTGGGAAAATTTCGGGCAGTGGGCTTTGCTTGCAGCATTTATAATTACTGCGCTAAAACTAATCAGCATTTTGTATAATATTGATATTCCGGTTATCAATGAAAAAGTTGGATACGCGGCGGATTTCTTTCATAAATTTTATTACATAGGTATAGATGTTATTTTTGCCGGAGTTCTTGGTGCAGGTGTTTACTTCTTTTTAAGTGGAAGAGTATGGTGCCGGTTCGGCTGTCCTCTTGCAGCTTTAATGCACATCTACAATCGTTTTTCCCGGTACAGGATTTTTGCAGAAAAGAAAAAATGTATATCCTGTAACATATGTACAAAGGTATGTCATATGGGAATAGATGTAATGAACTATGCTAATAAAGGAATTCCTATGAATGATGTCGAGTGTGTCAGGTGTTCTGCCTGTGTTGTTAATTGTCCGACGGAAGTTTTGTCGTTTGGTTCATTACCTAAAAAGGATTTGAACAATGCTTCTTACAAAAAACTTGATTTTGACTTCACAAATAAAAAAGCAAATTGGGCATCAGGACTTTAAGTTAAAATCTACAATTTTAATTCTGTAATAATCTTTTCGTTAGCGTAGTGCCTTACTCTTTTTCTAATCATATAAATTAGCTCTTTCCTAAAGATTTTAATAGGCCACATCACAAATATTAAATTATAATATTTTTATTATTGGTATTAATTTGGTAGAATATTAAACGAACATATGCAAAAACCTGAAAATCAAATATTAGTAATCTTTGGTGCATCGGGAGATTTAACCTGGCGTAAACTGATCCCGGCAATTTATGATCTTAAGGAGCAAAAACTTCTGCCGGATAATTTTGTCGTACTTGGTGTTTCAAGAAGCAGTTTTTCAGACGATAAATTCCGTGAGAAGATGATAGATGGAATTAAGAAATTTTCTAACTATAAGGAAAACAGTGGTAATCCATTAGAAGAATTTGCAAAAAAATTGTTCTATCTTTCTATCGAGACAGCAAACACTGAAGATTATGCAGCTTTAAAGAAGAAGCTTACCGAATTAGATTTGCAGTTTAAAACTAATGGCAACTTTATTTTTTACTTAGCTACTCCGCCGGGACTTTACGGGAAAGTTCCTGTAAGTCTCGCTGCACATAAACTTAATTTGGATGAAAGTAATAACGGCTGGAGAAAATTAATAGTAGAAAAACCTTTTGGATATGATCTTAATTCTGCAATAGAGCTTAATAAAAAAATACTAAATGAGTTTAGTGAAAACCAGATTTACAGAATAGATCATTACCTGGGAAAAGAAACGGTACAGAATGTTCTGGTAACAAGATTTTCAAACGGTGTTTTTGAACCGTTATGGAACAGGAATTATGTGGATCATATAGAAGTGACTTCCTCAGAGAATATTGGTGTTGAAAATCGCGGTGGTTATTATGATGAGTCAGGTGCTCTGCGTGACATGGTTCAAAATCATTTATTGCAAATAACCGGTTTGATCGGGATGGAACCGCCGGCATCCTTCGATTCAAATTCAATAAGAAATGAAACACTAAAAGTCTTTCAATCACTTCACTTATTAAAACCTGAAGAAGTACCGAAGAATGTGATTCGCGGTCAATACGGCGCATCAACAATCAGAGGTGAACAGGTTCCCGGTTATAGAGAAGAGAAGGGTGTCGCGCCAGGTTCAAGAACAGAAACTTATGTTGCAATGAAATTTTATATTGATAACTGGCGATGGGGCGGAGTGCCGTTCTACATAAGAACCGGAAAGAGATTGCCAACAAAGGTTACAGAAGTTGTAATACATTTTAAGCAAACCCCGCATCATCTTTTTAGCAGGAAAGATTCGGGAGAAGCCTGCAATCAATTGGTTATTCGTATCCAACCAGATGAGGGAATTTTAATGAGGATAGGTATGAAAGTTCCCGGGTCAGGATTTAACATACAGAATGTAAACATGGATTTTCATTATTCGGAACTGCAAAACACGTATCTTCCCACAGCTTATGAAAGACTTCTTCATGATTGTATGATCGGTGACTCAACACTGTATGCAAGAGGCGATGCTGTTGAAGCTGCATGGAAATTTATTCAACCTATTCAAAAAGCCTGGGAAGAAAATAAGGATATTCCATTGTTTGGCTATCCTGCCGGAACATGGGGACCGGAAAATGCTGATGACCTGATCGATGAGCCGAATACAAAATGGCGGTATCCGTGTAAAAATCTTGCTAACGATGGACTGTACTGTGAGCTTTGATCCCGGAAAATTAATTAGAATTCTTAAAGATGCCGATGAACTGGCGCAAACGTTTTGTTCGGAGCTTGAAAAGATAATTGCTTCATTCAATAACGACCATTTTAATATTGCACTATCCGGTGGAAGCACCCCCCAAAAAATATTTAAGATCCTTTCATCAGAATACAAAAATAAAATAGACTGGAAGAAAATCAGATTATTCTGGGGAGATGAAAGATGCGTACCTCCCGAAAGTAGTGAAAGTAATTACGGCACGGCAAAAGAATTACTGATAGATAAAATTAATATACCGGGAGAAAACATTTTCAGAGTAAAAGGAGAAAATGATCCCGTTGGTGAAGCAATTCGATATTCGGAAATTATAAAAGCAAATATTAAAACAGAAAACAATTTTCCTGCATTTGATTTAACTATGCTCGGTGTTGGAGAAGACGGGCACACCGCATCGATTTTTCCCAACCAGCTTCACTTGCTAAACTCGGTTAGAATTTGTGAAACTGCACTTCATCCGGAAACAAAGCAAAACAGGATAACAATTACAGGGAAGGTTATTAATAATTCAAAAAGAATTTTTATTCTTGTAAATGGTAAGAATAAAGCGGAAATAATTAAGCGCATAATGGAGAACAAAAATTCAGGAACATTACCTGCCCAAAATATAGAAGCTAAAAACGGAACTCTTAACTGGTATCTCGACCAGAATGCTGCACAATTATTAAAATAGATTCAGGTATTATTCTATTCGTTCCGGCTTAGCAAGTTAGATTATTATTGATACTACATTCATTAAAAGGTTTCGTTTCCAACGATTTTTGTGCACCCTGCCGGACTCGAACCGGCGACCTGCTGATTAAGAGTCAGATGCTCTACCAACTGAGCTAAGGGTGCGTTGCGAAATTAATAAAATTCAGAGGGGTTTCAAAGATTGAGTGAACGTAAATTCCTGTTTATGTATTGTTTCCCTAAACAATTAGCTCAATACTCACGAAGATGAAAAAGGTTCTTAAAGTGTTCATCTTCCAAAGTGTAATGAATTATTGAAATAGCTCTTCAATAAGTACCGAGGATTTTCTTCTTTTACACGGTCTATTTAGTTTTCAGAATGAATGGGTGTTCAATAGATTTTACTTATTCCGTACAGTTACTTCTTCCACCCAGAAAAGCTCGCAGGAACCACCTCCAGTATCGTCGCGCCTCAATGAGCTGATCCAGCGCCAACCTTTAGCGGTTGTTACTTTCACAAGATAGCCTTTCATCTCTAGCAGACTTCCTTTATATACATCATCAAATTGGTTTTCAACAGTTTCATCTTTTGGAATAATATGAACGTTAGCGCTGTTTAAACTAACATCCCTGCTCACAATCGGAAGCTTATCCGAATGCCAGTGATACCACCTGTTGCTTTGGGATATATCTATTTTGTCGATTATACTTTGATCCGACATAGGTCCCCAGCCAAGCGCCAAATCAAACGGTGATAATTCACTTTCTTTTCCAAGTGAAAAATTGTTTCGACTTAGTACTCTTGCTTTTATATCGTATCCGGCAAGTGCTTGTATTGAAAACTCTCCCACAGTCCATTCTTTTGGGGCAGTTAATTTTGTTTGTCTCGGCTGATCGGGTGCTGTTACACCGGGAGGGAATGTAATAACTGTATCGGGGTAAAATAAATAAACAAGTAATGCTAATACAAATGCCAGGGTAAAAAATAATTTTTTCATTTTGATGAATTTTTGTAATAAAATTAAATTTAAATCTCTTGATTAAATTTGCATAGAGTAAGCATATAATATGCCAGTTTATCTAAAGTATATGTTACTTCCATGATTATTTTGAGCCAACTAATTACGGTTTCAATCACTTCAAATAAATTGAATGATGAAATATTTACTGAAAAAAGTTGAGGGGTTTCAAAGATTATGGTAATTATTAATAGAGCAAAAGGATAAGAAGAGTTGATTTTCTAAATCGCCATTATTTTATCTTCATCACATTTTTATAAAATTTATAGCATTATTATATAGTAATGTTATATTTGCCAAACTAATTTTCGCTTTTTCATAAAAACCAATTACTTAATGAAGAAACTCGCACCGTTTTTTATTATCATAGCAGCAAGTCTCTGGGGCGTGGATGGAATTGTACTCCGTCCGGTTCTTTTTACTTTGCCCGTTACTTTAGTTGTATTTGTAGAAAGCACAATTGTAGCAGTGCTTCTTACGCCTTTTATGTTTAAATATTTCGGAGAAATAAAAAATATGGATTGGGGAGACTGGCTTGCATTTATCGGGGTTGCTTTGCTGGGTGGTGCAATAGGAACAATGGCAATAACACGGGCGTTATTTTATGTAAACTATGTGAACCTTTCTATCGTTATACTGATTCAGAAACTGCAGCCGGTTTTTGCAATAAGTCTTGCCGCGGTTTATCTAAAAGAAAAATTGCCGGTTGAGTTTTTCTGGTGGGCTGTGCTTGCAATAATTGGTGCATATTTTATGACGTTCGGTTTAAATCTGCCCGATCTTTCGAACGGAGATAAAACAGCAGTAGCAGCACTTTTATCTCTTCTTGCGGCAATTAGTTTCAGTTCTTCAACTGTACTTAGTAAACGAGCATTGAGAAATGTAGGATTTGAACTTGGCACATACCTGCGTTTCGCAATTACCTCGGTGATTATGTTGTTTATTGTTTTGATTCCCGGAACAATTACAAACATAACCGATATATCAGGTAAGCAGTTTTCAATTTTTATTTTTATCGCCTTTTCAACAGGCGGTCCGGCGATCTTTTTATATTATTATGGACTAAAAAGGATATCTGCTTCTGTAACTTCTATTTGTGAACTTGCCTTTCCTTTAACTGCTGTTGTCTTGGAATATTTTGTGCACGGCAATATACTTGGTCCTGTTCAGTGGATTGGGGCTTCTGTTTTGTTGATAAGTATGTTAAGGGTAACAAGTATTCGTGCTCTGCCTTCTAAAGCAACGGATCAATAAGTAACTATCCTTTGAAGGGAGTTCCTATCCCTGTTTCACAATATTGCTTTAGACTTCCCAGGTAATAAGCCCATTGGTAGTTACAGGAGGCAAAGAAATCGGTTTCTTCATTCCAATTATAGTGTGAAAATCTGAGAATTGTGTCTTTATCTTTTTCTTCTAGTTCAAATACGAAATTTGTTCCAATCCATTCTTTATCACCAACGATGCACTTCCATTCAACTCTTTTATTTGGCTGGAGATCGGCAATGCTCATTTCATTATGATAGCGGGTTCCAAAATTGAAAATGTTTATATCGCCGATTTTACTACCGATTTCCGTTTGGGATGTCCACCAGTTTGTAATTCCCGTTTTAGTTGTAAATGCGTTGTAAATTTTTTTGGTCGTGGAATTGATAACTAAATAATGTTTTATAGCTGGCATAATTATGTTCTTAAAAAATTAAAATGGAATCGATTTCATTAAAATTCAAGCCCGATAATAAATTCAACCTTTCTCAAACTTAACGGCAGTTTCCTCAGAAGGTATATTCATAACCTCAGCCTGACGCCTGATAGATTCTTCGTGGACAAGTTTTAGAAATCCCTTTACGAAATTTTCACTTAGTCCAAGAGCCAAACCTTCACTAAGTCTTTTATTTACGATATCCTCCCACCGATTGATCTGAAGGATTGTTACTTTATTTTCCTTTTTGTATTCACCTATACGTTCAGCAATGTTCATTCGTAATGAAATGCCCTGAATAATTTCTTCATCAATTTCATCAATAGTTGTTCTTAATTGCTCCAGCTGGTTTTCGAATTGTTTGTTTGTAATCTTAGATTCCCTGATGATAAGTTCATCAATGATTTTTGTAAGCTGAGAAGGTGTTACCTGCTGTTTTGAATCACTTAAGGCTGATTGTGGAGAGAAGTGACACTCTATCATTAAACCGTCCATATCAAGATCCATTGCCTTTTGTGAAATCATTGGAATCAGTTCACGGTTTCCTGCTATATGACTTGGATCGCAAAAAATGGGCAATGAAGAACACATCGTTTTAAGTTCGATTGGAATTTCCCACATCGGTGTATTCTTAAATGGCGATCTGTCGAATGTAGAAAATCCCCGGTGTACAGCACAAAGTTTTGTTATACCTGCATCATTTATTCTTTCGAGAGCACCTATCCATAATTGTAAATCAGGATTCATAGGATTTTTAACCATCACAGGAATATCGGTTCCGCGTAATGCATCAGCAATTTCCTGAACCGAGAAGGGATTTACAGAGGTTCTGGCGCCAATCCAGAGAATATCGATCCCATACTTCAGGCAAAGCTCAACGTGTTTTACATTTGCGACTTCGGTTGTTACCGGTAATCCTGTTTGGCTTTTAACTTTTTGCAGCCATTTCAAACCTTTTTCACCAACACCTTCAAAAGTTCCCGGTCTGGTACGTGGTTTCCAGATGCCTGCTCTTATTAAATGTACATTCCCTGTTTTTGCAAGCTCGGTAGCAGTGCTCAGTAATTGTTTTTCATTTTCAGCGCTGCAGGGACCGCTTATCAATCTTGGTTTTCCTTTCCCGGGAAACCATTCTTCAATTGGCGTAATGTTTAAATCTAGATGCATAATATAACTCCGTCAAATAGATCGTTTTATAGTGTTAAATTCTTTCCGTCTAAAATTCTTCTTATGTCGTTTGCTTCTTTTATTAAGTCGTGAATTTTTCCGGTTTCATGTTTTTCGATGTATTCTTTAAATAATACTAGCTTATCGATATAAGCTCCAAGTGCTCTTGATAAATGATGTGAGTTTTGCTGAAAGATAGGTGCCCACATATCCGCAGAGCTTTTTGCCAACCGAACGGTTGAAGCAAAACCACTGCCTGCGAGTTCAAAAATAGTTTCTTCACTTTTTTCAATCTCAAGAACGGTTAATCCCAGTGTAAAAGAACTTATATGAGAAAGATGAGAAACATACGCTGCGTGAAGATCGTGCTCTTTTGAATTCATATTAATTATCTTCATACCGACAGCAGTGTACATAGATTTAACTTTGTCTATGGCAAACTCCGCGCTTTTATCAGCGTCGCAGATAATAGTGAGTTTGTTATTAAACAAACCGCGGATTGCACCAAGAGGGCCGAAGTTTTCTGTACCTGCAATCGGGTGTGTTGCAACAAAATTAGAACGTTTTTTATGTTTATCTGCAACCAGGCAAATACCTTCTTTTGTTGATCCAACATCCATTACAGCGGTAGAAGCTTTAATTTTATCAAGGACTTCCTGCAATAGCATTTTTGTTTGATCGACCGGAATAGCAAGAATGATCAGGTCTGCGAGTTCAATAGCCTCATCAAGTTTTCTGATCTCATCGACCAAACCGATACGAAGAGCATCGTTGGCATTTTTTGCATTATTATCAACACCGATTAATGTTTCAGCAATTCCTTTCTCCCTGAGATCGATAGCAAGTGAACCGCCGATTAGCCCTAATCCTATAATTGTAATTACCATAAAAGATTTACTTTCAAATTAGTTTACGAAGCGAAGAAAGTTTCAATTTTAATGCCTGAGTTTAAAAAAAAGCCCGGCTCTTTTTCGGAACCGGGCTTAGTAATTAAAAATCTAACTTGCATTAGAACATATTACCACCGTTCCGAACCGGACGGTTGAAAAAATAAAAGTAATAATATGTTCTGAATCTTAAATTCATTGAATAAATGTAAGAAAGCAATCCAATAAAAGCAAGGAGAATTCACATTCTTTATCTCATCATTTTTTCAAATTACCGAATTAAATATTAAAAGCGCTTTACAAATTGAAGGAAACATAGTTCATTTCTATAGAATTAACGTTGGCTATTATTCCCAAAACTCTTTAATTTACCTTCAGATTAAAAATCAATCTTTTCTAAACCAAGAGGAAAATATTTTGATGGCATCTGCAACCGTCAAAATCATCTATTCTATTTCTTTCTTTAAGAAAACTCTAAATCCTAACTAAATAAAAATCAACCAGGAGGACGAATGTTCAAAGGACATCCAAGGGGATTAATGGTTTTATTCTTTACGGAAATGTGGGAACGTTTTGGATTTTACACTATGCTTGCTGTGTTTACACTTTATATGGATGAAACTTTAGGCTGGAGCGATTCTTATAAAGGACAGATTTACGGACTTTACTTAGGTTTCGTTTATTTTACACCTATTGCCGGAGGATGGATTGCGGATAAACTTTTAGGTTACCGGAAAACTATAATTCTTGGCGCAATAATTTTGTCATTGGGATATTTTCTACTTTCATTATCGGGACCTTCCCTTATATGGATTTTTTACTTCGCGCTTTTTGTAATAATAATTGGAAACGGATTGTTCAAAGCAAACATTTCCGTTCTTGTTGGCAATCTGTATGAATCGGGAAGTTCTTTGAAAGATTCAGGCTATAATATCTTTTATATGGGTATTAACCTCGGTGCATTTTTAGCCCCGCTGGCTGCAACATGGCTCCACGATTATTTTGGAAGTTATCAGCCTGCGTTCGCAGCTGCTGGTACAGGAATGATTTTGTCCTTAGTTGTTTTTGAAATTTGGAAGAAACGATATATGCATGCCGATCAGAGAGACGCACACACAGGAGCTCCTTTAGATAAGGATGAAAAAATCAGTCCTGCACAGGAAAAAGAAAGAATATTTGCTTTACTAACAATCTTTGCCATTGTAATATTTTTCTGGATGTCATTTCATCAAAACGGATTTGCATTAACATTATTTGCCCAACGCTCAACTGTTTTGATTGATTGGTTGAAGCCGGAAACTTATGCAACTTTTAATCCTTTGTTCATTTTGCTTCTTACGCCGTTAATTGTTGTATTCTGGAACTGGTTAAGAAAACAGGGGAAGGAACCATCAACACCCGGCAAAATAGGTCTGGGAATGTTCATATCCGGTTTAGCATTGATAATCATGGTAATTGCCTGTCTTGCTGGTGGTGATGCCGATGCAAACAATATGGGTCCACAATGGTTAATATCAACATATTTTGTTATTACTATTGGGGAATTATGTTTAAGTCCTATGGGTTTGTCATTCGTATCAAAGGTTGCTCCAGCAAGAATCCGTGGAACGATGATGGGTGGATGGTTTGGAGCAACGGCAATAGGCAATTATCTTTCTGGTCTTTTCGGAGGATTCTACAACAGCTTCCCTCATCATTTATTCTTTGGATTTCTGGTGGTATTGTTGTTTATCTCAGCAATTCTTGTCCGGATTTTCCTAAAGAGGTTAAAACATGCAACACGCTGATCCCTATGCCCCCGTTTACCGGGGGTTTTTTATTGAATCCTTTTATTCTCAACTGAATCATATTAACATCGATTGAAATATTTATATGGATAAAAACAGATAATGGAAACCGGACAAATAATACTTTACGTAGTTATACTCCTTATTGGAGTTCAGATTCTGAGAAGAATATTATTAGTCAGATCTATAAAACAATATTCCCCGGTTGAATTATCTAAGAAGATGAAAAACAGTAGAGAGGTTGTTCTTTTAGATGTAAGAACACCGGCGGAAAGAAAATCACAATCGATAAAAAATTCTCTGCATATTCCACTGGCACAGTTAACAAGTCGTATCGATGAGCTTGCGAAATTTAAAAATAAAGAGATCGTGTGTTGCTGCCAGACCGGAAGCAGAAGTATTTCTGCTGCTTCAAAATTAAAACATCGTGGTTTTATTACAGCAAACTTAAAAGGCGGAATAATCCGATGGAACGCAGCAGGAATAAAGTAATAAGAGTTTTATTGAAAATGACAATTCCGATTGTTATAGGCGCCGTTGTCGGGTATTTATATTACGATTTAGTTGGTTGCAATGGAAGTTGTCCTATTTCAGGTAATCCGTATATAAGCACGGTTTACGGAGCAGCGATCGGAGCGATATTAATTAACTGGAAACAAAACATAAATTTTTTATTTAAAGGAGAAAATAATGAAGAAGAATATAAGTAATGTCGACAGGATTTTAAGAGTCCTTATAGCAGGTGCAATCGCAGTGCTATATTTTACTGGGGTAATCAGTGGGACATTTGCAATCATACTTGGAATTCTTGCAATTGTATTTCTTTTAACTGCCCTGATTAATTTTTGTCCTCTTTACGCACTATTCAAATTTTCAACATTAAAAGAAAGCAAATAATACAAAGGGTGACGTAATGCAATATGGATTTTCAAAAACTATTGATTTATCATTTGAAAATACAATCGAAAAAGTAATCGATGAACTAAAGAAGGAAGGTTTCGGTGTTCTAACGACAATTGATGTTAAAGAAACATTAAAGAAAAAAATCGATGTGGATTTCAAAAAATATACAATTCTTGGAGCGTGTAATCCTCCATTAGCTCATAAAGCTTTACAAGCAGAAGAAGAAATCGGATTGCTACTACCGTGTAACGTGATTGTGTATGAAAAAGATAATAAAACTGCGGTGTCTGTTTTTAATCCCGGTTTAATGTCGCAAGTAGTTGATAATAAAAACTTAAAACCGGTTGCGGATGAAGTCCAGGAAAAATTAAAACGAGTATTAAATAACATCTAACAAAGAAAAAGGATAAAGTAATGGCTGAACATTTGAAGAAAGAAGATTTCTTAAGTAAGGTATTCGATTACGAAAAGAACAAAGAATGGAAGTACGCAGGCGATCTTCCTGCCGTAGTTGATTTCTGGGCTCCGTGGTGCGGACCATGTAAAATGGTTGGTCCTGTTATTGAGGAGTTATCAGAGGAATATAAAGGCAAAGTAAATTTCTACAAGGTAAATACCGATGAGGAACAGGAATTAGGTTCGGTGTTCGGTATAAGAAGCATCCCTTCTTTATTATTTATTCCTACAGAAGGACAACCGAAAATGGCAGTTGGTGCTTTACCTAAAGAAGCTTTAAAAGAAGCAATCGAAAAAGAATTACTTACCGAAGTTGCTTAGTTTTATAAGCTAAACCTGATTTGATAATTAAGAAAGTCCCTGTTAATCTTTTAAGATTAGCGGGGATTTTTTTTAAAGTGGGTCAACTTAAAAAGCTTTAAATAATTCAAGGGATTTTTCAGCAACTCACTGTATTTTACTTTTCCGGTTATTACATCTGTCATTAAATTACTTAGTTTTTCCCCATACATTTTAAATACAAAAGTACGAAGTAAAGGTGACTTGTATATAAGGAAAGCAAGATAACGAGCGTATTTTAGCTCAGTTAAAATTTTCTTTATTTCAAATTCATATAGTTTGCAAACAGTTTCTGCATTTTCTTTCCCATTTATAAAAGAATTAGCTGCATAGATTCCGCTTGTAATAGCATAGCTTATTCCTTCTGCTGTTACTGGATCAGCGAGACCTGCAGCATCACCCGCAAGTAGTATTCTGCCGTAAGAAAAATTTTTTTGTCCGGAATGAAATGGAATTATATATCCGTGTTTTTCCTCGCTAAGAAGTTTTGTGATGCCGAGAATCTCAAGATACTTTTTAAAATATTGATGTAGATTTATTCCCGGTTTACTCATAGTAAGCAAACCGATTGATAAATGTACCTTTTTGGGGAAAACCCATGCATATCCATTTGGCACCAAGCCAAAATCGAAACGAGCTGTTTTATTTAGCTTTTCAAATTGATCTTTTTCAATTACAACTTCATGTTCGATTGCCGGAATCTTTTTTACTTTAATCTGAATACCGAGTTTTCTTGTTGTTATTCCCGTTGCGCCATCTGCAGCAATTACAAATTTTGTTTCATAACTTTGATTTCTTGTAATTACTTCTACAAATCCATTCTTCTCATTAATATCAATCACTTCATTTTCTTCTTTGATTTCAGTACCAACTTCTCTTGCTTTTGTTAACATAAAATGATCCAACGATGAACGCATAGTCATATTTATAATAGGAATATCTCTCTCGATAATGAAGTGCAAATCGTTTGCGTGATCATATATATCTGACTTGTATAGTTTACATTCTACAACTGGATCAATTTTATATGGCAGTAACTCACTAACTTTGGATATAACACCACCGCCGCAGGTTTTATATCTTGGCAAAGTTTCTTTTTCCAGGATCAGAACTTTTTTCCCGGCTTCAGCCAATTTGTATGCAGCTATTGAACCTGCAACACCGCTTCCTATTATAATTACATCATACATTGTTGATCAGACTTTAATATCGTTAAACAGATTTCTTAATCTTAATAATCCTTTTGAAGAAGAAATTGATTTAAGAGGAGGAAGATTTAAAAATCCGACCCTCAATTTATTGATATACATCAGTTCATCTTGTTTTGTTTCCTTATCAATCGAAAAAACTTCTGAAAGGATGTATGTTTTTAATGTTGATGATTTTACTCTAATTGTTAATGGCGAACATCTGCCTGGATGAATGTGTATATATCTTTCCTGATCTTTTCCCAGCCTGAGTGTCCAAACAGATTTATCGGAAATTGTAAGAAGTTTATAGTCTTTCTTTTCTTCACTTAACCATTTACTATAATTATTAAGTTTGAATTTAAAGTTCTTTTTTAATGTTTCAGTAATCCCTTTTGCAATTTGTGTTGATGTTAATTTTCCCAGATAAATATCCATTTGTGATTCACCAATAGTGAGCAAAATCTTTTTTAACCCGGGCTCACTTATTTTTTTATGTGCTATTAAATGTATTTGTTCCTTAATAAATCCCGCATGGTGTTTCCAGCAATTGAGATTTACAGGTGGAGGAATGTTGCAGTTTAAAATCATCGAAGAGGAAAATAATTATTTATTTACCAGGATAACACCTATTATAATAATTATTCCACCAAGCATCATAACCGGTGTAATAAGTTCATTAAGCAAAAGCCAGGCAGATAGTACAGTTACGAAAGGTTCAAGATATAAAAATGCTCCAACTCTTGCAGATTCCATATCCCTGAGCGCCTGCGCCCAGATCACATAAGAAATTCCGGAACAAAACATTCCCAGAAAAATTACAGCTATCCAGCCATTAACAGATAAGTGAATTACAGAATATATTGCTTCTCCAGACAAACTGAAGGGAAGCATTATCAGCATCATAAAGAGAAACAAATAAAAAATTGTCATTAACGGAGGATATGACAGACTTATCTTTTTATTTACCATCGAATAAACGCCCCAGGTAAAAGAACTGAAGAGAACGAGAAAGTCACCTTTATTTTCTATTAGGCTGATTGAAAGGAAATCTCCTTTACCGACAAGTAAAAGCAATCCCAAAATAGCCACTATTATACCGAGCAATTTTAGGAAACTGATTTTTTCCCGAAAAAATATTAAACCTAAAATTGCCATAAATACAGGAGCCGTCCCAATGATCCATCCACTATTTGCGGCCGTCGTGTAATTAACCCCTGTTATTTGTATCCAGATATGAAATGCAGCAATCAAAGCAAGTATTAAAATACCTATAAAGTTTTTCTTTTGAATCGCTAAGCTGTTGCGTAGGAATTTTCCTGCGATAAATAGAAATGATACGGCTATAATTAATCTTAGAGTTACGATGGTAACCGGTGCAAGTTCACGAAGTGCAATCTTAACGGCAATAAATGAGTTCCCCCAGAAAATAACCGCAATAAGAATCAGAAAATATTTAAAGTAATTAGTCTTCAAAAAGGAAAGATATATCGATTTAGAAAATCACTTAGACTTCTTTGTCTTTCTTGCGGAGGAATA
>JAJDNK010000100.1 GCA_022340715.1 bacterium BMS3Abin03 | reverse complement strand
GTTGTTTTCTTCGCAGACGTGCTCTTACGAGATGTCTTTTTTGCTGTCACCTTTTTAGTTCCTGTAGCTTTTTTTGCTCTTGTAGCTGTACTCTTTTTCTTTGCCAATGTTCCTTTTCCTTTTTTAGTAGTTTTTTTAGTTACTTTACCTGTTTTTTTCTTTTTAGATGTTGCTTTCTTTGCCATGATTTAATCTCCTCTAATATTAAGAACTCGCTTTCATAATTTGTATGGTACAGGATTGATCCCCTATTTCCCAATCTTGCTTAAAACCGCCGTTCAGGTTTTTCGTTTGCTCTATACTTTCAGCAAGAGTTTCCGCAGCCACATATTTTGTGAACGACTGAACAGCATTATTTATTAAATCACTTCCGGTAAACCGAATTATTATCTTATCGGTTACTTCCAGACCGGAATCTTTTCTCATATTTTGAACTCTGTTTACGAATTCCCGTGCCAAACCTTCACCTATCAAATCATCATCAAGCTCTGTATCGATTGCTACTGTTACACCTTCATCAGATTCAACAAACCAACCTTCAATTTCCGTGCTGATAATTTCCACATCGTTGGGAGCGATCAAAAAATCCCCTCCATCAATGGTCAATTTTACCTGTTCACCGTTTTCAAGTGCTTTTATTTTATCCGATTTGAATTCTTTTATTTCTTTCGAGATGATCTGCACTTTCTTACCATACTTCGGTCCCAGAGTTTTAAAATTAGCTTTAGCAGATTTGCTCACTATCTTCGAGTCATCGTCTAAAACAATTAATTCCTTAATATTCACTTCATCGAGAATAACATCTCTCATTTTTGATAAAACCGCCCTTTTGTTTTTATCTACTACAACCATTATTTTCTTAAGCGGCTGACGCACTTTTAGATTCGATTTTGCTCTCATAGCTCTCGTAAGATATACCACCTGTTGAGCTACTTCCATTTTTAACTCCAGCTCTTCATCTATTTTACCAGCGGCAGGATATTCGGCCAGATGAACAGATTCAAAATCTTCTTTCTTTGTTGAGGAATTGAGACTGAGATAAAGCTCCTCCGAGATAAACGGCGCAAACGGTGAGGTTAGCTTACAGATTACAATAAGAGCTTCGTACAAAGTCTGGTAAGCGGCAAGCTTGCTCTTATTCATTTCAGATTTCCAGAATCTTCTTCTACATCTTCTCACATACCAGTTGGATAAATGATCTATTGTAAAATCTGAAACGGCGCGTGCTGCTTTTGTTACTTCATATTCATCCATTAAATCCTTAAACTCGACAATCAGGGAATTAAGCTTTGAAATTATCCACTGATCAATTTCTTCTCTTTCTTCCACCGGTATAGCTTCTTCTCTGTAACTGAACTTATCAATATTTGCATAGAGAGCTAAGAACGAATATGTATTTAACAGGGTTCCAAAAAATTTTCGTTGAACCTCGACCAAACCATCTTCATCGAAAAGAGTCGGGCGCCAGGGCGGGCTGTTTGCAATCAAGTACCATCTTGTTGTATCAGCACCATATTTATCGAACAGCATAAACGGATCGACAGTGTTGCCTTTTGATTTGGACATCTTCTGTCCGTTTTTATCCAGAATTAATTCGTTAACAATAACATTTTTGTAAGCAACATTATCAAATAGCATAGATGCAATTGCATGCAAAGTATAAAACCATCCGCGTGTTTGATCGATTCCTTCACAGATAAAATCTGCCGGGAACAAACTTTTCTCAAACTTCTCTTTATTCTCAAAAGGATAGTGATATTGCGCAAAAGGCATAGAACCGGAATCGAACCAAACATCTATGAGTTCAGGTGTGCGTTTATAGATTTTACTGTTTTTTTCAAAAAATATTCTGTCTACAAACGGTTTGTGGAGATCTATATCTTCAATTTCACGAACTGATTTTCTTTTACCATCTTCTTCAATAAAACCGTCTTTGAGCTCCTCAATACTGCCAACTGCAAACATATCTCCATCTTCACATAGCCAGATGGGTAACGGTGTTGCCCAGAAACGATCACGCGATAATGCCCAATCTTTATTTTCTTCCAGCCAGTTACCAAATCTGCCTGAACCGACTTCTGGCGGTTGCCAGTTTATAGTTTTATTCAGCTCAACCATCCGTTTTGAAATTGCTGTGGTTTTAATAAACCATGATTCACGTGCGTAATAAATTACAGGAACATCTTCATGGCGCCAGCTAAACGGATACGTGTGAGTAATCGTTTCTTTTCTGTAAAGCTTCCCTTCCTGCTTTAACTTATAAATAATATCTTTATCGGCATCTTTAACAAACTTTCCGGCAAAATCAGTTACTTCATCTGTGAATAGGCCGCCGCGTGTAACCGGCTGAACCATCGGCAGATCAAATTCTTTAGAAAGTTCATAGTCATCTGCACCAAAAGCCGGAGCGATGTGAACAATGCCTGAACCGTCCTCAGTACTTACAAAGTTGCCCGGTACAACATAAAAAGCTTTCTTGTTTACTTTTGCATAAGTAAATAACTGTTCGTACTCAATTTCTTCTAATTTCTTACCTTTCATCTCCTCAAGAATTTCATATTCGCCGTCTATAACTGAAAGTCTTTCTTTGGCAAGAATTATTTTTTTGTCACCAACCATTATCTTTACATAATCAACATAAGGTCCAACAGCAAGAGCAACATTTGAAATGAGAGTCCATGGAGTTGTTGTCCATACGAGGAAGTGTTCATCTTTATCTTTTATTTTGAATAGAACATAAACAGATGGATCTTTTGTTTCCCTGTAACCAAGAGCAAGTTCGTGGGATGAGAGTACAGTTTCAGATTTAGGATCCTGAGGAACAATTTTATAATCCTTATAAATAAGTCCTTTATCGAACAAAGTTTTTAATGCCCACCAAACAGATTCTATGTATTCATTCCTCAAAGTTATATACGCTGAGTTAAGATCGATCCAGTAACCCATTTGCTTAGTCATCTTTTCCCAGAGATCGAGATAAGTGAAAACTGACTCGCGGCAAGCCTGGTTATATTTTTCTATTCCATACTCAACAACTTCACTTTTATGTTTTATACCTATTTTCTTTTCCACTTCTATCTCAACAGGCAGACCGTGTGTATCCCACCCGGCTTTTCTTTCAACACGGTAACCCTGCATCGTTTTATACCTGCAAACAAGGTCTTTTAAAGTTCTTGAAATAACATGATGAATTCCTGGCTTACCATTGGCAGTTGGCGGACCTTCATAAAAAGTATATGGCTTATCCTCGCTTCGAGAAGACACACTTTTTTCAAAAATCTTGTGTTCATCCCAAAACTTCAGGATTTTCTTTTCAATTTCAGGATAACCTGTTTTTTCAATATTCTGTTTAAACATCTGGATTAGATCAGAAATAGTTTTTCTGATTATTTTTTTTCATAACGATTAATTAATTCTTTTTCAGTCTGGATAAATTCTTTCAGCTCGTTTTCAATACGTTCCTTTTTAAGTATGATATTCTTTGCTTTTGCTTCAGCATCGTTAACTATTTTTTCCGCACTTAGATTTGCCTCCTTAATAATTAGTTCCGCTTCTTTTTTTACAACGTCAGCTTCTTTTTCATATAACTCAACTTTCTGAGTAAGTAATTCGGTATCCCTTCTTGTGCTAATTACTTCCTGTATCGACATACCAAAAAATGCCATAGCACCAAGCATAATGTTTCTTAAACTGTAAAGAACCAGATTTTCTGTTAATAGTTCAGCAGCACCAAAATAACCCGCAAAAAAAGTGATCATTAAAATGCTTACTGCGGTTACGGAAACAATAATAGCAAAAACAATCTTGCCACCACGATGCCAGCCCAGAGATTTATTTATATACCATCCGCTGGCAAAACATAAAAGAGAAAGAACAAACCACACTGCAAAATTTTTTTCACCAAATCCGAATAAGTTTGTATTCAGAAAATCTGAAGCAAATATTAATACGCCAAGTAAGGTTGGAGTTGAATACTCCGCTAAATATTTTTTCCTGTCAATCATAACTTTTCAATGACTTTTTTCATTATTAAAGTCATTTTTGGTTCTGCTTCTATAGCTGTTGCTATTATTTCCTCAACATTTACAGGTTTTAGACTATCCGGGAAACATTCATCCGTAATTATGCTAATTCCAAGAACTTTCATTCCCATATGATTTGCAACAATGTTTTCAGGAATAGTGGACATACCAACAACATCTGCACCAGTTGCACGGAGAAATCGATATTCTGCTTTTGTTTCCAGGTTAGGACCGGGTACCGCAATATAAACTCCTTTATGAACCTTGATTTTATTTTCTAATGCTACTTCTTCGGCTAACTTAATTAATTCAAGATTGTATGCTTCACTCATATCAGGAAATCTTGGTCCGAGCTCATCTTCATTTTTACCTATTAATGGATTATCACCTAATAAATTAATGTGATCCGACATTAACATTAAATCGCCTTTACGGTAAACAGGATTCATTCCACCACAGGCATTTGAAACTAATAACGTTTCAACTCCGAGAAATTTCATCACGCGAACTGGATAAGTGATTTGTTTCATCGAATATCCCTCATAGTAATGAAATCTTCCCTGCATAGCTACAACATTTTTATTGCCGATCTTCCCAAAGATCAACTTTCCGTTATGCGATTCAACAGTTGAAAGTGGAAAATGAGGCAGTTTATCGTAATCAATTTCATGTTCGATCTTTATTTCTTTTACTAATCCTCCGAGTCCCGTACCCAATATAATTCCAATTGGATAATTCTCCTGGGTTTTTTTACGGATAACTTCAAGGGTTTCGTTTATTTGGGAGTTTAGAGTTTCCATAATGTTTTAAAGTTTGTCCACAATCCCATCGACGTCAACATCAAAATCTTTCTGTGAATCTGACTTCGAAGGATTCTCTGATTCCTTTCCCGCTTGTTCTACTTTTACTTCAAGCAAATTTGACTGTGAATTTACTATTGCTTTTAATTTTGAAATAATCAAATCTCTTTCTTCACGTAAATGATTAACGGCATTTTTAATTTCTATAGCATTACCTTTTGCATTTTCAATAATTTGCGATGCTTTAAGTTCCGCTTCCTTGATCATTACACCTGTTTGTTTCTTAGTTGTTTCAAGCGATTTACTGGAAGTTTCCTGTGCCTTAAGTAATGTATCCTGAAGATTCTTCTCAATTTTTTTGTATTCGGTAATTTCATCTCTTAATTCAATTAACTCCTTTTTAACCGAATCATTTTCCTGTAGTATATTTCCCATCTCGTTCGAGAGCCTTTCAAGAAAAGCTCTTACTTCTTCAACATCGTAACCTCGCATCGTTTTTGTGAATTCCTGGGCTTTGATATTCATTGGAGAGAATTTCATGAATCCCTCCAATCTTTCGAATAATCCCGCGGACCAAAAATGGCAGATCCGATTCTCACAATTGTTGATCCTTCACTAATGGCTATTTCAAAATCACTCGTCATTCCCATGGAAAGCTCGGTTAAATTATTGCCGTGTTGATTTAATTCATCTTTCAATTTACGCAAATCGGAAAAACTTTTCCTTATTAATCTTTCATCATCTGTAAACGGCGCCATCGTCATCAATCCAATGAATTGGATATTTTTCAATTTTCTGCAATCTTCTGCAAGTTTAAAAACCTGTTCATTATTTCCAAGCCCAGATTTACTTTCTTCACCGGATGTTTTAACCTCTAATAATATCTTCTGAATTTTATCTTCTTTTTCTGCCTGGCGATTTATTTCTTCGGCTAAAATTTTAGAATCAACCGAGTGAATAAGCAACGAACTATTTACGACATATTTCACTTTATTTCGCTGCAGTGTCCCTATAAAATGCCATTTTACTTTATCACCAAGTATTTTGTATTTATCTCTTAATTCCTGAGCCTTGTTCTCACCAAAATCGGTAACGCCAAGACCAGCAGCTTCTGTAATTGTATTAATACCGAAATACTTGGAAACAGCTACCAGTTTTACATCGTGAGGTTCTCGTCCCACAGACAGGCAGGTGCTGTTAATTTTCTCTTTAAGCCGTTGTAAATTGTCAGCAATCATTAAAAAATCAGGATTGTGAATGTATCGCTTTTAGCCACCAAAATCAATTTATTACTGATTATTATATCGTTCAGCAATTCTGTTTTTGGCTTTTGTGGTAATGATTCATTAGATACAATTTTATTCCCCTAAAATTAACTAAAGCTGTAAAAATTTACCGTCCAATCTTTCATCTATCGACTACCTCATCAAAATATCAACCCTATTTTTATTAGTTTTGAGTATTCCAATTTCACTTTTTTATGGAGTAAAAAATGAGTCTTCAATTATTAGATGATATAAAATCAAAAGCGAGAGAATTAAAGAAGACAATTGTTCTTCCCGAATCAAATGATGAAAGAGTATTAAAAGCTGCCGAAATACTTACAAAAGAAAATATAGCTTCAGTAATCACGCTGGGTAAAGAAGATACCATAAGGAAAGATGCAGAAAAACTTGATGTCGATCTTACAGGCGTTCGGATTATCGATCCTTCTATTTCAGATAAACTGAGTGATTTTACAAACATCTATTTTAACCTAAGAAAACACAAGGGAATAAAAATAGAGCAGGCAAGAGAAACAATTGCAAGGGATTTATTCTTTGGAGCAATGATGGTTCGTGAAAAAATGGCAGATGGGAGTGTAGCCGGATCAACAGCCTCCACAGCAGATGTTATGCGCGCAGGAATTCAATGTGTTGGAATACCGGAAGGAATCTCCATTGTTTCGAGTTTCTTTTTAATGATATTTCCGGATAAAACATTCAGTTTTGCAGATTGTGCTGTAGTTCCGAATCCTGATGCAAAGCAATTAGCAGATATAGCAATATCAACAGCAGATAATCATCGAAAGTTAACAGAACAGGAACCATTTGTAGCAATGCTATCTTTTTCAACAAAAGGAAGTGCTACACACGAAGATGTAGATAAGGTAATCGAATCAACAAAAATAGTAAAAAAGAAAAGACCGGATATAAAAATTGATGGTGAGCTTCAGTTTGATGCTGCAATAATCGAATCAATTGGACAAAGAAAGGCGCCGGGCAGTACAGTTGCTGGAAGAGCCAATGTTCTTATTTTCCCCGATCTTGATGCAGGAAATATCGGTTATAAAATTGCTCAGAGACTTGGTGGCGCCGAAGCAATCGGTCCGCTTGTGCAGGGATTAAACAAGCCTTGCTTTGATCTTAGTCGCGGCTGCAGTGTAGAAGATATCGTTAATACCGCTGCTATTTGTATGTTGATGAGTTAATTTTTAACACCTAACATCAGATAACTACACTACTCATTTTTTGCCTTACTACGCTGATACAGAAATGGTAGGTTTGACTTAATTTGATTGTGCAAATGCAACTGTTGATAGTTTCAATATCAGTTTTACTTTTTAATATTCCTTTCGGCTACTGGCGTACAGGAGTTAAGAGGTTTTCCTTACAGTGGATACTCGCTATTCATTTGCCTGTTCCGTTTGTGATTTTACTGAGGTTATATTCGGACATCGGGTTTGCACTTTACACTTACCCCGTTCTTGTAACTGCATATTTTCTTGGTCAGCTTATAGGAACTAAAATCTATAATCGGAGATTGGAAACAAGCTTACAACCGGTAAGCTCCTGTTTTGTAATGGACACTTACAGAAGAATTAAATCTTAAAATCCAAAGGACAAAATGATGACAAAAAGATTTTTTACTATAGTAACTGTTACTTTTTCATTTTTTCTTATCTTTTTTACTCTTACAGCTTCCAAGCCTGGAACAAACGACGTTAAAACCGGAGATAAATTGAAAAACGAAATAAATGATATAACCGTTAAGGATATGAACGACAGCACAATCAATCTTTCCGATTATAATGG
>JAJDNK010000094.1 GCA_022340715.1 bacterium BMS3Abin03 | reverse complement strand
ATACCGTTCTGATATAATGATATTAAATCCATGTAACCTTCTACAAGCAGTGCATAACCGGTTTCTTTGATTTTTGTTTTTGCAAGGTTTAAACCATAAAGAATTTTGCTTTTATTATAAATTTTTGTTTCAGGTGAGTTTATATATTTTGCTTCAAGATTATCATCATCGAAAAGCCTCCTTGCCCCGAAACCAACAACCCTGCCTGATTCTGAAATAACGGGAAACATGAGTCTGCCTCTAAATCTGTCTCTAATCTCATTTAAATTGGATTTTATTACGAGACCTGATAAAATTAAATCTTCTTTTTTAAACTTACCGGAAAATTTATTTAACAATGCATCGTTTGCACGCAGAGAAAATCCAAGTCCGAATTTTGTAATTGTATCTGATTTAATACCGCGCTGTTCAAGATATTCTCTGACATAAGTGCCGTCATGGCTTAAAAGGTTATCGTAGAAATATTTTCCCGCACGTTTATTTATTTCATACAGAAGCTCAATCTGGTTCCTGTCCTCATAATCTTCTTCGTCAAACTGAAGCTGGATGCCGGCGCGCTCAGCAAGCGTTCTTACAGCATCAATGAACGTGACATTATCTATATCCATTATGAAATTGAATACGTTTCCGCTCTTGCCGCATCCGAAGCAGTGGTAAACTCCTTTTTCCTGCGATACGCTGAAAGAGGGTGTTCGTTCTTCATGAAAGGGGCACCTGCCCATGAAGTTTTTCCCGGCTTTGCGGAGATTGGTATATTGAGAAATGATGTCAATTATATCAATCGATGCAGCTATTTCATCTATTTTTGACTGAGTGATTTTCATTCTGTTTATTTATCCGCATACTCTTTTGAATACTCTTAAGAAATTTAAACCGAGAATTTTTCTTATATCCTGTTCGCTGTAACCGCGTTCAACGAGTTTTTTTGTTATAACAGGGTAGCATGTTGCGTCATAAAGCTCATTCGGGGTTGAAATACCCCCGTCGAAATCTGAACCAAGACCTACATAATCTATACCAACTAATTTTACAATGTAGTCTATATGGTCAATTAAAACATCAATCGGTACGCCTCTATCAGTATAATTTTCTGTCAGGTATTGATAGCGTTCTTCATTAAAGCCGATTAAATCATCACCGTATTTTTCCTCAAGCGGCTTTAAGGCTGATTTATATTTTTTATGTATTGCATTAATTTGTCTTGTGTTAGCATTAGGGTCAAGAAACCTGCTGTAAAAGTTAACGCATATTATTCCGCCCGATTCCGCTATTGCCTTAATCTGGTCATCTTTCAGGTTTCGGTAAAGAGGTGAAAGAGTATACACACATGAGTGTGATGCTATTATAGGGTCTTTGGAAGTATTGACTACGTCCCAGAATGCCGTTTCTCCGAGGTGTGAAACATCTATCATCATTCCAAGTTCATTCATTTTTTTTACTACTTCTATTCCGAACTCAGTTAAACCGCCTTTTTTACCTCTTTGTGTTTCATCTTTTGCGGAAACTCCGATTGCATTGCTTGTATTCCATGTTAGTCCAAGATATTTCACACCCCTGCTGTAAATTGTTTCGAGATTATCCATAGAACCCTCGATAATATTACCGCCCTCAGCACCCATGAGTCCGCAGAACTTACCGTCATTAATTCTTTTTATAAGCTCTTTATAGTTTTTAGCCATATAAAGCTCGTCTGGATATTCCGATTGAAGCTTATCGAGGTAATCAATCAATTTTATTGCGTAATTAAAATCATCACTTTTAATTTTTTCCGGTATGTATATAGAAAATATTTGCACATCGAGCCCGCCTTTTTTCCATTTAACCAAATCCGATTGAGTAGACTTTGTTTCCCTGGTAATATCAGCGCCATTAAGCATAACAGGCATTAAGATATCGTTGTGTGTATCAATTACAATTGCATCATAATGAAGCTTAAAAGCATCTTTTTCAAGGTCTGTGAATTTGTTTATTGTTGAATCCATTTTTGAGTTATTTAGCTTTTGTTCTGCAGAATCATTTTTAACCTGTTTATCTTCCTTTTTTTCTGCGCAGCCGGAAGTGAAGCAGGTAAAATTATGAAGTAGGAAAATTGTGATAAATGCAATTATGATTTTTTTGACTTTCAAGCTGTTATATCTTTTATAAATTGAAAAAATAATTGTAAAACTATATATTTAACGGTTGTTTTTAAATTTTGAAATTAAACACCGGTACTATCACTAAAAGGTTAAATCCCCATAAAATATTAATCATTAGAACCGATAGAATCGGGGATGTAATTTTAACCCTTCCTGTTATTGATACATTGAAATTAAACTATCCTGATGCAAAAATCGATTTTTTGGTAAATAGAAAAGTTTTTGAGCTTGTTCAGGATTACCCAAATATAAATAAAGTTCACGCCATAGAAAAGGATAGTATAACTCACATTAAAAAGATATGCAAAGAAAATGACTATGACCTGGCGATAGCAGTAAGACCTTTATTTGTGATAGCGTTAGCTCTTTTTTTAGCCGGAGTAAAATACAGATTAAGCACCGGATACAGGTGGTATTCTTTTTTATTCAATATTAAACACTATGAGCACAGAAAATACTCTGTAAAGCACGAGCTTGAATATAACTTGAATTTGCTTGATGAACTCGGGTGTAAAAGAATTGAAAATGTACAGCCGGCACTAAATGTAAATCCGGAAGAAACGGAAAAAGTTGCAGCTAAGCTGGAGTCTATTGGAGTTGATATAAAAAAGAAATTCATTATAATTCACCCGGGCAGCCTCGGTTCTGCAAAAAGATGGAAATCGGCGAATTTTACTGAATTAATAAATATGCTGATAAATGATGATTCTTTTAAATTGAATATTATATTGACAGGAACAAAAGATGATGAACTTACTTTAAATGCTGTAGAAGGCGGTTTGAAAAACAAAGAAATAGTGTATGAAATAACGGATTTAAGCTTAAAAGAATTTGCAGCATTATGCAAAATGAGCGTTCTTTTTACAAGTAATTCAACAGGACCAATTCATATAGCAGCGGCAGTTGGGGCATATTGCATAGGATTTTATTCACCTGTAACCGTCGAAAGTGCTGCCAGGTGGGGTCCGTACACAGAAAGAAAAAAGATATTTACTCCTGAAACAAGTGATTATACTGCAAATGGTGATGTAATGGATAAAATTAAACCTGTAGAAGTTTATGAATTTATTATGAATTATATTTCAAAATAATAAGAAATCAAATAAGACATGAAATCAATACTAATATCAATAATAGCAATAACAGTGTTAACTTTACCTGTTTTTTCACAAACAGATTCGGTTTTGCACGGATTCAGAACAAATCAAAATAATGCGTTTTCATACGGTGAAAGACTCTCTTTTGAGATTTCTTACGGATTTTTAACCGCTGCAGAGGCGTTTATGACTATCTCGCCTTCACCTTTTAATTATAACGGCAGAAAAACATACGAAATTAACTTCGATGTGAACTCCCGTTCCAGTTTTGATTTGGTTTATAAGGTAAGGGATAACTATAAGACTTTTATAGATGTTAACGGCATCTTTCCATGGAGATTCGAGCAGCATATAAACGAAACAAACTTTAAAAAAGACTTCGAGGCTACTTTCATTCAGGAAAGCTCAAAAGTATACACAAAGATCAACTTTATAGAGGACAAACACTATTGGGCTCCTCATTATGTTCAGGACTTGATTTCGGTTCTTTATTACGCAAGAACACTGGATTATTCAAATTATAAAAAGGGTGATATTATTACTATCCCTATATTCAGCAACGATAAAGTTGTTAATTTGACGATTAGTTTTCAGGGGAGAGAGGATGTTGATGTTGCAGCAGGCAAATTTAAAGCTTTTATTCTGAAACCTGAACTGACAGAAGGTTTTACGTCCAAAACCTCTGATATTTATGTTTGGCTCACAGATGATGACAGGAAAGTACCTGTGAAAGTAAAAATGAAGATTGTTATAGGTGCTCTGGTCGCTGAGTTAACCCAGTATACAGGTCTGAACGGACCGCTAAATGCAAAGATTGAGTAAATAGAGCATTAAATTTTATACTTTCAAAAAGAATATTTAACATAACAATTAATACCGTCGTTCCCGCTTGGAGTAAAAGGCTCAAAGTCTAAATTCAGCTTACTAAAACTTTTTAATAAAAACTGATTCAGACCAAGAGTGAGAATGAAACTGCTGCTAATGATTCCAATTGATTTTGCATTGTATTTATTCACATCCGGTTTATTTTCTTCTCCAAGAACTCTGTTTTTAAACTTGAATATCTCCGTTCTCAAAGAATATATCCCGATTGCCGAAAGAGTACCCACAACAGCTCCGCCCAGCACATCTATAGGGTAGTGCATACCGAAATATATTCTTCCGTAGCCGACTATTAACCCCCAAATGTATGCAGGAACATAGACCTGCGGATATTTAGGATAACGCAATGCTAATCCTGTAGCTATACTAAAAGCAGTGCTTGTATGTCCCGAAGGAAAAGAATAGGGGTCTGAGAGAATTCCTTTCTTAACGTGTACATTGCTTAGTGTAATATATGGTCTTGGTCTTTTAATTAAAAATTTTAACCCCGTAGTCAGAGCAACCGACCCTGCTTCGGAAAGTGCAATTAAAACCCCCGTGTTTTCGTCATATGTTCTGTCTTTCGTCCTTCCGTATGCAAACATCGATACCGGAAGTATAACAGCCAATGGGAAAACGGAATAATCGGTTACAGTCAGGCTTGTATTTAAAAAACCGGTTCTGTTATTGTTTATGCACCTGAAAAGTCTGATGTCAGTGTTATAAGGTTCCTTATTAGTTATTCTGCTTCTGCTGTTGAACAGAGGGTCATAGCCAGCAGAATCCTGTGAGTAAAACGTTGAGGTAAAAGAGAATATCGATAATAAGATAAGAACCTTAGTAATCTTTCTTTTCATATTGAAGACAGTTTAATCTTTTGGTTTATATATTTTGCGGTATTCTCTCCAGTAAAACATTATGTTGCTGACGTAATGTACAGGTTCTTTCCAGTTTGTAAATTCACCGTTAGGAGGTTTTGACCTCCATATTTTCTGGTGAAGTGAATCATTATCGGGTCCCAGCATCTTCATTGCTTCTTTAACATTGTCCCAATTCCAGTAATCCTGCCCAAGGTAATAAGCAATTGTCATCGCATCTTCAACATGACCTGAGCCGGCATTATATGCTGCCAAAGCGAATTTATATTTATTTGTGTCACCGGCTTCATTGTATCTTCCAACCAGCAGGGCATAGTAATAAATCCCTGCAACTAGATTATTAACAGGTGAGCGGTGTTCTTCAAGATTTAAAGTTGATTCAAGCTTCTCTCCTGTTCTCGGCATTATTTGCATAAATCCATAAGCGCCTGCATGTGATTCGGCATCAGATACAAAGGCGGATTCCTGTTTTATCATAGCAAGTATAAGACGCCAGTCTAATTTATAATATCCAGCTTCTTCTTTAATAACATCTCCATATTCCGAAATTATTTCATCTGAATTTCCCTTAAAGAATTTGTGAGTTTTCTTAATTGTTTCTGATAATTTCTCAAGACTTGAAGTCGATACCGTGTATTTTAAATACCTGTTTTCGGGATTTGATGAGAATAAGTCGAACAGGTTTTGCCAGTTGTAAACCATATCTTCCAGAATTACTGCAGGTTCATTTGTTACTCTTGTGAAATAATCCGAATAATTAAATTCCTTTTCCGGCTCCGGTTTTTCAACAGGTGAAATAACAGATTCCGGATTTTCAGATTTCTTTTCTGTGACCGATTTTCCCGTTTTGAACGAATTTATAATACTTACAAGAATTATTATGACAATACATATTACAGAAACAATAATTGCTATTTTTGGAATATTTTGGAGTTTTTTAATTCCTGTAAACATTTTCAAATATATCTATTTTCAGGCCTTAGATTCAATTTTAGTGTTTTTTTAAACATTATGAAATACTATAATGATTAAACAGTCGTTTAAGTGATATAGTTTATTGTGAATCAGCTATGAAAAGATAGATTTGATTAAACTTTTTATATATTTTTGTGTCAAACAATATGAATGTAGGGATTATTTGTTTGCGGGCTTGAAAAGGTTGGCAAAATGAGCTTTAAGTATTTAATAAATAGTAAAATAACTCCTAACAGAACAATATAATTTGGCGGCTCCAAAAGACAAAAGCCCGCAGTTGTCTGATAAATTTTCCGGAGATAAACCGGATTCGGAGTTGATTTCTGCTTTCAAAAACGGTGATATCACCGGGTTTAATGAGATTGTCAGACGCTATCAGCAGCAGGTTTACTGGGTTATCAGAAAAATGGTTAATTCGCATGACGATGCTGACGACTTAACACAGGAAGTGTTCATTAAAATATATTCTGCATTGAAAGATTTCAGGGAAGAATCGAATTTATTTACATGGCTTTACAGGATAGCAACAAATTACTCGATAAATCACATAAGGAAAGCTAAAGTTAGAAATACCGTGAGTTTTGAAATTGTAACCGAACAGGTAGAATCAAAAGAGAAAAAGTCTGATGAAGCTGTTGATGAGAAAACAAAGATGAAACTGCTAATAGAAGCTATTGAAACACTTCCGGCTCAGCAAAGGGCTGTTTTTAATTTGAGATATAATGAAAATTTAAGTTATGAAGATATTTCGAAAGTTATGAAAAAATCGGTCGGCGGAGTTAAAGCAAACTACTTTCATGCAGTAAAAAAATTAGGGGATTATCTGAAAACGAGAATGAGAATGGAAAATTAGTAATAATGGCAAAGAAACCCGATATAGAAAAAATTAAACTTCTTCTTCCGGATTATGTAACCGGTTCGCTTTCCAGTGACGAAGCCGAAATGGTTAAGAATGCCATTAGCGCTTCTGATGAGGTCAAGAACCTTTATATTGATATGAAGAATGCTCTTGAGTTTGCCGGGTCTGTGAAATATGAAGAACCTGCTCCTCAATACTGGAATAATTTGTTGCCGAGAATTCATGAGAGAATTGATGAAAGAAAACAAAAATCTCTTGCTAAAAATCCGCTTTCTTACATCTGGAAGGTTTTGGTACCTGTTGCAGCTGTAATTTTGATTTTTATTGTTTACAGGATTTCATTTACACCTGAAACAGAGATATCAGAAAAAGAACAAGAGAAATTTAAGAATGAAAATATTGAGAAGAAAGATACTGTAAAACAGAAAATTCCGGTTGAAAAGAATATAGAAAAACCGGTTACTCCCGAAACCAAAACGGAGAATATTGCAAATAAGAATAATGAGAAACCCCGCAGTATCAGACAACATAGGAAAGAGAGAATTCAGAAGAGGGAAAACTTAGCAAATAAAACGAATGATTTTGAAAAGACACTGAGCAAAGAAGATATAAGAAAAGAAAATATTACAAATAAAGACCTTGCCTCTATTGCGGATGTAGATGATCTTTCAATATTCGGCGCAGGCACTCCGGGAACGTTTGATGAGGAAACTGAAAATGAGCTGGATAAACTTGATGAAAATGAGCAGGATAATCTTTTAAAAGAACTTTCAAACAGTAATTTATAATTGAAAATAAATTTTAACATGTTGAGCAAAAGCTACAAATTATTATTTTACCTGGTTGTTTTCCTGTTTGCCGTATCTTCCGTTGTAAACGCGCAGGTGAAAAACGATAACATTAGAGATAAGATTGAAAAGATTAAGCTTGAGAAACTGATTAAAAGGCTCGAGCTGGATGATGAAACCGCCGAAGTATTTACCGTTAAGTATAAAAACTTTGTTTCGGTTATTAAAGAACTGAACCAAAAAAGAGTCCAGACCTATAAATTAATGGTTTCCAATCTTGAAAGCGGTGATGGTCTGGATACACTTGTTGACAAGCTGCTTGATTATGAAAGCCGGATTGCTAAAGAGAGAGATGATTTTGCATCGGATCTTAAAACCATATTGACATCAAAACAGATAGCTGTTATGATTGTATTCGAACGTAAATTCAACGCACAGTTAAAAAAGATTCTGCAAAATTACAGAAAACGCAATAATAAGAATAACTAAGTTTATTTGAACAAAGGTTGTATCTTTAAAGATTTTATAGCTTCAGATACAAGAAAGAAGGAACCTATTATTAGAACATTACCGTTCCTGCCCGCTGATTCACCCGCAAGTTTTACAGCGATTTTTACATTAGACTCAACGTACAATTTATTCAAATCCGAAATTTTTAACTTACATGCAGTTTCAAACAGCCTTTTAGCTTCAACTGCTCTTTTATATACGGGTTGAGTAAAAATTATTTTACTTTTTGTTTTTATTATTTCTTTTATAGCTGATTTAAAATCTTTATCATTCATCATTGCGAAAACTATAACATCAGGTTTTCGGATTCTGAAGTTGCTTAAGGCAGCTTCAATCCCTGATGGATTATGGGATACATCAAGAATGTAATTAATTCCGTTTAACTTTA
>JAJDNK010000091.1 GCA_022340715.1 bacterium BMS3Abin03 | reverse complement strand
GAGCTGGTGAACGGACTTGAACCGCCGACCGGCTGATTACAAATCAGCTGCTCTACCAACTGAGCTACACCAGCGTTTTGAGTGCACAAAATTATTATTATTTTTCCTTCTATACAAGACCAAATACCTCCGAACAGCTTTTAACTCACACTATTTACTTCCGTTTTCCTCCTTCTTTTCTTTCTCAACCACAACAAATTCCTGCTCGTTGGAATACACCCTGAATTGCACCATTTTCTGCTTTATTTTTTTGATAAGCTCGAAATGAACTCCGTCCGTTTCAAATGAATCTCCCTGGTTCATAATTTTACCTGTTTTATCCGCTATAAAACCAGCAACGGTATTATACTCCTCCGATTCCTGTAGTTTATAACTAAATGTTTCATTAAAATCATCAATATCCATCGAACCGAGAATACAATACGAGCCATCCGGAAATTTTGTGAAGTCGCTTATCTCAACTTTTGTTCTATCTTTTATCTCACCGACTATTTCTTCAAGTATGTCTTCCAGGGTTATGATACCTTCCGTACCGCCGTACTCATCGGTTACGATAGCAAGTCTCTCACCAATTTGCTGCATCTCCTTTAAAACCTGGGAAATTGGTTTTGTATCGGGAATAAAAAATGCAGGACGCAGCAGATTCTTCAAAGAGATCTTTTTCTTTTCAACAAACTGTTTCATCAGGTCCTTTGTATGTATAACACCCATTATGTTATCTGGCGTTTCCTCGTATGCCGGTATAAGTGAATGACCGGTTTTAATTACTTCATTTAGTCTCGTTTCATTTTCATCAGTAAGATCAATGGCCACCATTTCTATTCTGGGAATCATAACTTCGTGAGCTTTAAGGTCGTTGAATTCAAGAACGTTTTCTATAATTTCCTGCTCGGTCTCGTCGATTGCACCGGATTTAACCCCGTCTGAAATGATTTCCAGTATTTCATCTTCCGAAGGACGGGTTTGTGAAAAGTTTGTTTTTTCTTTAATCGGTTTTAATAAAAAGTTACTGATGGCTGTTAATATTTTTACCAGGATTCTGAACAATCTTGAAATCCAGTACAACGGTTTTATAGAGATTACCGCCAATCCGTTTGCATATTTAAATCCTATAGCTTTGGGAATTAGCAAACAAAAAACAATAATTAAAAAAGCAATTGCTATAACAGCAAGAATAACCGCCAAAACTGAATAAGTGTTAGTTACTACTCCGGGATCGATAAGGTTTAACAGGTAATTGATAAAATAAATTGCAACGGGGAATCCAATGATTGCAGTAAGAATTCTGGAAACCGTATAAAGCAGCTGGATCGATCCGAATATTGATTCCGGATCCTGTTGAATTAACTCAAAGTAAGATACAACCCTGCTTTTCTTCTGCTTTAGTTCTTCTATTTTGTTTTCCCCTATTGAAGATAAAGCGATTTCCGCTGCAGCAAGAAATGCCCCGAAAAACACAAAAAATAAAAAGATAATTGTTTCTAAAAGTATGTTACTCATATTTGCTGATTACAACTGTTTTGATACGTTGTAATCAAACTTCCTCTTAAATTATTTTGGAAAAAACGAATTTAATTTAATGTATAAAAGGTTAAATTACATACTAAAATTGAACCCGAGAATAAATTTAATTAAACTATAGCAATTGTTAATCATACAAACCCGGAAAACCAATGACCCCGGTTCGGATAAAATTAAACAAAAACGACACACTTTTTATAAAATGGGATGACGATTCGGAATCTTCACTATCCCTAAAATATTTACGGGATGAATGCCCATGCGCAAGCTGCAAAGGTGAAACAATCCTGCTGAGAACTTATCGACCTCCTAAACCTCAGGTTAATACTCCTGGCAGGTATAAGATCAAAAACATTAAATCTGTTGGCGATTACGCAATAGGAATAACATGGGAGGATGGACATAATACGGGAATATACTCCTGGAACTATTTACAGGAACTCGATAAAGGACAGGATGAAAACAAAAACCAGAAGTACGATCCTCTTTTATGATAACCAGGAATGAAATGAAATATTACGCATCTCTTCTGCAAAAAAAATTCCGGCTTGCCGAAAACAAATTTTTAGTTGAAGGGGAAAAAGTAGTAGCGGAAGGATTACACAGCAACTACGAGTGCGAAATAATTTTCATAACACCCAAATTTTTGGAAGAAGAAAAAGAGTATTTAAAACAAATCAAATCTTCCAATACTAAAACAGAAATACTCAAATCAGTAGATTTCAGGAGAATAACGGATACACTTTCTCCCGAAGGAATTGTTGCAGTTTTTATCAGGAAAGCTAAACGACCTGACTTTTTGTCTGTTAATGATTCTCTGGTTGTCTACCTTGAAGATATAACCGATCCGGGAAACCTTGGAACAATTATCCGCAACTGCGACTGGTTTGGAATTAAGAATTTATTCCTTAGCAAGACTTCTGCAGAAGTATTTAATCCAAAAGTTATCCGTGCATCTATGGGTTCAGTATTTCACATAAATATTTTTGAAGATGTTTCGTTAGGTGAAATCTCGGAGTTAAAAAAGAAAAATTATGAATTCGTCACTGGTGATCTTACAGGTGAGAATGTTTACGAATTCAAAAAGGAAGAAAGAACAATTTTGTTCCTGGCCAATGAAACGCACGGACCTTCAAACGAATTACTTTCATTATCTGACAGAAGATTGGTTATACCGGGAAATGGAAAAGCAGAATCACTCAACGTTGCTTCGGCTTCTGCTGTAATTCTTTCAGAATTAAGTAAATAAACACCTTACCGGATTATTACTGGTTTATTTAATTGATATCTCATCCATATTTTCAATCCTTGCCATAATACCCCAGCCGCCAAAACTTTCAGAAACTGCAAACATTAATTCATTTTCACCCTTTTTTAATGGTAAATATACATCATCAAAGAAACCAATTGTGCCGAGATATCGGTAATCACGGGACTGGTAATTATTTTGTCCGCTGTATTCAAGCTTATCGTTGAGATATACTTTCACCCGATCGCTGTAACCAAAGCTTACTTTCTTATATTGGTCTTTATCCGAATTAATAATTACACGCGCAAAAACTGTATTTAATCCCTCTTTTATCCCCTGGATTCGTGCGAGGTTAACAAATCCAGTTGTTTCACAATTGATTTTCGTCCAATTTAATTTTTCTTTTTCATCTTTAGTCAATAAATATTTGTGGTTTAGTTTTTCCTCCTTAAAGTGACTCGAAACGCTATAGTTTTCTATGACGTTTTCAGGCAAATTCATTGCTAACTTTGGTTTGTTCTTTAGCTTAGGATTTTCAATTGTTTTATATTCAAAATCAGCAAAGTGGACCGGTGTAAAATTGCTGCATTCCAATCCTACCTTACCACTTTTAACATTTCGTTTTAATTCATTAACAAATAATGCAGGAGTGTTCATATCATTTATATAAATTTCAGCATATTTACCTGATACTATAATTTTAACAATATTCCACTGATTAAATTTATACTTAACCGGAGACGCATAGTCCTCACCATAGTATAATTGCCATCCTGAAATACCATTAAATACTGGTGTGTATTGATTTGCATCAGGGTTACCAGATTGATGTGGTCTGAGATAAAATTCTTCGTAATTATTTTCGTCCTCCAATCGCCAAACAGCTCCCATAAATCCGCGCTCACCCGTGAAGGCAATTTTAAATTCGATTATACCGTTCGTAAAATCAGAATCTTTTATTAATGCCTGACCACCCTTTAGATATAAACTTTTTTTACCAAGATAATTTTCAATTTTGTTTTCAACACCGGAAATCTCCCATCTCGCATCACCAAATGGAATTGTTTGTGAATAAAGAGTTGATCCTGCCATAAAAGAACCAATTGCCAGTATGCAGACTAATTTCAAGATGATTTTCATATTATTTCTCCTTTAAATGTTCTATCGATACTTGAATGCAATTCAGGTAATTTATTTTATTCGAGCTGTTAGAATCATAAATGTTGTATTAGCATAATATCTATAAAGCAATACACCATCGAAAATAGAATGTAGTAAACCTGGAAGGATATATACTATCTAATCTTTAACAAAGTGTTAAATTATTCGTTAAACGGTTAAAATTCCGTTTGGAGTATTATTAACAATCTCCCCAAGATCATAAATAAGATCTATCTAAGCAAAATCATTTTTTTTGTATTGGTATATTCTCCTGCAGTGAGCGTATAAAAATAGATACCACTTGAGAATTTAGATGCATTAAACTCAACCTCATAATTTCCGGAAGGTTTTTCTTCATTTACTAGAGTTGCAACCTCCCTGCCAAGAACATCATATATTTTTAGAGTTACAAGTTGAGCACTGCTAACCGAATATCGGATAACAGTTGAAGGATTAAATGGATTTGGATAATTCTGAGCTAAGGAAAAATCATATACTGCAACTTTACCACTCGATTCAACACCGTCAATAAAGCTCTCTTCAGGTGTGGGAAGTTTTACATTTGTGTAAATATGGAATTCACCAGGTTCAAGCGAAACCTGCTCCGAAGTGTTGGTAACATACATGCTGTCACCGGTAAAGTAATCGTACCACCAGCCGGTTTGCTGGAATTCAGGATCGATATTATTCGCCTGAACATAAAAGTTCCCGATTATTGTTACATCCATCGATGGATCTGAGATGTTAATTCTCTTTGAATAAGTTGTAACAATAGTTGTAAAATCAGTGCTTCTGAATACATCGTAATTTTCTTTTAGATGGATCAAGGATGAAAAAATTTTGTAAAGATTTAACCGTGTGGTTACGTTATAATAATCCCATCTGATTGGTTTGGAATCCGTTTTTGCATAATCCGTACCGTATGGTTCAGGCACTGTTCCTGTGTGAGGATCGTAGAAAATTGAATAATCATAGCCTAATTCACCAAATTGCCAGATCATTTTTGGGCCAGGTATTAAAAAGTAAAATGCAGCAGCTAATTTCATTCTTTGAAGAGAAAGATTAAGATTATCCTTAATAATATAATCACCACTTGAATTACCCCAACGTAAATTTTTATACATTAATCTTTCTTCATCATGACTTTCCATATAAGCAACTAAGTGTGGAAACGCCCAGCCTTTGGTTTTATATGATGCATCTGATAAATTTGATACATATCCCATTGTAGCCTCATTGTATTGGGAATTCATATTTCCCCAGAGCATCATACCGTAATTTGCAAGAATTGTTTCTTCAGAATTTGGAGCAAAATGTTCCAGAATAATATAGGCAGTTGAATCAAATGCCCAAAGTGAATCTGCCATACGTTCAAGAATATCTATTCTCGTTTGATCAAAACCGCTGCCGTCCCCAGGTGTATTTGTAAAACCTTTGGTAAAATCAAATCTATATCCATCTATGTTGTATTCACCAAGCCAGTAACGGTTTACTCTATCAACATAATCCTTTGTTGCCTGGCTTTCATGATTAAAATCATATCCCCATGAATAAGCTGAATTGGGTGATGTTACATTTAACCAGGGATTGTTTGCTGCTGGGCGACCATTAGCATCATCCCAGTATAATCTTACTAATGGAGACTGACCGTAAATATGGTTTAAAACAATATCGAGAATAACTGCGATTCCGATTGCATGACAAGAATCAATAAATGTTTTAAAATCATTTTTAGGACCGTAATATTTATCTAGAGCAAAATGAAAACTAGGATTATATCCCCAGCTTTCATTTCCTTCAAACTCCATTACAGGCATAAGCTCTATTGCATTGACACCAAGATTTTTCAAATAATTCAATGTATCGGTTAAAGTTTTATAATCGTGAGTAGAAACGAAATCACGAACAAGTAATTCATAAATTACAAGATCGGTGCTTGCAGGTCGTTGAAAATCCGTTATATTCCAATTATATGGTGTTTGGCCTGTTTGAAATACTGCAACAGGTTCGGCGGTTTTAGTATCCGGATAAGGTTTTAAATTTGGATAAGTTGCATTTGTGATGTATTGATCATTCCAGGGATCAAGCACTTTTTCAGTGTAAGGATCAGCAATTCTTATATTTCCATCAACCAAGTATTGAAATGCATACTCAGTTCCGGGCGTTATATTATTTAGTGTAATCCACCAGGTAATTTTATCTTGTCCGGTTGTCCATCGTTTCAAAAAATACGTGGAATCAACCTTCCAATCATTAAAATCTCCAAGCAGATATACAAATTTTTTGTACGGAGCGAATAACATAAGAGTAACGCTCGTTGGACTATTTATGGTTATGCCTGGTTTTATTCCTTCGGGAGGTGGTTCATCTACCATATCAGGATTAACAAACATTACAAATAAACTTGAGTCCGCTAGACCTGCCGTATCAATTCCTACTGCTTTAACATAATGTGGTCCTGCAGTATAATCAGAATGATTAAAAGTGTATGAAAGAGAATCAGTCGTAGTTTGAGCAACCTGGTTTTCGTCCACATATAAAGTTAATGAAGATATTTCAGTTTCTATTGTTACTGCTGAAACATTAATATCAACAGATGATAATTGCTTCACAAATGCAGGTGACCTTAACGGATCCCCATAATCGACCGAAACTGCAGGATTATTAATTACAACATTTAAACCTGGCTCGTAAAGATCGACAAATATATCAGGTCTTGTTTGGGGAATGGGATCTCCACTAGCTTCCCTAAACACAAACGCCAGCCTCAAAATTTGTTCGGAAGGATTAGTAATATTATAAAACTGTCGTGGATGCCCTATTACTAACTTATATTTATTTGAACTTATTCTTGTTAAGGCAGGTTGAGTCGAATTAACTCCCCAACTACCTATTACATATTGCCAGTCGCCAAAATTTGTATTAACTCCTGTATGTGCATATAGTGTTCCGGTATAATTTAATAGTTCCTCTGCCCCGGTTTGTGTTGCATCAAAAATTACAACAATGCTGTCATTTTGTGTAGGATATTCAGGTTCCGTTACAACTATCTGAGCAAAAGCTATTTTTGCATAAAATAGAATAATAAATATATATCTGAGTTTATTCATGCTATAAATCCCTATTAGTAAATTTCCTATTTAGTTCCGGTTATTTGTACAATAACCTCCCTGTGTCTATTTCTTGTATCAAAATCAACAAGAATAATTTGCTGCCACGTACCAAGTAATAAATTCCCATCTTTAAATGGAACTATGAACGATGAACCCTGTAAGGCAGCTCTCACATGTGAATGACCATTTCCATCATGCCACGTATTATCATGCTTATAGTTGATACTGGTTGGTATTATCCTGTTAAAAAATTCGGGGTAATCTTTTAACAAACCCGGTTCATACTCAATAGTAGTGATTCCTGCTGTTGAACCAACAACAAAAACCAATGCATTTCCTTCCCTGAATTTAGCTTCATTTATTATTTTACCAACTTCGTGCGTAATATCCAGAATATCGCAATTACCGTTTGTATTTGTTTTGAAAGAATGTGTTTCAATTTGCATGTTTTTACATTTATTGATGATTAAGACCTGGAATAATTGTTATGCTAAAAATACTATTGATAATTCATAAAAAACATCACAAAAATCCTCCATTTCAATTTGGGATAGCAATATTTATTGATTGTAAAGTCTTTCAGGTTTAATTTTGATGTTCTAATAAAAATTACATAAAAGGAAGCAGAATGAAACTTACTTCACAGGACTTTATTCAATTAGAAAATAAATACGGAGCACATAATTATCATCCGCTTGATGTGGTAATTGATAAAGGTAAAGGAGTTTGGGTTTGGGACGTTGAAGGGAAAAAGTATCTGGATTTTCTTTCTGCTTACTCGGCTGTTAACCAGGGACATTGCCATCCAAAAATTATTAAAGCATTAAACGATCAGGCAAACAAGCTTACACTAACCTCACGTGCTTTTTACAACAGTATTCTTGGTGAATATGAAAAATTTGTTACTGAATATTTTGGATACGATAAAGTACTTCCCATGAACACCGGAGTTGAAGGTGACGAAACTGCAATAAAGCTTGCACGTAAATGGGCTTATGAAGTGAAAGGAATTGAGAAATATAAAGCAAAAATAATTTTCTGCGAAGGAAACTTTCACGGCAGAACTATGGCAGCAGTATCCGCTTCAACTGATCCTGATTGTAGGGATGGTTTCGGTCCCTACCTTCCCGGCATTGAAATAATTCCTTTTAACGATATCAATGCCCTTGAAAAAGCATTGCAGGATGAAAACGTTGCAGCTTTTCTGGTAGAACCAATTCAAGGTGAGGCTGGCGTTATGGTTCCCAATGAAGGCTATTTAAAAAAAGCACATATGCTATGTAAATCTAAAAATGTTCTTTTGATATGCGACGAAGTACAGACAGGTTTAGCCCGAACAGGTAAAATGCTGGCTTCTGATTATGACAATGTCAGGCCGGATATCTTAATTCTTGGCAAAGCTCTTTCGGGCGGAGTTATGCCCATCTCTGCTGTTCTTGCGGATGATGATATAATGCTTGCAATAAAACCCGGTCAGCATGGCTCTACATTTGGCGGAAATCCTTTAGCGGGAAAAGTAGCAATTGCTTCACTCGAAGTGATCAATGAAGAAAATCTTGTTGAGAATGCATTCAAACTTGGAAATTATTTCAGGGAAGAAATGCAGAAGGTGGTTGATGAGCTTGAAATAATTACTCTCGTTCGCGGTAAAGGATTATTGAATGCTATCGTTATTAAACCGACGGCAACAGGAAAAACTGCCTGGGATGTTTGTGTTGAATTAAAGAATAATGGTTTGCTTGCTAAACCAACTCATGGTGATATTATAAGATTTGCACCACCATTAGTAATAACAAGAGAAGAAATTGACTGGGCAATAAATACAATCGGAAAAGTTCTGCAAAAGTTTGAAACGGAAAATAAACCGGTAGTAACTGAAAACAGGTAAGTGGTTAACTCTTCTATTATTGAGGTTCAAGAATACCGTTTAATATTTTTAGAGTTTCATCTAATGCCTTTTTAAATTGAGGAAGGCGTTCCCCGATACTCATCATATCATTGCTTTTTCCGGAAATCTCAATTCCAAAAGCCTCATCACCAACTCTCTGAGCTCCAATTGAATAGCTTGCACCTTTAATAGTATGCGCAAGCTTAACTATACTCTCAACATCACCAGCAGAAAAATATTCGTCAAGCTGTTTATATTTTTGTTCAACATCTTCTATATAGGATCCGACAAGATCTTTTTCAAAATCCGAATCATCTGCGCTAATTCTTTTCAGCCTGTCAAAATCGAAGATGGAATCATTTGATGCTTCTTCTTTAACAGGTTTCGGAACCAGTGCATTTTTTACATCAAGCAATTTATCCATCATTTCCAGAAGATCTTTGGCAATAATTGGTTTTGGTATATATTCATTCATCCCTGCTGCCAGACACTTTTCCCTGTCCCCCATTAAAGCATGAGCTGTAAGCGCAATTATAATAGTATTTTTCTTATCGTCTTCTAAACTCCTTATCTGGGCAGTTGCAGAAAATCCATCAACTTCCGGCATTTGGATATCCATTAATACAAGGTGGTAGTGGCCTTTTTTCACAGCAGCTACAGCCTCAGCACCATTGCCAACAGAATATGCTTTATAGCCAGATGCCTGTAAAATTTTCAGCAACACTTTTTGATTTATCAGGTTATCCTCTGCCAAAAGAATATCAAACTGTCCTCTAATAGTTTTTAACGAAAACTCAGAATTTGCCGACGTTCGTTCAACCGTTTTAAGATCCGGATTATTTTCTATCTTTGTCTTCTCTTCAATAGGACTTTTACTTCTTTTCAATCTTGCAGTAAAATTAAAACTACTCCCTTTACCCTGTTCACTAGTCACACCAATTTCTCCATCCATTAAAGTTATATATTCTCTGCAAATGACAAGACCTAAACCTGTGCCACCAAACGATCTCGTTTCAACACCGGTTATCTGAGAGAATGGTTTAAATAAATTATTAATTTTATCAGCAGGAATGCCTATTCCGGAATCCATTATTGATGCTTTCAATACAATATTATCTTCTCCGGCCTTCTCTGTTATAACCTTTACTTTTATCTCTCCTTCCGATGTAAACTTAACAGCATTGGCTAGCAGGTTAATAAATATCTGGCGCAATTTTGTGGGATCACCATTGAGGTGAAGTTGTGAATCACCGGGTAAATCCTTTACTATCTTAACGCCTTTCTCATTTATCTTTGTAGAAAGAATTGAAATTGCATGATCAATTACACCGGTTAGATCAAAGTCGACATGTTCAAGTTCAACTTTACCGGATTCAATCTTTGATAAGTCGAGAATAGAATTTATTATTTCAATTAATAATTCTGTCGAATTTCTTGCACTCGAAGTGAATTGTTTTAGCTCCTCTTCATTTTTGTAAGCACCAGCTTCTATTAAAGTAAGAAAACCAAGTATGCCGTTCATTGGTGTTCGTATTTCGTGACTCATATTTGCCAGAAATTTACTTTTATTCCCGGTTAGCCGGATTGCTTCCTGTGCAAGCTTTTCAGATTTTTCTTTTTCTTTTTTAAGTGCATCAAGTGCAGCAAATTTTTCCCTGTCAAGTAATACCTTCTCCGTTATATCCTGGATATTGCCCTCCATAAACTGTTGACCTTTTTCATCCTTAACCAGTCTATCGTTCAATCTTGCAAAAACACTTTTGCCATCTTTTTTTCTCAATTCAACCTGGTAATCTTTTACATATCCGTCCTTTCTTAATTTCCTGATCAGTTCTTGTCTTTCATCAGGATTAACGTATATTTTTTTTATATCAACTTCTGTAAGTTCATTCTCATCATTATAACCAAGTATTTCCGCAAACGCCCTATTTATTGTCAGAAATCTTCCATCGGCGGTAGATTGGAAAATACCTTCCACGGAATTATCAAACATTGACCGGTATTTTTTGTTACTTAGCTCAATCTTAAAACTTTTTTCCGCCAGCATTAATCTCATCCTGAAATTAAATGCACATGCAATAACCGATACCAGGCTAAGCAATGAAACAAATGCTACAGATTCTGGAACGTTTGGTAGAAAATAAACTGATCCATCACTCAATAAAATTGCGCCGGCAAAGACTATGTTGTAGTAGATAGCAACTATTATTTGATGTCTTACTTCCCAGCTAAGGAACAATGCAGATGTAAATATTATTAGGCCAACTATCTGTGAATTTACCAGCAAAGTTTTGGGTATGTAATAAACCATCATAGCTGATGATAGTATGATGGAAAGCAGAAGAAGATGTACTAAAGTAATTGAATACTTTACAGCAAATTTAGAATTTAATATTGCAAGAACGAACAATGCTACAAAAACAGCTGTTAACCTTATATTATAAATCTCGAGGGAAAATGAGTTGAAATACCGTACCTCGAATACCATAGCAAGTACACCAAATATCACTACAAGATACCCCATTAATTTCAGAGGACTAATTACCAGAAGGTTTGCCTCTCTTTTTACCTCTTCGTATTTACTTCCGTGATCGTGTGATTTGTTTTTTAATAGAAATTCTATGATTGAAGCCGCCTTTTCCATTACCATTTACTACCTGCCTTGGATTTGTGATTTCTTTTTTAGATTTTACCAAGCCGTATCAATTAAATACCAGTATCCCTGAATTTTTGGGCAATAACCTCATATTTGATGCCAATATGCAAGTATTTTATTCTATAGATTTAGCCATATTTTACTTTTTAAACCATACAATTTCTACCGGTTTTTTAGATAAATTTTTTATCATCATTACTGATGTCAAGCACTGGTATATAGCGTATGTAATTCTGCTAGGCATTATTTTCATTAAAGGAGGAAAGCAGGGTAGATTAGCTGTCCTGGGAATTTTAGTATTAATTGTAGTCACGGACCAATTGGGATATAAATTGCTGAAGGAACTATTCCAGAGACCAAGGCCATGCAAAATTCTTTCAGATGTTTTCACTCCTCTCGGATGCAACGGTAGTTATTCATTTCCATCTAATCATGCATTAAATAATTTTGCAGCCGCAGCTTTTTTTTCAACCCTTTATAAAAAATACAAAACTGTCCTTTATATGGTCGCTTCCCTTATAGCTCTAAGCAGAGTCTATCTTGGATTACATTATCCTTCAGATATTATCGCGGGAGCTGCAATAGGAATGGCTTTTGGTTATATCTTTGGAATTATTGTATTAAAACTGAATACTATAATTGATCAACGCAAAAAAGTTGAACATAAAGACATTGCCTGATTTTTAACTTTAAATTCAAATCATTCTAAGATCGTAAGATGGCAAACAATAAAAGCGAAATAATCATAAGGAAAGCAAAACAGGAGGACATTCCTGTTATTCTGGAATTGATAAAAGAATTAGCCAAATACGAAAAATTA
>JAJDNK010000085.1 GCA_022340715.1 bacterium BMS3Abin03 | reverse complement strand
AAACGGAACGGATACACTTTGCAGTTGTTCAAAATCCGAATATTTACCTTCAATCAGGACATCGCCATCATTTGATTTTAAAAGATAATCTGTAATACCTAATTCCCTTATATCAACTTTGTAAACAGTCGTAACATTGTTAGCAGAATCAATGTATGTAAGCACGTATTTGTCTTCATCGACTTCATATTTATCCGGCTGCTTGTATAAATTATTTGTAAGATTAACAGATCCGACAAAAGCATCGAGAAGATCATTGAAAGAGAGATCGATCTTAAAAATATTTTTCAATACTTCATCATTCATTTTACCGACATAAGCTTTGTTCTCTAAAGCATCATAAAAAATATAATTTTGATTTGTAACCAAAGCTTGCGCAAGCTCAATCCCAAAAGGTCCTAAAATAGTTAAGTAAATTGAATCAGGTTTTTCCATAACAACACGAAAGTTGGCGCTGTTATCGTATATATCGGATTTAATTTTTAAAATGCCAACGCCTTCAAAATTATAAATTTTTCTTCTGTTTGCTTCAAGTTTATTGATCAATCTTTCAGAAGGAAGAATTTCAACTTCATCAATTGGTTTTGAAGGAACACATCCCCAGAAAAACAACATTAAAAAGATCAGGAAAACCTGAAGGAACGCAAAAAGTAATTTCAAATTACACCTGCTTCCACTTTTCTTATCAGTGTTTCATTCTTTTCATCAAGTTTTAATGCTTTCTTCCAGTTCTCAACAGCTTCTGATTTATCGCCGTTCATGTACAAAATATCACCTAAATGTTCAAGCATAACTGCATTTTCTCCCCCTGCTTTTATTGCTTCTTCAATATATTTTTGCGCAGGTTTATAATCTTTCAGCTTAAAATATATCCACCCTTTTGTATCGAGGTATGATGAATTCAACGAATCATTTTCAAGAGCTATGTTTACCATTTTCAATGCCCGTTCGAGTTGAAGTCCTCGTTCGGAAAGCGAATATGCATAATTATTATTAACCAAAGCATTCTCTGGTTCTATGGTTAATGCCTTTTCATAGACACTGTCACTTTCAGCCATCATTTGCAGATTATTATAACTTAAACCCAATTGTCCTAAAAGATTTACATCATCGGGTTTTAACCTGAGTGCATTTTTTAAATATTCAACAGCTTCTTCATCTCTGCCTAACTGGCTTAATGTAAAAGCATAAGCAGAGAGTGCTGTAAGATCGTTCCTGTTTAGTTGAACAGCCTTAGATAAATATGGTTCTGAATCTCCTGCTTTACCGTTCTGTGCCAGGGATAAACCAAGAATCAGATTTACTGCAAAATCATCCGGGAATAACTCAACAGCTTCGCCCATAAATTTTTCAGCTTCATCATACTTGCGATTATCGAAGTACAGTCCTCCTATTCTTATCCAGGCCTGCGAATTGTAACGTGCATTTTCAGTGACGAACTCAAAATTTTTATTTGCAGTTGAATCATCACCTTCAGTTAACGCTATAGCTCCCAAATATAATTTTACCTGCCAGTCGGTAGTGTCCGCATTAATTGTTTTAAAAATATTTTTTGTGAAAGGCAATATCGTAGAGTCTGTTATCGATTTTGCAAAAAATGAAGCCCCGATATCAATTTTAGATTCAAGTGGGATAGAATCATCTTTTAATATGAACTGATATTGTTCCGAAGCTTCCTGCCATTTACCTTCCCGGATTAAAATGAGAGCTTTCTTTTCACGAGCTTCAAGGTCGTCGGGGAAAAGTTCAAGGATATTGTTAACCATAGTCAGGGCTTTATCATACTTTCCTGTTCTTTGGTAAAAATCGATTATTAATTTTTGAAGTGCAACATTACTCGGATCGAGTGCTAATAATTTTTCAAGTGATCTGGCTGCTTCATCTTTGGAACCGAGTTTTTCATAAAGTTCCGCGACACGAATTAATACATTCCACTCCGGTCCAATTATTTTGATCAATTCTTCATAAATCCTGATAGCCTCAGATGGTTTCGAATTTTCATAAACGCGCGCAAGCTTATAGTAATAATTTACTTCCGTCGAATCCATCGAAATCATTTTTTCAAGTACAACTGCTGCAGAATCGTTCTCGTGAGCTACAATAAATATATCCGACATGAGATTGTAATATTCAAGCTGATTTGGTTCTGCCTTAACCGATAACCTGGAATATTGGAGAGCATTGGAAAGTTTATTAATTGCAAAATAGGACTTAGCTAAAGAATAGTAAATTCCTCCGCTGGTATCATATTTCAGTGCGGTAAGATATTCACTGATAGCGTTGTTATAATTTCCTTCCTGTTCAGCTACACTTCCATTTAGAAAATGATCCAAAGCTTTTTGCTGCGGATTATTTTCCCGGTTACTTCTGGTGGTTTGATTAGTAGCTTTAACAACTTCTTCAGTCTGTGAACAGCTGATTAAAAGAAGTCCTACAAAAACTGTAAATAAATAATATTTCATAATAATTATCTTAAAAATATATTATTATACCTTTTGAATAACAAGGTACTTAAAGGATGAAGACTAACAGTTCACAAGTATATTTTTCACAATTTGAAATTTGAGTTTAATAATTAATCATTATTTTTGAATGTCATTCCTCAACGATTAATTGAGCGAGGAAATATGAAGCGAACTTTTACAATCTTTTTACTGTTTTTAATTGCTACAGGTACTTCACTTGCACAGGGTACATCCGGCGAATCTGCAAAGTACGAGTACAGGTACCTGATCGATATGCCAACCGCGGGACTTTTAGAAAAAGGTTTTGTCGGTATTATGAGCGATATTCTCCCTTCCGGTGTCATGATTGAATATATGGAAGTAGGCGTTTTTAAAAGTATGAGTTTCGGGATATCCTACGGAGGGGCAAATATAATTGGAAGAGGTAGAATAGACTGGTACAAATGGCCGGGGATAAATGTTCGTGTAAGAATTTTAAATGAAACTACTACATTACCCGCACTGACTGCCGGATTCGACTCACAGGGTAAAGGGGAATATTTCAAAGATGAAGCCAGATATTCAATCAAGTCGCCCGGTTTCTTCGCTGCAGCAAGTAAAAATTTTGAACTTTGGGGATTTCTTGCTCTACATGCAACTGTCAACTATTCACTTGAAAATAAGGATGGTGATAATTTTGTAAATTTCTCGGGCGGGGTTGAAAAAACCATTGGTTCGGATGTCTCAATAGTTTTGGAATATAATTTTGCTCTGAATGATAATAATGGAAATTTTGGCAGCGGTAACGGCTATTTAAATACAGGTTTGCGTTGGAGCATCGGAAATGGTTTTACACTGGAATTTGACCTGAGAGATCTTCTGCAAAATGGTAAAGCTAATCCAAATTCGGCAGACAGGGGTCTCCGAATAGAGTACATTCAGTCCATCTTCTAATCTGGTGATTTACAAATATAAACTAAATTTTCGGATTGATTTTGGCAATCTATGGTGTATCTTTTATTGTACGATTTAGTTCAGAGTTATATACAACAGTAACTATCAAACTCTGTAATTATCTATTTTTCAGAGATTTTTTGAATGATTCTCTGAAGGTGCAAAATTTGTACATTTTGCATTAGATTTACTTAAGAGAGGGTAAAAATGAAAAAGTTATTAAATAAATATTTTTTATTAGTCGCAATATCATCGATATTTTTAACGGGTTGTTACACACAAATTGCAACTCAGGATGATTATGACTACTACTCTGCATATCACCAACAACAAGATCAAACAAATACTAACGATAATTATGCTTATGAAGAAGATGAACAAGACAATGGTGGATATTATGATGAATCAGAAACCGACACTTTACAGGATTATTATTACAATGAAAACACAGACAGCTTGTATGATAATGAGGAAGATGAAACCGTAATTAATAATAATTATTACTACGGATACAATCCATTCTATCCAGATGATTATTATTCCCCATCTGTATCAATTTTGATTGGTTATGGCTGGCCATATTATTCTCACCGATGGTTTTACAGACCGTACTATTATTCATGGTATTCTGACTGGTACTGGTATCCATCTTATTATTATCCGTCATACTATTGGTGTTTAACACCTTATCTGTATTATCCTTCTTATTATTACTCATATTATGGTCCTTACTACTATTATCCTGTTTATTACGGTAGTCACTATCATAATAATTATCACAAGACAAGGGACAGCTATGTAAGCAGAATAAGGAATACTGGTTCCAGAAACTCAGGAACAAGAAGCCGTAATGATAATGGAAGGGATATAGTTTCTCAAAACACAAACAAAACACTCGGAACACGTAACAGTTCTAATCGTGATGAAATAATAAGCAAAAATACGACAAAAAGAGATAAACAACTTACTGTTAAATCCGGAACCCGCAATGAAATTAAAAAACCGAATGAGATAACAAGAACCAAAAAGCAAAACACGGGATTAAGAACAAACACGACTAAGAAAAAGTTGGGTACGAACGAAATTAAAACTAATAAGAATTATACTCCAAGAACTATAACCAATAAAAATCCGTATGTAAGAAAGAATAATTTAACAAGAGAACAAACACCAAAAACTTATAAAAGACCGAATAATACTAATAAAACTCCGAGGAATACTTACACACCTCCAAAGAACAATACACCGAGGAAAAATACGCCTAAAACGTATAAACCTCCAAAAAATAATACACCCAAAACCTACTCTCCACCACCAAGGAACAATACTCCAAAGAGTTATTCACCGCCGCCAAGGAATAATACCCCAAGAACCACATCCCCACCAAGAACATCTTCAGGTGGTTCTCACAACAGTGGTCGTACCAGTGGTGGAAGGAAACACAGATAATTTTTAAAGGGGAGATATGAAAAATGAAAACTATAATATCTTTTGTTGTATTAGGTTTTAGTGTAATCTCTTTAACCGGGTGTTACACCCGTATAGCAACTTCAGATGATCAGGATTACATTTATGAAAAGCCAGAAACAGTAATTGTAATAATACCTCCACCTCCTTTACCGGAACCATCTCCTTGTCCGCCACCTGTTTATTATCCAACACCTCCTTATCAACCGGATCCGCCAAAGGAGAAAATCAGAAACACAGAACCGGATACCAGACCGGGTTCTTCTTATGACGGGAACCAAAGAGACAAACTAAGACGTTCCGGAAGCAGAAATGAATCAGATAAAAGGAACAGATAATGAAATCAATAATAACTCTAACAATAGTAATTATTTTTTCAATCACGGGTTTTGCTCAGAACTACAGCGATGCACTTTTACTGAGTGAGCCCGGATTGTACAGCAGCGCCAGAGCATTGGGAATGGGAAATAGTTATACTGCATTGGGTAACGATTATTCGTCAGTGATTTTCAATCCTGCTGGTTTGGGTCTCGCAAAAAAAATGGGATTGTCAATCGGCTTCAACATGAATTCATTTGGTAATTCTGCAACTTTTTTTGATAATACCAGTAATCCATCTCAAAGCACATTTAACTTTACCCAGCTTGGTTTTGTTTTTCCTGTCCCCACCGTTCAGGGAAGTTTGGTTTTCGCTCTCGGTTACAGCAGAAACAAAGAATTCAATTCTTTAGCCGAGTTTGATGGATTCAATAACAGCAATACATCTATGATCAGATATCTCACCGGCGATTATAATGCCGATGTTCCTATCACTAACGATTTAGGCTTAGCTTATGAGATAAGAGATTCACAGGGCAATTATATAAGAGATACAACCTTAGTCAATGGATTACTGAATCAGAGCGGAGATATAAAAGCCAAAGGAAGAATAAGTGATTGGTCTTTCGCCGCCTCTATGGAAGTGGCAAAAGATCTGTTCGTCGGTGCAACACTTGATATTCTTTCCGGGAACTACAAAAGAGACAGAAATTATTATGAGGATGATACACAAAACAATTACACAGGTTACCTGGTTCCTGGTGATCCAACAACAAATGATTTTCAGACATTTTATTTAAATGATATCATCGACTGGGATTTGAGTGGATGGGATTTCAAACTTGGCGTATTATATAACTGGAGAGAT
>JAJDNK010000061.1 GCA_022340715.1 bacterium BMS3Abin03 | reverse complement strand
ATCGTATCCAAGTTCGATAAGTCGTGCAACACGGAAAACGAGAGTTCGTGTTTTACCTGTACCTGCACCTGCAATAATCAGGTAAGCACCTTCAACTGATGCGACTGCTTCGTATTGAGAAGGATTAAGTTCTTGTTGATAGTTTATAGCAAATTTAGATTCATCAACAGGCTTAAATAATTTCTGGGAATGGATTCTTTTTAGCTTATACTTCTTCTGTTCCATCTTTTCAGTGCTTTGGGTTTTCCCAGTATTTCTGCAAAGATCACGTATTCCCGGAGTGAATTTCGATCTTTAAATTTTTGATTTAACGAACTTGTTAATTTAAAATCGGTTCTCTCATCCTTTTTTAAAAGTTTTTCAAATTGAGCAGCTTCTTTTTCAATTTTTGAACTAACTTTTTGTTTTCTCTGTTCGGTCTCTTTCTTCTTTCTTTCCCACTTATCGACATAAGAATGTTCAGAAGCAGTTTGTTCATGAAAGCTTTTCTCAGGCACACGAATATAATCTTCTCCTCTTTTCTGAACCTCCCGAACAGTTGTTTGCAGCTCCTTTGGTTGTGGCTTTTGTTTTGCTTCCTCGGCGTTAATAAGGTTTTCGAATTCTTTAAATAAATCGAATTCGACATCACCTGCTTGTTTTTTAGGAGTTGCTTCCGTTCTTGTTACCGGACGATTGTCCGTTTCCGGTCTTCTCAGTGTATCTTCTGTACCTTCTTTTTGAGGAACCTTTTTCTTCCTGAATAATGAACTCAGAAAGGTTGCGATTATTAAAACATAGATAAGTATTTCAAAAAAATTATCCATTATCGTCTTTCTTTTTTGCTTCCGGTTTTGCTATTGCATCGCGCATCTGTGTATCAGCCTGAATATTTTTCAGATTGTAATAATCCATTATTCCAAGATTACCTGATCTGAAAGCTTCTGAGATTGCTTTAGGAATTTCAGCTTCTGCTTCTACAACCCTTGCTCTCTGTTTTGCAACCTCTGCAAAGTTCTCCTGTTCACTTGCAACTGCTGCTGCACGTCTTTCTTCCGCTTTTGCTCTCGCAACTTTAAGATCTGCTTCTGCCTGGTCGGTTTGAAGAATCGCACCGATGTTTTGTCCTATATCAACATCTGCAATATCGATGGAAAGAATTTCGAAAGCAGTTCCGGAATCTAATCCTTTTGCCAATACACTCTTGGAAATTCTGTCAGGATTTTCAAGTACTTCTTTATGAGTTCCACTTGAACCGATTGTTGATACTATTCCTTCACCAACCCTTGCAAGTATTGTCGCTTCGCCGGCACCGCCGACCAGTCTTTCAATATTCGTTCTCACCGTTACTCTTGCAATTGCCTTTAACTGAATTCCATCTTTTGCTACTGCAGCTACCAAAGGTGTTTCAATCACTTTTGGTAATACAGACATCTTAACAGCTTCCAGAACATCTCTTCCTGCAAGATCGATTGCTGCTGCTCTTTCAAAAGATAAACCGAGATTTGCTTTGTCAGCAGAGATCAAAGCCTGAACTACTCTAATAACATTTCCACCTGCTAAATAATGTGCTTCAAGTTTACCCTGAAGAACTTCTAATCCTGCTTTTGTTGCCGTTATCATACTGTTAACAATAACGGTTGGAGGAACTCTTCTCAGGCGCATTCCAATCAGATCCTGGAAGATCCTAATCTTTACACCTGATGCTATTGCTGCAATGTATAGACGTACAGGTATGAAGTAAAGAAACAGGATAATAAATAGAAAAATTGCAATAATTATAACGATTGATAAGCCAGTCATAGCTTCCATGATTTTCTCCGGTAATTATTTGAGTTTAATGGGTGTTCAAATATAGTCTATTCTAAAGAATATTTCGAAAAATTCGAATTTACTCCAAATAGCTAATAATATTATTTTAGCAGGGAACTTATCATTCTGAGTTATGGTAATAAATATCGTATCTTTTTCGGAATCGGGAGATACTGAAATGCTTTAATAATGAATCACGAACCAATTTTTTATACTTCTCTTGGCATTTATTTTGTTTATTTTAGAAACAGCAATAAATGATATTTATCACAAATAAGGGTGATCATCTACCTCAAAGCTATTAGGATATTCCTTCATTTTTCTATAATATAGCAATATCGGTAGACACTACCTTATTAAAAATCACTAAAACGCATTAAGGAAACAAAATGGACGGAAACTTTTCTGATAGGTTACAGGACGTAATAAGGTTAAGTCGTGAAGAAGCGCTTAGATTAGGACACGATTATATCGGTACCGAACACCTTTTACTTGGTATTATCCGTGAAGGACAGGGTGTAGCGGTCAGGATATTACGTAACCTTGATTGTGATCTTATGAAGCTTAAAAAAGCGATTGAAGATACTGTCAGAACTTCAGGTGGAACTTTAACGATTGGTAATATTCCGTTAACCAAGCAAGCTGAAAAAGTATTAAAGATTACACAGATAGAATCAAAAATTTATAAAGCTGATGTTATCGGTACAGAACATCTTCTTCTTTCATTATTAAGAGATGAAGATAATATAGCTACCCAAATTTTACATCAGTTTAATGTTACATATGATACAGCACGTTCAGAATTGAATGATATGTTAAGCAGTAAAGGTTCCAGGGATAGTTCCAGTAGAACGATTGCTAAGGATAAAAAAACTGATAAAACAAAAACACCTGTTTTAGACAATTTTGGCAGGGATTTAACGAAACTTGCTATTGAAGACAAGCTCGATCCCGTTGTTGGAAGGGAAAAGGAAATTGAAAGGGTTGCCCAGATTTTAAGCCGGAGAAAGAAAAACAATCCGGTATTAATTGGTGAACCCGGTGTAGGTAAAACAGCAATTGCTGAAGGTCTTGCATTAAGAATTGTTCAAAAGAAAGTACCAAGAATTTTGCAGGAAAAAAGAGTGGTAACTCTCGATCTTGCTGGCCTGGTTGCAGGAACAAAATATAGGGGACAGTTTGAAGAAAGAATGAAAGCGTTGATGAACGAACTTGAAAAAGCAAAAGATGTAATTCTTTTTATTGATGAGTTGCACACAATTGTTGGAGCTGGCGGTGCTTCCGGTTCTCTTGATGCTTCAAACATGTTCAAGCCGGCTTTATCGCGTGGGGATATTCAGTGTATAGGTGCTACTACATTAGATGAATACAGGAAGTATGTTGAAACCGACGGTGCACTCGACAGACGATTCCAGAAAGTAATGGTCGATCCTCCGAGTTACGAAGAAACAATTGAAATACTTGAAAAGATAAAATTCAAATATGAAGAACATCATCATGTAAGATATTCTAAGAGCGCAGTTGATTCAGCTGTAAAACTCAGCAACCGATATGTTACGGACAGACACTTACCGGATAAAGCGATTGACGTACTTGATGAAGCTGGTTCAAGGGTTCATATGGGGAATTTTGAAGTACCTCAGGAGGTACTTGAACTTGAAGAACAAATAGAAGATGTAAGGCAGGAAAAGGCTGCTGTGGTTAAAAGACAGGATTACGAGGAAGCTGCGAAACTACGGGATAAAGAGCGTAACTTGCAGTCTGATCTCGATACTGCTAAACGGGAATGGGATGCTAAAACACGCGATATCGTTCACGATGTTACAGAAGACGATATTGCTACTGTTGTGGCGATGATGACCGGAATTCCTGTTAACCGGATAGCTCAAACAGAATCCGAAAAGCTGTTGAAAATGGATCATGCTCTTAGAGAGCAAATTGTTGGGCAGGATGAGGCCATTTCCAAGCTGACTAAAGCAATAAGAAGGACGAGAGCAGGATTGAAAAATCCTAACAGACCAATAGGAAGTTTTATATTCTTAGGTCCGACAGGAGTTGGTAAAACCGAATTATGTAAAGCACTTGCAAGGTATCTTTTTGATTCCGAAGATTCACTCGTTAGAATCGATATGAGCGAGTATATGGAGAAATTCTCTCTTTCAAGATTAGTTGGTGCACCTCCCGGATACGTTGGATATGAAGAAGGCGGACAGCTAACAGAAAAAGTAAGAAGAAAACCATATTCCGTTGTACTTTTTGATGAGATCGAAAAAGCACATCCGGATATTTTCAGTATACTTCTTCAGGTACTTGATGACGGTTTACTTACTGATAGTCTCGGAAGAAAGGTCGATTTCAGGAATACAATTATCATTATGACGTCGAATATAGGAACGAGAGATATAAAGAACATAAGCTCGTTTGGATTTAGCGATGAAGAGAAAGAACAAGATAGACATACTCAATTGAAAAATACGGTTGAAGATGCTATGAAAAAACTTTTCAATCCTGAATTTCTAAACAGGATTGATGATACAATTGTATTCCGCAAGCTTGCAAGGGAAGATATTAAGCAGATCATAGAGATTGAGCTTAAAGGTCTTTTCAAGAATCTTGAAGAAAACAAGCTGGATCTGGTTCTTGATGATACTGCAAAAGAATTCCTCGTTGATAAAGGTTTTGATGAGAAATACGGTGCTAGACCGTTGAAACGAGCTATACAAAAATATGTTGAAGATCCTCTTGCTGAAGAAATATTAAGAGGTTCATTTAAAGAAGGCACAAAGATAATCGCCAAGCATGCAGAAAATGCTGAGGAATTAGTCTTCTACGACGAATCTTTAGAGACGGAAAAATCCGATACAAATTAATTTCTTCTTCATTTTTTCGAAGTTAAAAAAGCGTATTTTATAAATACGCTTTTTTTTCTTTAAATTTACACATCTTTAAATATCCAAAATTGAGGTTAATATGGCTATATTACCACCTGAAAAAATAAATTCAAAGCTCGATGAATTGGAAGGATGGAACTATAAAGAAAAACAAATTTGCAAAGAATATGAGTTGAATAATTTTAAAGATGCTCTGGATTTTGTAAATAAAATTGGTGAAGCTGCTGAAATGTTGAACCATCATCCGGATATTTTTATTCATTCTTGGAATAAAGTACAGATAACAATATCTACACACAGTGAAGGTGATGTTACAGAAAAAGATTTCATTCTTGCACACAGAATTGAGAAGCTAAATAATGGTAGATAGACTAAAATCACTTCTTGAGCTCTATCAGAAAGATCCAAAAGACTCATTTGTTGCGTATGGAATTGCGCTTGAATATATCTCCTTGGAGAAACATAAAAAAGCTGAAAAATATCTGACTTCAATATTACAATCAAATCCTGATTATGTACCGGCATATATGCAACTTGCACAAATAAAAGAAAAACTAAACAACTTTGATGAGGCTGCTGATCTTTACAGGAAAGGAATCAAAGCCGCAAAAGAGCAGGGTGATACACATACCGCAAACGAAATGGAGGGATTTCTGAATGAGCTGGAATGATGTTGATATATTAAGAACCTTTCACGAGACCGATGCATTACTTCATGGTCATTTCCTTTTAACTTCAGGCCGACACAGTGAAGTGTATTTTCAATGTGCTAAAATATTACAGCATCCTGATTATGCCGAAGAATTATGTTCGATTATAGCAGATGAATTCTGCGATAAAAATATTGATGTTGTTATTGCTCCGGCAATCGGTGGAATTATTGTTGGGCATGAAGTTGCTAAGCAAATAAATAAAAGATTTATCTTTGCTGAACGTGAGGATAAAAAACTCACTTTAAGAAGAGGCTTTTCTATTAAAGAAGGCGAAAGAGTTTTAGTTTGTGAAGATGTAGTAACAACAGGTGGCTCTGTTTTCGAAGTGATGGATATTGCAAAATCCTGTAATGCCGAAGTTGCCGGAGTTGGATTTATTGTAGATAGAAGTAATGGAAAGGTTGATTTTGGAGTTCCCCAGTTAAGTACAATCAAACTTGAAGCTATATCATACTCACCGGAAGAATGCCCGTTATGTAAAAATGGTTCGGAATTAGTGAAACCTGGCTCAAGAAAATTACCGGTAAAAAGTTAATACATTTCCAGATGATGATTCTCCTTTAAATTCAGGATTAATATGCGAATTCTACCGATATCAATTTTTATTTCTGTGCTTATCGCAAATTTTATTTCGGCCCAGATAAATTTTGATGATTACTTTTACGATAAAACTCTTCGTCTGGATTATTACCACACCGGCAATAATGAAAGTGATTCATATTCATTTGATGAATTAAAGGAAGAACCATTCTGGGGTGGTTCAAAAGTGAATTTAATAGACTGGTTTAATTACGGTAAATATATATTTAGGGTAATTGATACAACAAGTAATCAATTGATTTATTCAAGAACGTACTCAACATTATTCGGTGAGTGGCAGACGACAGAAGAAGCTAAACAAACAGTTAAATCTTTCAGCGAAACTATTATTTTTCCTTATCCTAAAAAAACAGTGATAGTTGAATTTTATGACAGAAACAAAAAGAACGAACCTGTGAAAAAATTTGAATATATAGTAGATCCCGATAACTACTTTATAAAAACAGAACGTAGCAAAAAGTACAGTAATTTTGATGTAATAATTTCAGGTGATCCTGCAATTTGTGTGGATATCGTACTTGTTCCAGAAGGTTATACTGAAGACGAAATAGATAAATTCAAAAAAGACTGCGATAAATTTGCCGGATATCTTTTCGGTTGCTCACCGTATAGGGAAAATAAAGATAAGTTTAATATTAGGGGGATCATTGCACCCTCAGAAGAATCAGGAACAGATATTCCAGCAAATGATATCTGGAAAAATACAGTGGTTAACACATCTTTTTATACATTCGATCTTGATAGATACCTGATGACTGCAGATAATAAAAGTCTTAGAGATGTTGCATCTTATGCGCCGTATGATCAGATATATATTCTGGTAAATACGAAAAAATATGGCGGCGGATCTATTTACAATCATTATTCTGTTTGTGCAATGGATAGCAGGTTTGCTGAATATATTGTTGTTCATGAATTTGGTCATGGCTTTGGCTCTCTTGCAGATGAATATTATACATCCGATGTTGCTTATCAAGATTTTTATCCGACTGATATTGAACCTTTGGATCCGAATATAACTACGTTAGTCGATTTCGATTCTAAATGGAAAGATCTCGTGGAGGATAGCATACCAATTCCAACACCTGATACTCCTGAGTACAAAGATAAAGTAGGTGTGTTTGAAGGTGGCGGTTATGTAGCAAAAGGTGTTTACCGACCTTATGAAGACTGTACCATGAAATCTATAAGCTACGATAACTTTTGCCCGGTTTGCAAAAGGGCATTACAACGAATGATTGATTTTTATACCAAATAATTTTTTAACGGAAAAAACTTGGATCAAAAAAAATTACATAAGCTTGTAGAAACTATTGCCTCACGAGAGTTTTCAACAGAAAAAGAACTGCTCATCAAAGTAATAGATCAAATTGTTGAAAATGAGGATATAAAAATTACCGGCGGTAGAATCTGGCGTTTGAATGAAGAGGAAAAATCATACAAAATTCTTTACCAAACAGGAAATTTTGAAAAGCTGAATGCGGCATTTGAATTAAAAGTTGAAGAGAATCCAATTTTCAGCCATCTTGTTCAGGAGAGAACAATTTTAGGCAATGAAACCAACGAAGTGTTGAGAGAGAAAGGGATATTCCGGTATTCAGCTTCAGGTGTGGGCTCGAAGAAAAAAATAGATAATAAACGATACTATGAATATATCTTAGCTCTTAACAGCGAAAATATAGATGAAAATTTAAGACTTGCGCTCAACATAATTGCAACCTCCCTTACTTCTCAAATAAAAGAATGGCGTTATTCTAAAAGTGCGTCACATCTTAAGGCAAATCTTGATGAAGCACGTAAGCTGCAAAAAAGTATATTGCCCGAACACGAGATTCAATTCGGAGATTATGAAATATATGGTGTTACAAAACCTGCTGAAATAGTTGGCGGGGATTTTTTTGATTACATTGAAGCGGGCAAAGAAAATGAACGTCTTGGTATAGCTATTGGTGATGCTGCAAGTAAAGGCGTCGGTGCGGCAGCGGAGGCAATGTACATTTCAGGCGCTCTGAGAATGGCGAGTAGTTTTGAAATAAAGATTGTGCCTCTTATGAGAAGAATGAACGAACTTGTTCACAAGATTTTTGAAGATGATAAGTTTGCTTCTTTGTTTTATGGAGAACTTTCATTACAGCAAAGCGGATTATTTTTGTATGCAAATGCCGGGCATAATCCACCATTATTTTATAAAGCTGCAAACAATGAAGTTTCATTGCTGGAAACTACCGGGCCGTTGCTGGGTCCGGCTCCAAATGCGAATTATTATATCGACAGTATTAATTTTTCAAACTGTGATATACTTTTATTATTTTCTGATGGAGTTACCGAAACTGCAGATTCTGAATTTGAACCTTATGGAGATGAAAGATTGCTTAATAAATTAAAAGAAGTTTCTAAGTTATCATCAAAAGAAATCGTCTTGACAATACTTGAAGATGTTATTAAATATTCTAAAAATGGTAGTTACAGTGACGACAAGACACTTGTAGTTATTAAAAAGCGAACATCAAAATAATTTTTTATTATTTAAAAGAAGGGTTAAACTTATGCTGCAATCTATCAACCCTTACACAGAAGAAGTAATTAAAACTTACCCGGAACATTCCCGCCAAGAAATCGAAAATATAATTGAAAGTGCTGATAAAGCATTTCTTTCCTGGCAAAAGGTTGAATTCAAAGAACGATCTGCCTTAATGAAAAAAGCAGGAAATGTTTTAAGAAAAAAGAAAGATGAATTCGGCGAAATAATGACCCTGGAAATGGGAAAGCCGATAGAACAATCCATTGCTGAAGTAGAAAAATGTGCCTGGGTGTGTGATTACTATAGTGAAAATGCAGAACGATTTTTAAGTGATGAGTTAATAGAAACAGATGCTTCTAAGAGTTATATTTCTTATCGGCCGCTTGGAGTAGTGCTGGCTGTGATGCCATGGAACTTTCCGTTCTGGCAGGTTTTTCGTTTTGCTGCTCCAGGTTTAATGGCAGGCAATGCAGGTATTCTTAAACATTCCTCCAATGTTTCGGGATGTGCTTTAGCAATTGAAGAAGTTTTTAAAGAAGCCAGGTTTCCGGAAAACCTGTTCAGAACTATACTAGTAAAATCGTCTCAAATGGAATTTGTAATTGAACATTCGCTAGTAAAAGCAGTTACACTTACAGGTAGTGTTCCTGCAGGGAAAGCTGTGGCTACAAAAGCCGGATCTGAATTAAAAAAAACAGTATTGGAATTAGGTGGAAGCGATCCTTATGTTATTCTTGAAGATGCTGATCTTGAAGAGGCCTCTTCAACTTGTGTTACTTCGCGATTAATTAATGGTGGGCAAAGCTGTATTGCGGCAAAACGGTTTATTATTGTCGAATCTGTTTATGCTGAGTTTGAAAAATTATTTGTTGAAAAGATGAAGAAAGTAAAGATGGGCGATCCATTAATAAAGGAAAACTTATTAGGTCCGCAAGCAAGTGTTTCACTTAGGAATGAATTACATCAGCAGGTTTTAAATAGTATTGAAAGAGGAGCAAATTTACTAATTGGCGGTGAACTACCGAAAATGAAAGGTGCATTTTATCCAGCTACAGTTTTATCATGTGTTAAGAAAGGAATGCCGGCTTACGATGAAGAATTATTCGGACCTGTTGCTGCATTAATTAAAGTAAAGAATGAAAAAGAAGCAATAGAAACTGCTAACGATTCAATATTCGGATTAGGTGCGGCAATATTCAGTCGGGACGTTAGTAAAGCAGAAGAGATTGCAAAGAAAAAATTGAATGCCGGTTCCTGTTTTATAAATTCATTTGTAAAATCTGATCCAAGATTGCCATTCGGCGGTGTTAAACAATCGGGTTATGGAAGGGAACTTTCAGTATTTGGTATAAGGGAATTTTTAAATATTAAAACTGTTTATGTGAAATAAGCAATCGTTCCGGATATAGAAACTGATTTTTAGCTGTTTTTTTTAGGTAGAATGCTTGTGACTAAATTCAAAAAAGAATTTTTGTCAAACGGTTTTGAAATATAATGTGAACAACCTTCCGAAAGAAATAATTCTCTCTGACCTTTCATTGCCAGTGCAGTAACTGCAACTATCGGTAAATCTTTGTATCTATCTATTTTTCTTATTCTTTTAGCAGCTTCAAGTCCACTCATACCTCTGCCGAGAGCAATATCCATTAGTATTGCATTATACTGTTTATTTGCAGCTTTCTCGATTGCTTCTTCACCACTTATTACTGTTTCCAGGTTGCAAATTCCTTCAAGTAAATATTCAATCACTCCTGCATTTGAGTAATCGTCTTCTACTAATAAAACATCTGGTAGATCTTTAGATTTTTTTGTTTCTTGCTCTTCCAAATTATTTTCATCCTTATTTGAAAGTGTTGTCGGTTTATCTGACATTTCATTTTTTCCATCTCCCGGGAAACAAATAGTAAATACCGAACCGTTACCTACTTTGCTTTCAACAGAAATTTTTCCATTCATAAGAGAGATAAATTTTTTAGTAATACTAAGTCCTAAACCACTACCTTCAAAACCACGATCAAAGCCTTCACTAACCTGTCTGAATTCTTCAAAAATCAGATCGAGACTGTTTTCCGGAATGCCGATACCAGTATCAGTTACTTTTAGTATTACGTTTTCAGTGTTGCTTACTATTTTTTTGTCAATTTCAACTGTAATGCCGCCTTTTTGAGTGAATTTGATAGCATTACTTATAAGGTTGTTAACAATCTGCCTGAATATTCGTTCATCCAACAAGGAATAAATATTTTTATCTGCGATAACAGTTCTGATATATAAGTTTTTCTTTTTTGCCAGCTCTTCAAATGTTTTAATCTGGCTTACCGTTACGTCTCCAACATTAATTATTTCTCTATGTATCTCAGATTTATCAGCTTCAATCTTTGAAAGATCGAGAATCAGGTTTAATGTACCTAATAGCCTGTTTGCACTGTCATAAATTTCGGATGACATTTCCTTAAGTTCCGGGTTCGTAATTTCTCTTTTTAATATTTCTGTGTAGCCCATTATACCAACCATCGGCGTTCTAAGTTCATGACTCATATTAGCAAGAAAATTCGTTTTTAAACGATTCATTTCCTCGGCTTTGTTTTTTGCCTCAATGAGCTCTTCATCATATCTGGCGCGTGCAATTGCCATTGCAGTTTGATCTGAAACAAAACTCAAAAATTCTTTATCTGTTTCAGTGTATCGTTCGTTTTCAGTATAGGTTTGAACAACCAAAGCACCGATTGTTTCACCTCTGACTTTTAAAGGCACACCAAGCCAGTCTATTGAATCAGTTAGAATTCTTTCAACTTCACCTTCTTCTACAAGTGTCTCGAATACTTCAGGATTTACCAGAACAGGTTCCTCTGATCGAATAACGTACTCAGTTAATCCTTTACCTGGTTTTTTGGGAGAAGGAGCTTCATCATATTTATCCACGAAATAAGGAAAACTTAATAAGTTTTCTTCCTTGTTGTATAAAGCGATATAGAAATTTTTTGCATTAATAAATCCACTAATAATTTTGTGAATTTTAGAATAAAGCTGATTTAAATCTCTGGAAGAGTTTGCAGCCTGAGAAATTTTATATACTGCTTCGCGCAGAAAGTCGTAACGTTTTCTATCGGAAATATCCCTTACTATAGCCTGTATCAATACTTCTCCGTGAAGTTCAAATCTATTTAGACTGACTTCGGCGTCGAATAAGGTTCCATCTAATCTGCAATGTTTCCATTCAAAGAATTGCGGTTCACCTTCAATGGCTTTTTTAATATACTCGGCTCCTTTTTCTGCTGAATTGTTTTCGTCAGGTTGTTTCAGCGGAGAAAATTTAAAAGGAGTATGGTTTATAATTTCTCCCCGTTTACAGCCAAACATTTCGAGGGTTTTTGTATTACAATCTATAAATTTCTCTCCATCCATTAAGAAGATTGCATCATTTGCAGTTTCAAAGAGAGTTTTATATTTCAATACATTGTCAATAAGTTCTCTTTTTATAGCTTTTTGTTCTGTTACATCTCTAAAACTCCACACTCTCCCAATGATTTTATCTTCGATTCTTTGAGGACATGAATAACGCTCAAAAACTCTTCCATCCTTAAATTCAAGGACATCAAAACTTTCTTTTTCCGCATTTGCATACAGGTGCTTAACTTTTTTAAGAAATTCTTCGGGATTTTTTAGCTGATCTAAAACAAACCTTAGTAATTTCTCATCATCCCGTGTTTCAGTAATAGATAACGGGATTCTCCACATATTAATAAAATTCTGATTAAAGTTTTTTACCATTCCACCTTTGTCGACTACCAATATACCATCCGCAGTAGAGTCTAAAGTTGAACGTAAAAGCGATAACGAATCTTCAATTCTATCCTTGGCAATTTTATTGTCAGTTTTATCGACAGCCATACCTGTTATAATATCACCATTCAGAATAGCACTAACCTGCATAGCTCTTACTTTACCGGATTTCGTTATGAACTCTGTTTCAAAGCATTGTATTTCAGAGTTCTCTTTTAGTAACTCAATGAACTTCTGTCTGTCTGTCTTATTCTTATAGAAGGAAATAGTGCTTTTGTTATAAAAACCGTCCCTGGATTTGAATTCAAATGTCCTGGCGGCATACTCATTTGCATATAGGAGAGTCCCGTCAATTCTGGTTTTGAAAAAACAAACTCCCAGATTATTAGAAAGCCATTCAAATGATCTTGCGGAAAGCTGAATTGTATATTCCAATTCGCTAATGTTGTCCCAATTATGCATATTTTTTTCTTCGAGTACTTGTGTTTCAGATTTCGAAGGATTAAAGAGTTTCATTTTTTAGAATATACTTCCCTAAGGCTTATTAAATGCAAATAATCAATAAATTCTATGCCAGCAATTAAATGGTTACAATAGATTAATTGCGACTATTAATTGTAAAAATGGCTAAAAAGCTGCAATTTTTTCCTCAAATAACTTTAAAATAGCAAAGAAGTCGGATAAAATTTGTCTGTTTTTATTGATATAAACGGTGATTAAAAAAAGAGAGAATTATATTTTATGTCTGCTTAATTGGCCTTCAAATATATCTTTCATCAATTTGGAAATCGAGTTTCGATCGTAAGGCTTTGAAAGGTAATGGGAGCAGCCACAACTAAGGAATTTGTCTTTATCTCCCTGCATAGCAAAAGCTGTTATTGCTACAATAGGAATGTTTTTATACTCTTTCATTTTCCTGATAAGCTTAGTTGTTTCAACTCCGCTGATTCCGGAACCAAGGTTAATATCCATTAAAATTGCATCAAATTTTTTTTGTTTTACTATTTCCAGGGCTTCTTCACCTGTTTTAGCAAATGTTAAATCACAAATTCCTTCTAAAAATAATTGCGTAACATCTTTGCTTGATTGATCATCTTCGACAAATAGTACTTGCCGTGCTGCTGGTAATTGTAGAAAATCGCTCTGAGAGGCTAAAGGACGGCTAATATCTTCTTCTTTCGGTTTCATTTTGTCTGTTGATTCATCAAGTGCTGCAAATGTGACCACGAATTCGGATCCTGTGCCTACTTTACTGTTTACACTAATTTCTCCCTCCATTAGTTTTACAAACCTTTTTGTGATTGTTAAACCTAAACCTGTTCCTTCGAAGTGTCGGTTGATACCCTCACTTACCTGTCTGAATTCTTCAAAGATTGTATCCAGGTTTTTTTGTGGTATTCCAATTCCTGTATCAGAAACAGATATCTGTACAAGTTTCTCCATTTTATCCTGGATAGTATCAACTCGTACGGTAATTCCACCCTTCTTAGTAAATTTTATTGAGTTGCTTACAAGGTTATTTATTATTTGTCCGAGAAATCTTTCATCTAAAAGTGCTGTTATATTTTCATCAGAAAATAATTTGCGAAGATAAAGTCCTCTTTTTTCTGCTGTAGGTTTAAACATATCCGTATGTCTTTTAACGACTGCGGGAACATTAATTGGTTCCAGGTATATATCAATTCGGTTAGCTTCTATTCTTGAGAGATCGAGCACAGAGTTAAGAGTTTCCATGAGTCTATTACCGCTGAAGAGAATCTTGTCAACCATATCAACCTGGTCCGGGTCTTCTAATTTTTCAAGCAACATTTCAGAATATCCTAGTATTCCAACAAGCGGAGTTCTTAACTCATGACTCATATTAGCAAGAAATGCAGATTTTAATTTATTCATTTCTTCTGCATATTCTTTGGCCTCTTTCAATTGTTCTTCGGCTTTTTTCCTTCCTGAAATATCATGTAAAGTTATGAGAACTGCTTTCCTCCCGTCAAAAATTATTTCTTTGCCTAAACCTTCAATCCATTTTTCATTGTTTTTCGATGTAACTATTTTAAACTCCGCAGAAAATAAGTCGGGATTTTTTTTCGCCTTAATAAAAGAACGTTTTAATTTTAGGTTGAAATCAGGATGTAAAAATTCAAAAATATCTTTTCCGCTTGCTTCAACCGGAGAATGAATTTCTACAAGGTCAGCGGCACTATTATTGGCAAAAAGAATTGAGCCATCCATGCTTAATATAATTGCAGGTTCAAGCATATTATCAACTAAAGATTTAAATCTTTCTTCGCTTTGCCTCAATGCCTCTTCAGCTCTTTTTCTTTCAGTTATATCATTGGTTATACCAATTAATGCAATCGATTTCTCAGAGTCATCCTTTATAATTGAGGTCGAAAGTAGTACAGGAAATTCTTGGCCAGATTTTTTAATGTCTAATAGTTCTCCACTCCAGCCATCCTCTAAAGTGAAAGAACGAACTTTATTTATCAATTGCATGGAATTATTTGGTGAACGTATTACGGAAATCTTTTTACCGATTATTTCATCCTGTTCATAACCATAAGTCTTGCAAAATGAATTATTTACAAACATGATGACTTCATTCATATCCATAATCCATACGCATTCACTTATGCTCTTCAAAGCATGGGCAAGCATCGATATTTTTTCTTCGGATAGTTTTCTGTCGGTTATATCGGATATGAATCCTTCCAATCCAATTATTTCACCTGAATCATTAAAGATTCCTATTCCTTTTTCCCACAACCACTTTTCAAAACCGTCACGAGTATATATCCTATATAAAATTGTGAAAGGCCTCTTCCTTTCAGTAGCGTAGTTAATTTCAATCCATACCCTGTCACGGTCTTCAGGATGAATAATGTTATTATATGCTATTGTATTATCATTAATAAAATCTTCCGGTTTATAACCGGTTAGAGAAAGACATCCTTCACTTACAAATTCCATAGTCCATTTTCTGTTTAACTTACAGCGGTATGCCATTCCCGGCAGATTACTCATCAAAGTATTGATTCTTCTATTCTGTTCACGAATAGTTGATTCTTTTAACTTTTTATCAGTTATGTCACGAATAATTGCCTGAAGCATCACATGGTTTTCAAGAACAATTCGATTAAGACTTACTTCTGTATCAAACAGAGCCCCATCTGCTTTTTTATGTCTCCATTCAAAAAACTGCGGAAAATCATCCAGCGCAGCTTTTATTTTTTCCCGAAATATTTCTTTAGAATTATTTCCATCAGGTTGGTTGAGCGGAGAAAATTTATAAAGTTTTTGATTTAAGATTTCATTACGTGAACAGGCGAAAATTTCAAGTGTTTTTTCGTTGCAATCTATTAATGTGTCGTTGTTCAAGAGCAGTATTGCATCGTTTGCTGATTCAAATAATGTTTTAAATTTTACTTCATTATGTTTTATAACCAGTGAATTATTATTATGAGCATTAACTTTACATTCAACAAGTATCTTATCTTCAACTTTAATCTTTGCAGTTTCTATTTCTACATTTTCCCCCCCCCCTTTTAAATTTTGAATTTCAATGTCTTCAAGAATTCCCGTCTTCCTCCATTTTATTTTATTAAACCTTGTAACTGAGACTTTTCTTTTATCCTCGGGAAAAAAATCAGGCAGACAATATTTTTTTGTTTTTGATTTGGTGATTCCAAGTAACTTTCTTGCTTGTCTATTTATGTCAATCAATGAAAGAGATTTTAATTCAATAATAAACCGGGATTCGTTTGCTTCTTCGAATAACGACTTGTATGTATTGTTCTTACCCATTTGATTTACTCATCGGTAATTAAGATCATTTGCCATATTTTAGCAGTTATAACTTGGAAATAATATTTTTAATTAAGCGACTTATATCTGCTGTTTTAATCAGGAATCTTATATATTTTGTTGTAGAATATTTTTAGGATACCCGCAGTGCCGGTAACTTCTTAATAAATAGGAAAATATTGCAAAAATGACGCCAATTCAGGATTCCGCAAAATCATTTCAATTCAACTTTCCCATACCACAATCGGTATTGGGGCCGGACGAATTTTTCATAATTATTCAGAAATTAATAATTGCAATTCTTATAGGGATATTAATTGGATTGGAACGTGAACACTCCCGATCTAAAGCAAGTAAAATTTTCGCTGGTATAAGAACCTATCCTTTACTTTCTATGCTTGGTTTCTCTGCAGCATTAGTTGCTTCTATTACAAATGTATGGTTATATGGAATTATTTTTATAGGTTATTCAGCATTGATTACAACTTCATACATCTCATCTGCAAGAGAAGGAAGACTTGGCGGCACATCTGAAGCATCAGCGCTACTTGTTTTTATTCTTGGCTCTCTTGTCTACTGGAATATGATTTTAGTAGCAGCAGCCATTGCAGTTTTCACAATATTGTTTCTTTCATTGAAGATTCAGTTGCATTCATTTGTAGGTAAGATTAATAGTGAAGATATTCTTGCTATTGTGAAGCTTGCCATAATAACAATTATTATATTGCCGTTGCTTCCCAATCAAACAATCGATCCTTTAAACATTTTTAATCCGAGAACGATATGGCTTATGGTGATATTTGTAAGCGGTATTGGTTTTGTTGGATATATTCTTGTTAAATATGTTGGAAAAGACAAGGGCATTGGGTTAACAGGATTTTTAGGTGGAATGGTTTCAAGTACTGCGGTTACATTTTCTATGTCAAAGAAGAGCAAAGAAAGTGAAATGCTTGCCGGTAATTATGCTGTCGGTGTTTTACTTGCATCCTCAGTTATGTATCTAAGGATTTTCATCATAGTTGTATTCTTAGAATTAAAGCTTGCAATGCATGCCTGGCTGCCACTAATTATTTTTGGTATTACCGGACTGTTGATCAGTTATTTGTTTAAAAAGAAAATACCGAGTCCAATCAATGAAGTGTTTGAATTAAAAAATCCACTTGAACTAAGATTTGCTTTATTGTTTGGGTTGATATTCGGTATTGTAATAGTTGTAAGTAAAGCCGCTCAGTTATATCTCGGTACCGAGGCTTTATATGGTGTAAGTGCAATAGCCGGTATAACCAGTGTAGATGCAATTGTTCTTTCTGTTATTCATCTTTTACCTGTTTCAATTAATATTTCTACAGCGGTAGCAGCAATAATTATTGCTACTGCGGCCAATAATATTGTTAAGATTGTAATATCACTTTACTGGGGGTCAAAAGAGTTTATGAAGTTTGTTTCGATCGGACTCGGTCTTCTGGTTTTTGTTTCATTGATAACACTTATCTTCTATGTTTAATAAGAAAAATACCGCTTAGAATTCCAAAATCTTTTATTTATGAATGTTAACCCGAATTGAATAATTACAGATTAACAATTCAGTATGATGGAACTGATTATGCAGGTTGGCAGATTCAGGAGAATGCAAAAACCATACAAGGAATTATTTCGGAATCAATAAAAACGATTCTAAGAGAAGAGATAAATCTTATTGGTTCAGGTAGAACAGATTCAGGTGTTCATTCGATTGGGCAAGTAGCAAATTTTAGATGCGAAAATAAAATTGATGTTTATTCTTTTCAGCATTCAATAAATGCAGTTTTGCCTGAAGATATTTCTGTAATAAGGATTGAAGAAGTTGATGAGTTGTTTAATTCACGTTTTGATGCTAAGCAAAGAACTTATTTATACCTTTTCTCGAAAATAAAATCACCATTTTACTATAAATATTCAGTTTATAAAAAAAATCTTGATATCAAATCTTTTAAAGAATTAAGTACAAATTTTTTAGGAAAAAAAGATTTTTCTTCATTCTGCAAGAAAAAATCCGATATTGAAAACAAAGTTTGTGAGGTAAAACAAGTTACATGGCGGGAAACAAATAATTTTTATTTATTTTTTATTTCATCTGATAGATTTTTACACGGCATGGTAAGGGCTATAATAGGCACTATATTAAAAGCTGTAAATAAAAAAGAAGGAAATGATTATATCAAAAAGATTATTGATGATAAATCCAGAGAAGCTGCCGGAGATTCTGTCCCGGCAAAAGGACTGTTTTTGTACAGAGTAGATTATTAAATATTATTTATGGATTTTTTAGCCGGTTTACATCCAAAAGTAGTTCATTTTCCGATCGCACTTTTATTAACCTATGTTCTTTGTGAATTGATCGGATTTATATTTAAGAAGATTTTTTTCTCTAAAACGGCTCACTTACTTTTATTTCTCGGTGTAATCGGCGCTATAGCGGCTGTGCTTACAGGGAATCAAGCATTTTCAACTTTTCACAACTGGAACACTGCAAGCAGGGAATTATTCAGTCACCATCAAACATATGCAAATCTAACTGTCTGGTATTTTTCAGGATTATTGGTGCTAAAAACATTCTTTGTTTTAAAGAAAAAATCGAATAAGGCATTTGAATATTTTATAATTTTGCTGGCGTTGTTTGGTTGTTTCCTTATTTATCAAACTTCTTATTATGGTGGGGATCTGGTAAAAAAATTTGGAGTTGGAACTGAACTAAGAATTGATAATCCGAAAATGAATGATTAAAAGATTACTTTTTACTATTTTTTGATCAAGGAAAACAATGATTTGAATGAAAAAGTTTTTTATTTTTTTTGTGCTTGTAATTAGTGTTCAGACTTATGCAATAGATCCACCTGCTGAAAAAGCCCAGGGAATTTTTCTTGCATTCGGTGTTGGACCAAGGATGCCAGTTGGGAATCTCTCCAACTCAACTGATCTGGGTTACGGATTTAATATAGAAGTTTCATATACCGATAATGATGTTTTACCTTTTTTCATTTTTGCTAAAGTAGGCTTTGAACAATATCCCGGCTCACAAAGTTTTTATCAGGAAACTCAATATTCAAATCTTTCAACAAGTGCTTTTCCGCTGCAACTCGGTGTTCGGTATTATTTCAGCCCTCTGCTTGAACAAGTTGTTTTATTCATACCCATAGTTGAGCTTTCAGCTTCATTCACTTATTTTGATAAACTACATGAATTTAAAGCCGGATCAGGCATAAATAACTTTACAGAAGAAACTGCAAAATTCGGGGCAACTGCCGGTGTTGGATTATCTATGTTTCTTATGGAAATTATCACTTCGTATAATTACCTGGAAAATAATCAGTTTATTTCTGTCGACCTCAAAGTTAGAATCCCACTATTTATTAATTATTAAATATTAAAATGAATTATAAAACACTTTTGCTGGAAATAAAAGATCACGTTGCTGTTATTACGGTAAATAGACCGGATAAATTGAATGCATTAAATGCCCAAACAATTAATGATCTTAATTCGGTTTTTGATACGTTAAAAAACGAAAACGAAATTTATGTGATAATTATAACAGGCAGTGGCGAGAAAGCATTTGTAGCCGGCGCGGACATTTCAGAACTTAACAAACTAAATGTTGTAAGTGCAAAAGAATTTTCCGAAAGAGGACAAAGTATTTTCAACAAAATTGAACAATTCGATAAGCCTATAATAGCGGCGGTAAATGGTTTTGCACTTGGCGGGGGCTGTGAGCTTGCACTTGCATGTCATATTCGTGTGGCAAGTGAAACTGCAAAATTCGGTCAGCCGGAACTAAACCTGGGAATTATACCTGGTTATGGTGGTACTCAAAGACTTGCAAGGTTAATAAATTCGGGAAGAGCTACGGAATATATTTTAACTGCCGATATGATCGATGCAAATGAAGCTTTACGTATCGGACTTGTTAACAAAGTTTATCCAATAAATGAATTAATGGATAGTGCAAAAAGTATGGCAACGAAAATAGCGGGTAAGGGTCAGCAGGCAATTCGTCTGGCAATGAAAAGTATTCGTGCTGTAAATGAAATCTCGCTTAAAGAAGGGCAAAAACTGGAGGCAAGTCTTTTTGCCTTATGTTGCGGAACAGAAGATTTTAAAGAAGGAACATCTGCATTCCTAGGAAAGCGAAAACCATTGTTTAAGAACAAGTAAATATGAAATTTAATTTTGAAAAGAAAACAGCCGCACTTGCTTTATTTGGTGCGGCTTTGCTATTATTAATTGCGAATCTGCTTGTTGGTATTTTTAACAAAACACCTGAACCTAATATCTACCAGAGTAAGATTAATATATCCGGGATTGATAGTCTATTTCTGTATTCACTTCACAGTTTTGGAATTAACAACGATTGGATAAAAGAAACGGGGAATTCAAAAAATATAAAATCATATCTAGTTGATATACCTGTTGATCTTTCAATACCAGTTGTGCTTGCTGAACTAAATTTAAACTTTAGCAACAAGAGGTTAAAAATTTTTTCCGAAGAAAAGAATGCTTCAGGAAAAACTGAAACAAAAATCTATGCTGGAAATAAAATCCTGCTAAAATCGGAGTTTAAATATGATGATACAATCCACCGTATTGCAGGAACTATTTCATTCATATTAAGTGATTATAAATTAAATGATTCAGAGGATTCTTTACTTCTCCATATTCCAGAACCATTTTCTCCTTTAATGCCTCCTTCGATGAAAAATTTTGATATAGCAAGATTTATCACAGAGAAAAAGAAAACATTTTCAATCTTGTTGAACGATAAGATTACAGAAATAAAATACAAACTTCGTGATGATTATTCACAGGACAGAATAAAATCTACATTATTCACAATTATAAAAGATTTTTCCGGAGCATCTTTTTTTGTTATTGATAATAATTCGGATTTGTTCCATTCAGATATATTCAAGTTAATAAAAGGGGAGCTTGATAAAAGAAATATCAAATTGCTGGAGTTAGGGAATTTAGTCAATCTCGAATATGAAAACGAACTTCAGATTAAAAACGATTTCGATTATTTAATTAAGAATATGGGTGATGGCAGAAGCCAGATTATTGTTGTTAATTATGAAGGATTTGAAAAGCTAATTCCTGAAATAAACAGGTTCAAAAAGATCGGTTATAAAGTTGTTCATCCTTCTCTTTTGATTCAAAAACCAGTGGCAAAATAGAATTCAGAAGGTGCTATTCTACTCTTCACTTTCATAAATTTTCACTTCACCAAATTTATTGCTTTTCAATTGTTCTAAAAGCTTATCTTTATCACCAACTAATACAGTAGTAATTTGATCAGGAAAAATATTTTCAGCTGCAGCTTTATTAACATCATTGAGCGGAACAGAATTGATATTTTCTATATACCTTTTAAAATAATCGTCAGGTAAACCAAAAATAATTTTTCCTGCCAAGTTGGATGTAATATGTTTATAAGTTTCAAAGTTTGAAGGAAATTTTCTTATAATAGATGATTTGGCAAAATTCAGTTCTTCTTCTGTAACTCCGTTTCTGATGTTGTTTAATTCATGAAAGATTTCTTTTAATGCGTTGTATGTTTCATCGATTCCAACGGAGGTGTAAACAGAAAAATAAGCATAGTCTTTATAATAATTGAAATTAGATCCAGCACCATAAGTGAACCCATGTTTTTCGCGAAGATTAAGATTAATCCTGCTTGTAAACTGACCACCCAAAGTTGTATTAAGCAAATGTTTAGCAAAATAATCTTTTGAATTTCTGTCGGAAGAATGATGACCAACTCGTATTTCTGTTTGAACCGAATCTTTCTTATCCACAATATACACCTTGTGGATATCATTTTTATTTTCCAGTTTAAGCTTGTTAATTAAACTGTTTTTCTGCCATCCCGATAAATTTTTATTCAGAATGTATGATAATTCATTCTTATCGATATCACCGGTAACAATCACAAAAGCATTATTTGGAAAAATAAAATTCTTGTGGCTGACGATTATATCTTCTAACATAATTTGTTCAATATTATTTTCAACTCCTAAAACAGGAAATGAATAAGGATTCTGATTACCCATTAGTATAGATTCGAAAGAAACATTTGCCAGATAATCAGGATCGTCTTTCAATTGCTGAAGTCTTGTTTGAATCTTTCTTTTCTCGCGCTCAAAATCTTCATTCTTTAAATGAGGTTCGGTCAGAATTTTTGATAACAGATCGAGGGATTTATTAAAATTTTCTTTCAGAGTCTGGAATGTCAGTTGAATATTATCACTATTACAATGAATAGAAAAACTGGTGCCCAAAAGATCAAACTGTTCGCTTAATTCAAGCGAGTTGAATTCACCAGCCCCTTCATCAATACACATCGAAAGAAGGTTAAATGTTCCTTTTTTATCTGAAGGATCGTATTTACTACCGGCATTTATCACAACTTTAACCAGTACAATCGGCAATTCTGATTTTTTAATGTGAAAAATTTGCAACCCGTTATCAAGTTTAATTATTTCCTCCTCAGGAACATTGAATAAAGATACCGGGGAAGGGGAAGGTATTATGCTGCGGTCGAATTTCATGAAATTTTATTCTTTGGGATGATTCTTAATTCAATAAAAGAATTTGTTAGGTAGTTCGATATTACCTTAATTATTTCTTCTTTACCAACAGATTCATAACGGTTTAAATCGAACGCAAATGAGTTTGGTTCATCCAGATAAAAGTTGTATAAATTGAGATGATCGGCAATAGTATCCAAATTTTGAAGTGAAAAAACGAAGCTCGATTTAATTCCATTCTTTGATCGTTTTAATTCTGAAGATTTAATGCCAATGGTTTTGATATTGTCTATCTCTCTAAATATTTCCGATTTAATTTCTTCTAATGATTTTCCCGGTTTAGCGGTTGCAACGATTGTAAAATGCCCACCATATTTTCCGGAAAATTGGAATGCTGAGACATCCTGAGCAATTTCTTTTTCAAATACCAGTGATTTATACAATCTTGCGTTCTTACTGCCTGCAAGAAGATCTGATAAAATATCCAGAGTTGCATCATCTTTATCGAAAGCTTTTTGAGTTAACCATGAAATATAAATTCTTTCTAACTGAACAGTATCTTTATGAATTATTGTTTTTGTCTCGTTTAATTCAAATGTAGGTACATCTAAATGGTTTACTTTGTTGTTACTTTTTATATCTCCAAAATATTTTTCAACTATGAATTTTGTTTTATCAATTTCAAGGTTACCTGCAACAACCAGTGAGGCATTGCCGGGTGAATAAAATTTCTTAAAAAATCCTGATACATCCTCAAGTGTGTAACTTTTTATATCTTCAGCAAATCCTATAGTTGGCCAACTGTAAGGATGAGACTTGTTATAAAGATTTGTAATTAATAATTCCCATGCCAAACCGTATGGCTGATTGTCATATCTTTCCATACGTTCATTGTATACTACTTTTGTCTGGTTATCAAGTTTCTCCTGATCCAGAGCGGGCAGCAAGAATCCCATTCTGTCAGCTTCAAGCCACAAGGCAAGCTCAAGAAAATTGGATGGTACCTTTTCATAGTAATTAGTTCTATCAAAGCTGGTTGATCCATTTAATGAACCACCTGCTTCCTGTATTAAACGGAAGTGTATTTCTTTTGCAACATGTTCGGATCCCTGGAACATCATATGTTCGAAAAGATGTGCAATCCCTGTTTTTCCTCTCTTCTCCTGCGCTGAACCTACTTTATACCATATATTCACCGCGGTAAGAGGAATATTTTTATTTTGATGAAGAATTACTTCAAGTCCATTACTTAGCTTATATTTTTCGTATTTTAGATTTAAAAGTTCCATTTGGGGGATACAGTAAGATCAGTTTTCTTTTAAAATAAATTTTATTCTATCGAGACGACCATCAATATTAGCATTAGGATAAACATTAAAAATTTTACAAAGAAGAGGATAAATGTCTAAACAATTTATCATTCCAGTTTTGTAATGTTCTTTAAATAGTGGGCCGGAAGCAATAAAAGTCCCATGCATATCGAGAGTATTATTATCATATCCGTGATTACCACCGGTTGAACCCTGTTTGTACCATTTTAGATCGCGATTTAATATAGCACTCCAGCCAAGATCAGCAACCACCAATATTTTATAGATAAATGGGTTTTCTGAGAAATGGTAATACGAAGGTATTCCATCTTTCTTGTAGACTTTGTAATGATTTTCGTTGTTTTTCAGTAATGAATAAACTTTTTCTATATCATCTTCTTCAGGCTGAATCATCATTACAGGCCCGTAATTTGAATATTTAACGTCATATCCTTTCAACATTTCTTCAATATTGATTATTCTATCTCCACTCACATCAGTCATTCCATGATCAGAAACAAGAATAATATTAACACTATCGATCATTTGAATATTTCGTAAAGAATTTAATAGGGAGCCAAAGGTGCTGTCTAAACTGGCGATAGCAGTATCGATCTGTGGTGAATTTGGCCCGTAACGATGTCCTATATCATCGGTAAGTTCGAAGTACAATGTGATAAAATGAGGTCTTTTATTATACGGTAACTTCAACCAGTCGATCACTCCATTTATTCTCTGCTTATAAGGAGTATCATGCGAATAATGATAATAATAATTTGGTCGTCTGTATTCCATATTAATATCGGAACCAGGCCAAAAATAGCTTGCGGTTATAATTCCCTGGTGTTTGGCTGTTTCCCAGAAAGCCTCTCCTTTGTACCATCTGCTATCTCTTACTTCTACGGAATCAGATAATTTATAATGAGAGCCGGTAAAAGTATTATAGAAATCATTGAAAATTATTCCGTGATGTTCAGGATACATTCCCGTTATTATTGAAATATGGTTTGGGAATGTTTTTGATGGAAAAACCGGTTTTAGAGATTGAGCATTTACTCCGTTTTCTGCAAACGATTCTATATTTGGTGTGATATTCCTGTTTGAATAATCCCATCTAAAAGCATCAAAAGAAATCAGGATTACATAAGGTTGTGATTGTGCAAAAATACCAGAACTGAAAAGAGTAACTAATATTACTAAAAACAGCTTACGGAAACTATTAATCTTCTCTTTCATTTTTAATATTACTTATATAAAATTGCTATTATTTTATTTAAAATTATCAAACAATGAGGTTAATACCAATGATGATTTATATAAAAGCAACCACTTCCGGTTTAAAAATTAATTTAGTCTGAAAATTTGGGGGAATTTCTGGAAAGCCTACAAAACTTTATAATTTGTCATAAATTTAACCATAATTTGAGAAAATAACCAAGCATTAATTAATAATTAATTTACACGGAATACTTGAATAACTCTGCAAATAGTTCCATATTAACATTGCTTAATGAATTTTTTAGTAGATGTCATTTCCATCTACGGAGAGTTAATTAACTCGGGAATTCTAATCAACATATTTTAAAACAAATCTATAAGGAGAGGATCTATGAGCAAGCTGTACAAGGCTATTCTAATTACAGTTCTCCTGTTTTCCACCTCATGGGCTGCACAGTACAAAATATCAGGGGTTGTAACTGATGCTACAACAGGGGATAAACTTCTAGGGGCAAATGTCTACCTTCTTGGTACATCGTGGGGTGCGGCAACCGATGCAAACGGCGAATACTCAATTACTGTTGATGAAGGTTCGTACACAATTACCTGCAGTTATATCGGTTTTACTAAAATCGAAAAGGAAATTAATGTAAATGCCGATATGACATTAAATTTTGCTATGACGGAATACCAGTTTACACTTTCTGTAGAGGTAATTTCAGACAGAGCAAAAGACAGGGAAACACCTGTTGCTTTCACAAATATAACCAAAAAGGATATCCAGTTTAATCTTGGTTCACAGGACATTCCTCTGGTCTTAAATACAACGCCTTCGGTTTATTCAACTATGCAAGGCGGCGGTGCCGGTGACTCGCGTATAAACCTTCGTGGATTTGATCAGAGAAATATTGCCATTATGATTAATGGTGTTCCTATTAATGATATGGAGAATGCCTGGGTTTACTGGTCAAACTGGGATGGATTAGGAGATGTTTCTTCTTCTATTCAGATACAAAGAGGACTCAGCGCAACTACACTGGCTACGCCATCAGTAGGTGGTGTTATTAATGTTATTACCGATCCTACAAGACAAAAAGCTGGTGTTATGTACCAGTCGGAAATAGGCTCCGGTAATTTTAGCAAGAATACTTTATATGCACATACCGGGTTGATTGATAACAAATTTGCTTTAAGTATAGGTGGCGTACATAAAGTTGGTGATGGAGAAGTTGATAAAACCTATACCAATGCTTGGGCATATTATCTTGGTGCTTCATATCAAATTAACGATAAAAACAGGTTAGAGTTATACGCCTTGGGTGCACCACAAAAACATGGTCAGAATTTATATAAGTTAAATTTAGCAACTTATAGCCATAAATTAGCCAGGGATTTAGGTTTTCCTGAACAGGCTCTTAACGAAAAAAGTTTAAGGGAGCAAGGAATATTATACAATTCAAACTGGAATAGTGTAAGTACATCTTACCAGGGATTGCAATGGGAAAGATCATACTGGAACAACGATATTAATCAACGTTACGATCCCACATTTATACACGAAAGAGAAAATTATTTTCATAAACCGGTTGTTAACTTAAACTGGTATACTCAGTTTTCACCAAAAACCAGTCTATATTCTACCCTTTATTGGTCCGGAGGACAAGGTGGAGGAACCGGAACTTTTGGAAGTTTGATGTATGATTACGGTTTACTCCAGAGAATTGTTGATTGGGATGCCACAATTGAAAGTAATAGAACACACGTTCAAAGTGTTGATTTTGGAAATGGTCCAACCGATTATATTGTATCCAATAATATTAGCGGTGATCCCAATCGCGGCGGTATATTAAGAAATAGTGTTAATTCTCAATGGACCTGGGGTTTAATTTCAAAATTATTCTGGAAAGCTACCGAAAATCTAAATTTACAATTCGGAATAGATGGCAGAATTGCAGAAATTAACCATTACAGAGAGGTCAGAGATTTATTGGGAAATGATTACTATTACTGGACAGGAAATGAATTTGAAAGTGGAAATCAATATTACAAGAAATTGGGTGACCATATTGATTACGATAATACAAACACCGTTAAATGGTTAGGCGGTTATGTACAGGGTGAATATACTCTCAATAGATGGTCGGTTTATGCTACAGCCGGTTATTCGGTAGTAAAGTATGATTTTGTAGATCATTTTGTTAAAGATGCTTCCGGCGGTGAGAGAGAAATTGCTAGTGATTGGATAAACGGTTACCAGTTCAAAGGTGGTGCCAGTTTTAGAATAAATCCGCAAGTAGATGTATATGCCAATGCAGGCTATGTTGCTAAAGTTCCTATTTTTGACCAGGTAATCGATGATGTTACCGGTACAAAGGTTCCTGATCCGCAAAGTGAAAAATTCCTATCCGGCGAATTGGGTATAAATTCACATTTATTGCAAAACAAATTAACAGTAAAGCTAAATGGTTATTACACAATCTGGACAGATAGATATCAGGCTATTACAGTAACCAACACAGATGGTAGTGATGGATTTGTTAGATTGGATGGTATTGACGAACAAAATGCAGGAATTGAACTTGATGCTGTGTATCAGCCAATTAGATTTATCAGATTCGATGTTGCTGCAAGTCAGGGCTTCTGGACATATACTGACGACGTTAGTGGAAGGTATATTCCTGATCAATCAGATCCTAATTCTGTAGTAAATTATACTTACGCTATTAAAGATTTGAAGGTTGGTGACCAGCCACAAACCCAGATCGCAGCTTCAGTTACCTGCTTCTGGCCACTTGGTCTTCAAACCGAAGCAGTATGGAGATTCTACGATACCTATTATTCTCAGTTTGATCCATTCACTAGAACCGATGTTAATGATCGTGCACAGGTTTGGCAGATACCTTCATACAGTCTGCTTGACTTACATGTATCTTATAGAATCCCCGGACAAGTTGCCGGTTTGGATGTAACAGTTTTTGGACACGTATTCAACGTGCTTAATAATCTGTACGTTCAGGAAGCAACAGATAACAGTTCATATAATGGATACAAAGTAAATGGAGAGTACTACCAGTCTCACTCTGCAAGTTCAGCAGAAGTTTATGTTGGTATGCCAACAACATTTAACGCCGGTTTCAGAGTAGGTCTATAATAATTTTAGATATATAATTATTATGAAGGCTGCCAATTATGGCAGCCTTTTTTAATTAATTCTAATGTAATAGTTTTAGTACCCGGTCCAGTCTTATTGAACCAAGAAGTTTAAATAATTCAGAGAAGGGAATATTTCTATCCCAAGAAAAGAGTGTAATAAAGGCTTGTCCGACAACCATATCTCTTGCTACAAATCCCCAGAATCTGCTATCCAAACTATCATCCCTGTTATCACCCATCATAAAAAAATAATCTTTCTTAAATGTGTATGATGTAACCGGAACTCCTTTAATTTTAACTACGTTATTTTCTACATTAACTACTCTTTCACCATATTCACGATCTATTGTTGTACGCCATTGTTCAACATTATCTTTATTTAAAGGAATTGTATAACCTTTTTTAGGGACTACTAAAGGTCCATAATTGTCTTCATTCCAATTCATCCCTTTGGGAAAAATTCTTGGATCTCCATAACCAAGGGGCTTCGGTTTTAAGAAATCACCGTTCATTCCACGGTAATATTTTATGTGTGGTGGACGCCAGAACTCTTTTCCATTAACAAAGACAACTTTGTCTCTAATCAGGATTGTGTCACCGGGTGTTCCAATACATCTTTTAACATAATTCACTCCAAGTTCAGTGGCTTTAAGCTGATCGCGATCCCCCGGGTATTCAAAAACAACAATATCCGTATGGTGTGGTTCCCTAAGAGCTGGCAATCTGAAATGAGGTATTTCTACCTCAGTAAAGGGAATATATTTTGGTGAAGATGATCCGTATATAAATTTATTTACTAATACAAAATCACCAACGAGGATTGTATCTTCCATTGAACCAGTTGGAATACGAGTATTCTGGATTATAAAAGTAATTATAAAAAATGCAGCAATAGCAGCAAAAAACAACTGTCTGAAAAATTCTATGACTTTTTCTTTTGGTGTTTGCGGTTTTTTACGTTCAGTTTTTTTTAATGAGAAAAATTTTTTCAGATTTTCTTTCGCCGACAATTTTATCTCCGGGAATTTTTGAAAAGTATTTAATTAGATTTAAACTTTCTTTTGTATAACTGATTATTCTAATATGTGCTTTTACTGTTTTATGACAAATTAATTGTGCTTGTTTTATAAGTATTAAGTCAGCACTAAAATTGAATTATTAAATATATGAAAGAATCATAACTTGATAAAAGGTGAATTAAAAGTTAAATGATAAGTGGTTTTTATCGGATTTGAAGGATCGTAAACTTTATTAAGCCGGTGGTTGGTCTAAACTATCTGCCGGTAATTTTACCTTTTCCAATTCATACATCACTAATCTTTTCTGTATTTGATAAGCATTTCTTAAATTAGCTTTAACCGGATGGGAAGGCGGTAGTTCAACTTTTAATGGATCTACGGGAGTACCGTTAACGTAAAAAATATAATGACAATGCGGAGCGGTTGCTAAACCTGTACTTCCAACATAACCAATTATCTGACCTTGTTTTACTTTTGTGCCTCTTTTAATTGCTTTTGCAAATCTCGACATATGCAAATACATTGTTGTGTAAACTGAGTTATGTCTTATCTTAACATAATTTCCATTACCTCCTGAATAAGAAGCAGATTCAACAGTTCCATCACCAACAGATTTTATTGGTGTTCCGGTGGGTGCCGCATAATCTACACCATAATGCGGACGGTAAACTTTTAAGACAGGATGCAATCTTCGGGAGCTAAAACGTGATGTAATCCTGGCAAACTCAATCGGCATTTTCAGGAATTCTTTTCTCAGACTGTTTCCATTTTCATCAAAAAATTGATATACACTATCCTGAATAAATGGTATAGCGTAATAACTCTTTCCGTAGTGAGAAAAATATGCTCCGAGCACTTTCCCGATTCCTACCATTTGGTCGTCCACATATTCTTCCTCGTAAATCACTTTGAAATTATCGCCTTTTTGAAGCCGGTAAAAATCTATTTGCCATGCAAAAATTTTTGATAGCCTGACTGCCAGATTTATGCTTGCATTGTTTTCTATTAAAGCATCAAACAACGATGTCTTTATAATTGCAGATTTACTGTTTTTTCGAATTGTGACTGTTTTTTCCCCGGAATAAACATTAACAGAATCCCTAAGATCAAAGACCACATAATCTATTGCGTTTAACTCATAAACAAAATACTCGAGAGTACTCAGACTGTCATTCAATGTAAACAAATGATAGGTGTTACCGGAACGGATTTTTCGCACATCAAAAATATTTCTTGAGATTTGTGCGATCTTAGAAACATTTGTATTCTGTAAAAAATATGGATCTAAAATCTCTGAAAGGGTTTCATTATTGCTAACAGTTTCAGTTGTCTGGTTTAAAGTATCATCAACAAAACCAAATACATTTGTATTAACTAAAACAGGTGAAGATAATAATTCGTTAGTTTCAGTTTTAGAACCTATAAGCTCTTTTAAAAGAAAAATTAAAAGAAAAATTACAGTAGCTAAGAGTACTGATCTGAAAATAAGATCTGACGAACGGAATAATGACATCAAATAGTTTAATTAAATCAAGAATTGGTTTGCAATTTAAAAGAATGGAATGAGGATATCAATGAAAGAAATCATTATTATCTTTTTAATAATCTTAATTGTAAGAACGATTTATTATTAATGGATAAATAATTATTTTTACATTATAATTAAGCTAACCTCAAATGATTAAATGGATGCAGCAAAAAAGTTCGGTCTGATTGCGGGAATAATTGTTTCATTAATCATTTATTACTTCGGAAATCTCGATCCTTCTAATCCACAGGTTACAACAATGGCAGCAATCGCAGCCTTAATGGCACTTTGGTGGATAACTGAGGCAATTCCACTTGCCGCTACTTCATTAGTTCCCTTAATACTTTATCCATTTTTTGGAATACTCACTGCCGAGAAAGTTGCAGGATCATATATTAACTCCATAATATTCTTGTTCGTTGGTGGATTTATGATTGCTATAGCAATGGAAAACTGGGGATTACACAAACGAATTGCTCTTAGAATAATTAAATTATTTGGCGGTAGTCCGAACTCAATAATTATAGGTTTTATGGTCGCGAGTGCGTTTTTATCCATGTGGATTTCAAATACGGCAACAGCAATTATGATGCTTCCAATTGCATCGGCAATTATCTCCAGGCTGGAAGATGAATTTGGTAAAGAAAAAATTGGTGATTTCTCTATTGCTGTGTTGTTAGCAATTGCATATTCATGTTCTATTGGCGGTATGGCAACCTTGGTAGGAACTCCGCCAAATCTTGTATTCGTTAAAACTTTGAATATAGTTTTCCCCGATTCACCGGAAGTTTCATTTGGCTCCTGGATGATCTTTGCTTTACCTATCACAATTATTTTGCTGGTGGTAACAGCTTTATTTATAACAAAAGTTTTTTATAAAATAGATAAATTGATTTACCTGGAAAAAGAATTTATCAGGCTTGAATACCGTAAACTTGGACCAATGACACCGGAGGAAAAATTTATAAGTATCGTCTTTGCGTCTACAGCATTTCTCTGGATCTTCAGAACAAATCTGAATCTTGGAATATTCGAAATTCCCGGCTGGTCAAATCTTTTCTTTCATTCTTCTTTTATTAATGATGGCACTGTAGCAATTACGATGTCGTCCCTATTATTTTTTATACCGTCAAAAAGTTCAGGAAAAACACTACTTGATTCTGAAGTGTTTAGTAAAATTCCATGGGGGATAGTTCTTCTTTTCGGTGGCGGTTTTGCACTTGCTAATGGTTTTACATCGACAGGACTTTCTCAATTTATAGGTAACCAGGTATCGGGTTTGGTATCCTTCCCGCATATTTTAATGATTTTCTTAATAGCGACTTCAGTAATATTGTTAACTGAACTAACATCCAATACTGCTACAACTCAAATGATTCTTCCGATTATGGCTTCTGTTTCCGTAGCAATTAATTTAAATCCAATGCTGCTGATGATCACTGCAACACTATCAGCTTCGATGGCGTTTATGCTGCCAGTTGCCACTCCACCGAATACTATAATCTTTGCTACGGGAAAAGTTAAAATCTATCAGATGTTTAGAACTGGAGTGGTAATTGATTTTATAGCTGTTTTCGTTCTGATATTACTCATGTATTTGTTGGGGAATGTAATTTTCGGACTCGACCAGATGCCCGCCTGGGCTATAATAAAATGAAAAAATGATTTTCAGGATAAGTAATTCAAACTTATGGTTTGAGACATTTAATTTGCTTGTAATTCCATTGCGTTTTTTATAATATTCTTTTAAAATATGTTAAGAAAACTCAAAAGATAGTAATCGATTATGAACAAATTCTCCCCCAATATTTTCTTAATTTTTGTTAGTAATATTATCTTTTTAAGTGTTTCCTGTCGTGAAAATATAGTTTTACCGGATGAATTTGCGGGAAATGTAAATGAACCCCTGGAACTGAACAATTTTAATTCGTATACATTTCTTATCGATGCAAAGAAAATAAGTGTAAAATATAAAAAACAAGCAGATTTCTCATCGTTCTATACTCAGATATCAATTTCAATTACGGATTATTCTTCCGGTACGTTCAGGTTTAAAATTAAAGACAATCAATCGGTTAACCGGTTCAGTTATTTCGGAAATACAAATGAATATAATTACAAAGAATCGCTCAGCGGTTTTGTTCCATACCTGATAGAAATTGAAGCTGATGATTTTTCGGGGAAATTGAAAATTCAGTTGAATACGGCATACTAATTCTGAAAAATATCTTCAAACACGGATACGAAACTTAACCCCACTTTAGTTCTATGTTATAAATAGGGGAATAATCATTATAAAACACAAATTAGACTTTAAAAAAGCCAACAAATTTTTATATAATCAAGGATTTTTTTTATTTTAATAAAATGTATAATAATTCAAATAATTTATTGATTTTACACGGGGGTAATACCTATGCAAGCCTTTTTATTAAATGAGATGAGACTACATAATAAAGAAATGAATAGTGCTTTTACCAATCGCACTGAGATAGCGGAAGAATATAAGTGGAATTTAACCGATATTTATAAATCTGATAACGATTGGGAAAAAGATTTTAACTGGGTAAAGAATCAACTTCCGGAATATCGTAAATTCATCGGTAAATTGAGTAGCAATGCTGAAAACCTTCTTGCGTGCTTTAAATTTGATGATGAAATCGGCATTAAGCTCGAGAGGTTATATTTATATGCAATGCTCTCAAAAGACAGTGATATGAGCATTCCTAAGTACCAGGCAATGGAGGAAAGAATAAAATCGCTTCATTCAAAAGCTTCTGCGGAAAGTTCATTTATAAGACCCGAACTTCTCGAAATCCCTGATGAAAAACTATTAGCAATGGTGAGCTCAAATGAAAATTTAAAAATTTACCAGCATGTAATTGATGATTTGCTTAGAACAAAAACTCATTCTTTGTCAAAACCTGAAGAACAGTTGCTGGCCCTTGCCGGTGAGATTTCTCAGAATGCATATAATAGTTATTCGATGTTTACTAATGCAGATCTGAGATTCGGAAAAGTTAAAGATGATTCGGGAAATGAAATTGAAATTACACATGCAAGATTTTATGCTGCAATGTATTCTAAAGATCGTTCATTCAGGGAAAAAGCGTTCAAATCTTATCTACTTCCATACAAAGAATATATGAATACATTTACCACAATGTTCAATGGAAGTCTTAAAACAAATATCTTTTTCGCAAGAGCAAGGAAATACAATTCAGCCCGTGAAGCAGCCCTCGATAGAAATAATATACCTCTTTCGGTCTATGATAATCTGGTAGATGGAGTTAATAAAAATTTAGCATCCTTACATAGATGGGCGGACTTAAAAAAGAAATTGTTAGGTATAGATAAGTTAAAACCTTATGATGTTTATGTTTCCGTTTTTCAAAATAAGAATGAGAAAAATTATCCTTACCCGGAAGCGAAAAAAATTGTATGTGAGGCATTAAAGGATTTGGGTGATGATTATCTGAGTTCACTTACCCGGGCATTTGATAATTGTTGGATTGACGTGTATGAATCTAAAGCTAAAAAGAGCGGTGCCTATTCATCCGGAACAACTTACAGTGTTCATCCTTATGTCCTTCTGAACTGGACAGATTTACTTAACGATGTTTTTACTCTTGCTCATGAAATGGGTCATAATATGCATTCATATTATACAGGCAAGACCCAACCATTTCCTTATGCAAATTATTCGATATTTGTTGCAGAAGTTGCCTCCACATTTAACGAAGCACTTCTGCTTGATTACCTAATTAAAAATGCTGATGATAAGGACCAAAAACTTTTTCTACTTGAAAAGTATCTAAATAATATTACAGCTACTTTTTATCGCCAGGTAATGTTTGCTGAGTTTGAAATGATAGTATATGATAAGACAGAAAAAGGAGAAGCATTAACAGGGGATACTCTGAGTGAATTATATAAAGATATTTATCAGAAGTATTGGGGTGAACCAATGCACGTTGAAGAAGAAGAAAAATTTACCTGGGCACGAATCCCTCACTTTTACTACAACTTTTATGTCTATCAGTATGCTACAGGATTTGCAGCTTCTGAAGTTTTAGCTAATAAAGTGAAAACAGAAGGAGAAGCAGCCGTTAAAAAATATTTGAACTTTTTAAAATCCGGAAGCTCGGATTACCCGATAAATATTTTGAAAGAAGCCGGTGTTGATATGAATTCCATTGAACCTGTTTTAGCTGTATCTGCAAAGATGGACGAAATATTATCTGAAATTGAAAATTTAATTGCTGATAAGTAATTTAGAAACACATATTTGATTTAATGTTGCCCCGGTCATTTCGTCCGGGGTGTTTTATGTTAATATTTTTAAAAGCTGGAAAATTTTAGAGGTTATTAAAAATGAAAGTATACAGCAAGGACGAGCTTAATAATTTTTCACAATCGCTTACGTACGATGACATTAGTTTTGTTCCAACCGAAATAAGCAGGATTAAATCAAGAAAAGAAGCAGATACCGCTTGTAAATTTCTTGATGAAAAACTTTTTCTTCCTCTAATTTCCAGTCCCATGGAATCAGTTACTGGAATTGTAATGGCAAAAGAATTGAGTCGCTTAGGTTGCTTAGGAATACTAAACAGGTTTGATTCTTCTTTAAAGGAAATCCTTGAAAATGACAAAAATGGTGATGAGATAAAATCAGTTTCTATTGCTTTGAATACACCGATAGATATAATTGGTAAACTAGCAGAGAAGAGATATATTTTGTGCCTGGATACGGCTAACGCGAATAATCATGAAGTTTTAAACAAAACTGAAGAAATTAAAAAGAAGTTTAATCTAAGATTAATTGTTGGAAACATCGCACACGGGGCAACCCTTGAACAATTGGAAAATGCAGGAGCAGATGCAGTTAGAGTAGGAATAGGTAGTGGAAGCGTTTGCACTACAAGTATTCAAACCGGAATCGGAATTGGTCAGGTTACTTCATTGCTCGATGTGCTTCAGGCTCGCAGAGATAAAAAACTGAATATCAAAATTATTGCCGACGGTGGTATAAAAAATCCCGGAGATGTTGCTAAAGCAATTGCTTTAGGTGCAGATGCTGCTATGCTTGGCAGAATGCTGGCAGGAACGAAAGAAACACCAGGAGAGGTAATAAAATATAACGATCAATTATGGAAGAAATACCGTGGCTCAGCTTCATTCGGTGTGAAAATGAAAAATGAATTTATTGAAGGTGAAGAAACGATGGTTCCATACAAGGGCGTGGTTAAAAATGTAATCGATGGAATATCCGATGGTCTGAAAAGTTGTATGAGCTATATGAATTGTATGAACCTGGATGAATTAAGAACAAAGGATTCTTTTACGATATTAAGTGAGAGTTCCTATTTAGAAAGACTTCCGAAGAAGTAAAGATAATTTTCTATACTCTTAATTAAGAAAGCTTTACTCTTTTTAGACGTAATGAATTGGTAACTACGGAAACAGAACTTAATGACATAGCCAAAGCTGCAAACATCGGATTAAGTAAACCAAGTGCTGCAAGAGGAATTCCAAGAGTATTATAAATAAAAGCCCAGAACAAGTTTTGTTTAATCGTTCTTATGGTTTGCCTCGATAATTTTATTGCTCCAGCCACACCTTGCAAATCACCTTTCATTAAAACTATGTCTCCGGTTTCAATTGCTACATCCGTTCCTGTACCAATTGCGAATCCAACATCGGCCTGAGCGAGTGCAGGGGCATCGTTAATACCATCACCCACCATACCTACAATATTATTCCCGGATTGATATTTTGAAATAGTCTTTGATTTGTCAGCCGGTAAAACTCCCCATTCAAATGAATCGATCTTAAGTGATTGCGCAACTTGCTCTGCGCTGATTTTATTGTCTCCGGTAATCATTACGGTTTTAAGCTTTAATTTCTTCAATTCTGAGATTGCTTTCTCAGAATTTTCTTTAACAGGGTCGGTTAATGATATCGAACCAGCTACTTTTTCATCAATACTAATATATACATTCGTTTTTCCGTTGTAATCAGAAGCATTAGATTTATTCTCTGTACCGTTAGTTTCGATTGAATTTTCTTCTAAGAATCTTTTTGTTCCAATCAATATTTCTTTATTATTTATTCTGCCTGAAATTCCAAGTCCTGTACTGCTCTGAAATTCTTCGGGTTGAATCAGTGTGATTTTTTGTGAATCGGCATACTCTACAATCGCTTTTGCAATAGGGTGCTCGGATCTGCTTTCCAGAGATGCAGCAATTTGCAATAATATTTTCTCATCAGTTCCGTTACTAAAAATTGAATTTATTTTCGGCTTACCTTCGGTTAAAGTTCCGGTTTTATCAAAAAGGATCGCATTTATTTTGTGAGCCAACTCAAGATGTTCTCCGTTTTTTATTAATATTCCATTTTCAGCACCTTTTCCCATACCGACAATTAAGGCTGTGGGAGTTGCTAATCCCATAGCACACGGACACGCGATAATCAATACAGCAACAAAATTTATCAAAGCAACCTGGAATGAATTCTCTACACCAAATACAAGCCATAGAATAAATGTGATGATTGAGATTAAAATTACAACCGGTACAAATACTTCAGCAACTTTATCCGCAAGTTTTTGTATCGGTGCTTTTGAACCTTGTGCTTCCTCAACGAGAGTAATTATTTTTCCAAGAATAGAATTTTTTCCCGTAGATGTAACTTTGAATTCAAAATAACCTGTGTTATTAATTGTCCCACCAACAACTTTACTACCCGTATTTTTTTCAACCGGGAAACTTTCTCCTGAAATCATCGATTCATCTATTGTTGAACTACCGTAAATTATTTCACCATCAGCAGGAATTTTTTCACCGGGTTTTACTATAACAATATCATTCATCATTAATTCGCTGATGTTTAAAGATTTTTCACCATCCACTGTTTTAATAATTGCAACCTTAGGTCTGAGCGAAATTAGTTTTTTAATTGCTGTTCCGGTTTTTGCTTTTGACCTTGCTTCAAGCCATCTGCCCATTAATATCAAGGTTATAATAACAACAGTTGTATCGAAATAAGCATGTGCAATTTCTCCTGGTGATAAGATTAATTCTGGAAACAAAGTAATATAAACACTGAATAGAAAAGAAGCTCCGGTTCCTACTGCTACAAGAGAATTCATATCGGCAGTAAAGTGCTTCAGATTGTTCCAAAAGATTTTATAAAATCTTTTCCCAGGAATAAAAACCACAGGTGTGGTCAGGATCAAAAGTATTTTGTTAATGTATGGTGTGAAAGAAGGGTAGTCATCGAATAAACCGAATGAAAAACCTATACTCAGAATTAAAATTGGTACTGTTAAAATAAGGGCAAAGATAAACTCTTTCTTAATTGTTAATTCATATTCTGATTCTTTGTTATTTTCATCATGAGTACTTTCTTTTAGCCGATCCGAATCAAGATCTGAAAAATTGATTTTATAACCTGCTTCTTCCACAGCTTTTTTTATTTCTTCGTAATTTGCTTCTGATTTATCAATTGTGATCGAAGCTTTTTCAGATGCAAGGTTTACATTTACTTCCTGTACACCATCAATTCTGGCAATGGATTTTTCCACACGCGCCACACAACTTGCACAGGTCATTCCTTCAACCGGAACAGAAATTTTTTCAATATTTAAGTTTGATGAATCCATATCGAGCATTTATTTAATCAATATTATTGTACTACTTTATAACCCGCTTCTTCTATTTTATTTTTAATTTCCAGTTCACTTACTATTTCAGGATCAAACTTAACTTTTGCAGAACCAATTTTTACTTTCTTTTTAATAAGATTTAACTGGTTTAATGATTTCTCAACTGCCATTACACAATGTCCGCAGCTCATTCCTTCTATTTTAAATTTTTGTTCCATTTTAATTCCTGCATTTATTTTATTTCTTACGTATTAAATATAGTTTGAATAGCGAATTTCTTCGTTATATAAAGAAAGGATAATTTTATAAAATTTTAAGATTGCTGTATTTTATCGATTGGATTTCTTTTATGAGATTTGAGCCCCTTAAAATAGCTGGGAGACAGCCCGGTTACTTTTTTAAACTGGTTAGATAAATGCTGAACACTACTGTAGCCTAATCTATATGCTATTTCACTTATTGTTAGCTCATCATAAACAATCAATTCTTTTGCTTTTTCAATTTTTTGCTGAATGATGAACTTTTCAATTGTAATACCTTCTATGCTGGAAAACAAGGAGCTGAGATATTGATAGCTGAGGCCAGAGTTTTTAATTATCTCTTTGTGTAAATTGACTTCTGACAAGTTATCTTCTTCATTGTGATGAATCAGATTTATGATAAGAATTTTAACCCGTTCGATAATATTTGCATTTCTGCTGCTAAGTAATTCAAAACCGTTTTTTTCAAGAACGGATTGAATTTTTTCCATATCGAAGTTTTTTTCGCTTGTTGAGATTTGTACTTCACCAAGTTCGATTTTATCTACATTATAATCCAGTTTTTCAATTTCTTCCCGCACAACCTTTATACAACGGTTGCAAACCATATTTTTTATATGAAGAGTTTTGGAGTCCATTATAATTCAATTAAATAAAAAATTGAATGAATTAGAAAAAAGTAATTTCTAAAATTAAAGTTAAAAATAATAATTGAGGGAGTCTAAAAGAGAGAAAAATCAGGTGGGATTTTCAGAATCAACTTTAAGTTTAAACATCTTTTTAGAATCAGTCTCATCATAATATTTATAAACGTTTGAATGATAATTAATATGGATATTTTTAGGTAATTCTTCTTCAGTTTTATTGTTAATTACTTCAAATTTTTGATCCGGCAATTCTGGTTCATTAACCTTCTCTGATGCATTGTTATGTCCGTATATTGTGGAAGTTGATTCTATCTGGTTTGTCTTTGAAACCGATTCCCCGAATTTATTTTGATTGTAATTCAGTGGTAAATTTCTGTCTTTTTTGGCTCGATTTCTGAGTTTGAAAATCACCAAGGTTAGAAGCACAAGAAATATAAATCCTAAGAAAGCGAAGAGAATATCTGAATCTATTGTTTCAATAAGTTCCATTATTCTTGAAATTTAAGGAAAATAATTAAGCAAATCTCAAAACTTATACCAATAAGTAAAGGATTATAGGCCAACTACTTACTAATATTGCGACATCAATATGAGAAAATATACCAGAATGAGATAAAAGATCTAGTTTAATTGTAAAAAAATTTAACAAGAAATAAACCAATGCCAAAAATCCTGTAAGTTATTGTATATATTGACTTTGCAGGAAAAGTTAAATAACTTTATTGGATAATTACTCGTAAATAAATTAGAAATGATAAAATCTGAGGTACTATAATGACAAAAGCTGACATTGTGGATAGAGTGGCTGCCGGCACAGGATTGACTAAACTTGAAACTGAAGCCATAATTGAAGGATTTTTTAAAACCGTAATTGATTCTCTTAAGGATGGAAGAGGAATAGAGATTCGTGGTTTTGGAAGCTATAAAGTGAAAAAGAAAAATGCACGTCAAGCAAGAAATCCCAAAACCGGTGAACATGTTTTTGTGCCCGAACATTATGTACCGACATTTAAGTTCTCGAAAGAATTTAAAGAAATGGTTAATGATGGGATGATGCAAAATGAACATGAGGCTGCCATTTAATGTCTAATTTTTGTACCCAATGTGGTTCAGAGGTAAGCGAGGATTTCAAGTTCTGTCCTAATTGTGGTGCTGAAATTATTGCCCGCCAACGGAATAGGAATCAGGAGAAAGAGGGGAACATTGATGAAACTGAACAATCTCAGGATGTGCTGAATGTAATTGTTTGCGATAATTGTGGAGAGGAGAATCCTCAAACTGCGGATACCTGTATTAGTTGTGGTGCCAGATTAAAAAGTTCAGGGGATTTTGTTCAAAGAAAGAAAACTGATGTTGAATCGAATGAATCCAAAGTTAACCAACCTGTAAAGAATTCAGATAAGAAAAAAAGTAAATCAGTAAAGAAAAAGTCTCAACCTAGTGTTAGTGTTAAAAAAGAAAAACAAATTGATTCTAAAAAGATTATTCTGATCGCAAGTATAATCGGAATAATCGCAATTGTTATTTTGTTAACATCAGGTGCCTTGGATTCTGGGGTATCCGTAAACTCTGGTAATATTTCCGACAATATCCAAAACAACGACTCGGGAATTAACTTAAATAATATTCAGAAGATAAATGAACTTGAAGCAAAGTTAAAAGCTAATCCGAATGACAAAGAAACTTTATTACAGTTAGCTCATTTACAGAATGACAGCGGATTTTATGAAAAGGCAATTCCTTTATATCAAAAATATCTTAATATGGTTCCTTCAGACGCCGATGCAAGAGTTGATATGGGCGTATGCTATTATAATCTTCGGGACTATAATTCAGCTATAAAGGAAATGAAGTTGGCACTTAAATATAAGCCCGATCATCAGATAGCTCATTTAAATCTGGGGATTGTTAATCTTGCCGCTGGCAATATGGATGAAGCTATGAAATGGTTACAAAAAGCTGTAGATTTGGGACCCGAAAATGAAGTCGGCAAACGCGCAGAGGAATTATTAAATTCACATAAACAGTAATGAACAAGGAGTAGAATATGCCCTGTGGCAGAAAAAGAAAACGCCATAAAATGGCAACTCATAAAAGAAAAAAAAGATTAAGAAAAAATAGGCATAAAAAGAAACTTAGATAATTAGTATTATTTTTTCTTTCACCACATATACCCACCTTTTATAATTAAAGTGAAGAAGCCAACTTAGCTCAGCTGGTAGAGCAACTCATTCGTAATGAGTAGGTCGCCGGTTCGATTCCGGCAGTTGGCTCATAAAACGCAACTTTTTATTTCTACCCATTCAATATTTTTCAGTATATCACTGAACAGTTTACTGAACACTCTTAGCACTACTTAAAGAACATAAACAAGAAAAGCCCAAAAGGCGGATTCAAGGGAGATGAGTCCCTATTAATTTCCTTTCAGGCTTTCTCAGTTAAATTCAATATGTTACCTCATCTTTCAGAATCCTACCTCTTAATAAAACAATTTTAATGGCAATGTCAAGAGATAGTTTGTCACATCGTTGTAAGTAATTAATTATTAATGATTTAGAGATGAGATTTTTGTATGCTTAACCCTATGTTTCTTATCTGGCTCAATGAAGCACCACAATAGGATAAAAAAATTGAAAAAGAATCTTAACCTAAAAAACGAACAAAAATTCTAATCAATTTTTGTATATTAAAACAATTAGTTAGTAAATGTTCAAATTAAATCTCAAAAGTATGGATTGAGCTTTAATGGGAGCATAGTTTAACATCAAATAAAAAGTACAAAGGATTTTTAATATGGATAAAAAAATGCGAATAGATTTAGATAAATTATATCAAGAAAAATATTTTAGCCACACTGAATATGATATTGGTAAACAAGCTCATGACATTATCATCAGAATGGAAGATAAAGAAAAATTCCTGGATGCGTTCGCAAAAATCTGGCGAGAGAAAGCAGAAAAACTATTAGAAGAATATAATGAAGAAGATTATAATTCAGAACATTCTGACATTGGAGGACAAGGATAAAAACAGAAGGTGAGATGAAAGAGATTTGAGATTTCAACCTAAAAAATGACCAAAGTTTTCAACGAAATTGACCCCCATACACCCTTAAAACAAGGGGACATAGGTGCGAGCGGAAAGACATCGTAAATTGTATAATAATTTTTTGAACTTATATAATTTAATCTTGCCGTGTACTACAAACAATTCATACTTGCAATAAATATTTAATTACAAACACTAATGTTTGATTGAAAAGTCCTAACATTTGCAGGAATAATACAAGACTTCCGAGAAAGATGTTTTTATTTTAATCTGCTAGAAGTTTGCTCCATAGAGTTAATTTCTAACAAAAAATTTTATCAACATTTTTAATAGGAGGTTCTATGAAAAATTTTCTTGTTATTGCCCTCGTAGCCTTTGGCGTATTTATCGTTACTTCTTGTGATGAGCAAACACCCACTGATAATGATGTTAATCCTACATCTACTAAATCAATGCTTAAGGGTTCACCGGCCGAATCAGGTATTGTTGTCAGGTATCAAGGTTCTGCCGTTGTGTTTTGGTCTGATGCGAAGAGTGGATTAGTAGTGGGAATTGGTGCTCAGGATTTTTCTGGGGCAATTTGTGGGGCTGCAGAATCTGATATCTTAAACGTCCAGGATGTTGTTTCTCCAAGCAATGAAGATGGAGGTAGAATTATCGAAAAGGTTACGGGCAATAATGTGTCTGTATCTGTTTGGGAGATTGGTGACTACCCAAATGATTTATGTAGCTTTTTCAGCAACGAACCAATTGCTACTGGCAACGTTAAATTTCAGTATAATGATAATGATTTACTAGCTAACGGCGAAAATAATATTAACTCATATAGTCTTCATGTAGTTGGAAATGTAATGGGTTCAGATGGGCAAAATTATAACCTAAATGCGTTTAATCATGGAGTATGGTATGATGGTGATTTCTCAACACTTAAGGTGCTGAAGAGGACAATACAGCTAACTCCTAAGGGTAATTAGTAAATTCTCAAATTAACTGTCCAAATTCTATGCTTTCAAGCTGTCTATAATTTATATGGATAGCTTGAAGATTAAATGTTTCCCTCTCGATTATATTTAAATGAGAGTCGGGAGGGTTTTTTTAATGAAATTTTTCAACCAAACTTTACCCCACACCCTAAAACCAAAGGGCCGGTATCTACATCGAAAACAGGCATAATTTGTATAACAATAGTTTTTAAATGATTGATATTAACCAGAGGACGACTTAATTTGTATCTATAATAATCATAATTAAGAAACTATTTTGGATGCATTTGAAAAGATATATGTTGACGGCGTATATGTAATAGCAGTTAACCTAACTCGTTCAACAATAAAAGACGCTTATGAATTTAGGAAAGTCATAGAGGAAGAGATTAATGCTGGACATACAGATATAATTATTGATTTAAGTAAATGCGACTACGTCGACTCAACTTTCTTTGGAGGAATTATTTGGGCGTTGGGTAAGATGACTGATATGGGTAAAAAGTTGAAACTTGTAAAACCTATTCATTCTAAAGAAGATATATTTCTAACGACAAATACTATTAGTTTATTTGATTTATACAATACAAGGGAAGATGCAATCAAAAGTTTTGAGGGGGATAATCAACCAGAAAATTGATGAAAATTTCTAACTAAAATTAGTCCCGCACACCCTAAAAAGAGGGGATATAGGTGCATGCAGAAAGAGGGCGTAAATTGTATAATAATTTTTGAACTTATCTCGTTGTTTTATAATGACTTAACCCTAAATCGTAAGGATTAATAGTAAAACCCTTTTTACTGGGATGCAATTATGACCAGAAATAAATGGAAATATTTTAATAGTTAATTCATTTATTTATAAAGACTTAGCATTAAACTTGAGGCTTAAGTTTATAGGGGAGGGGGTATAATAGCTTGAGTATTCAATCGGTTTATAATTTTTTAATAACATTTAATGTCTAATAAAAAAGATGGCCATTCAAATTCATCATTATCGGGTTCACTTTTTTTAGATAATATTTTCATCCTCAGAATAAAAAATCCTTCATCTTGTGTTAGCAACCGACAGCCAGCCGGTCTCCCAGTAGAGGACACGAGAGAAGGATTAAACTTATAAAATATGTTGGTTGTTTATTGCTAAGTTTTAATCATTATTACAATTTATTGATATACTTTAATTTTATTTTTATTTACTATAAGGGCTCTAGCTTCATTACTCCATCTGGGATATAGAAATCAAAAATAGTAGTGCTCCAATATTGTGCCGAACCAAGCCACTCATTGAATTCCGTTATTTTAGTATTTGTTATATCGCTCCCCTCACCAACAGTATTGAATTGCCAAATTTTTTCTCTATTGTAGTAATAGCTGTATGGAAGTGATGCAAGATAAATTAAGATAAGACCAAGAAGGATAAAGATTGATGGTTTAACTTGCGTAATAAAAGACATACAATAATAGCGAGGAAGGACAGGTGTGCAACAAATATTAAAAAAAGTATCATTTTTCAACCTATAAATAATAAAATATTTAATTTGAAAATAAAATTATTCATAGCTTAAAAAATATTTATTTCCTACTACCGTTTTTATCATAATATACTTTGGATATATCGTTTCCATATTCATCATATAACCACTCTGTTTTCAGATTACCATTTTCAAAATACTTTTTTACAAATTTTCGTTTACCTTTATCATAACTCCACAACTCTTTAAGTCTACCATTTTCAAAATATTTGTGCATTAATCCATCTCTATTTACTTCATCGAGGTATTTACATCTCATCTCAATATTACCATTTCTATAATACTTTATATAATCTCCGCGTTTCATATAATCTTTATTAATCCATTCAGCTTTTAAGGAACCATTCTCATATTCTCTTTTCCCCAATCCTTAGTATTTTCTAACCAAGTTTTCCCATTTTCCCACTCCACAATCATTTCTTTTAGTTGCTCTCCCAAACTCTGATTACCTTCACCGAAATAACTTTTATATTTTTCAAATATTTTTAACGCTTCATTTAATTTTTCAATCGCAAATTCCTTTTTGCTTTCTATTGCTTCCTCCACTAAACGATTATAACTATCAACAATATCACTACCCAATGTTCTTAATCCTTGTTTTTAATGCATAGAATACTGCTGTAACAAATACAATTAGTGATTGTGAAATTAGGATTATACCAATGACAAGAATATTTGGTTTTCTAAGTATTGAAACACGTCCAGACGCATCTTTCCAATAGGCATTATCAATAAAAAATAAATCAACGAATAAAAATAGAATAAGGTAGCAGAAACCCCCTATTATTAAGAATGTATGTCTTTTCATATTTTTTCCTCCTAATAATCTCAATTAAAAGGTGCCTGTTAAACTTAATAAGTTCAATTCAGCCTATCAACTGCTGTTCTTAAATCTTCAGTATCAGAATTTTAAATGGAGTGAATCAGGTGGTAATTCAGAAAGGTCAGGGATTTGGGTAATATTATTTATCACTTTGGGTTGAAATGATTTTAACGGTATTAATAATCTTCCACAGTTTGGACAAAATTTATATTCTTTTTTTATCCCTTTACCGCAGTGAATACAAAAATTATTTGTAAAATTTTCAGTCTGTAAGCCTTTTAACAGCTCACCACATTCAGAACAATATCTATCTTTCCTACCGACTTTATGCTTACAGAATGAACAGATAGATTTGTTTTCCTGAAAATCATTATCAACTTGTAAGTTCATTAACATAATAAAAGTGATTACATTAAACAGAACGCCAAGTGTAAACCACAGTTGTGGGTTTTTGTTATTTTCTTTTGCTACCGATAAACAAAGTAAACCCCACGCTATTCCCCATATAAGGTATATCTCTAAAAACATTACTGTGTTCATTTTGTAAGGTGCTATTTTACCTTTAATAATCTCTTTTAAATAGTATTATCCGATAATTCCAACTTTCAACTACTGTTCCTGAATCCATAATCCTTAAAAGTGCACAAATTTTAATTATTTGAACATCCTGACTATTTAAAAATTCTTAGAATAATAATAATTCCTGCTTGAAATGAGACATTTTCAAAATCTTCGTATATATGATTAAACTACATTTCTATCTAATGTTTTAACGGCGTTAAAAAGATTTTCCATCGAGAGACTTGTGTAATGCTTTTCAGTCACAGCTATGGATGAGTGACCAAGCAATTTAGATATATTGCTAATAGGAATTCCGTTAGCTAATAAATTACTACCGAAGGCAACTCTTAACAAATGGAAATGATACTTGCTGTTTAAATCCAACTTTCTCACTATTTTTTTAAACCCTTTGCTGACAAATTTGACTGAATAGGGAACACCAAAATACTTCGCAAACACATACTCATTTAATTCCATACCAATAACTTTTAGCTTTCTGGACTTCAACAAATGATATAGGGTATTGTTCAGTGGAATAATTCTGGGTTTCTTATTTTTAGTTCTAAATGAAGAATGATTTTGAATTAAAAGTGTTCGGTCACTAAGATGAACAGATGACCATTTCAGGTTTATTATTTCCGATAATCTCATCCCTGAATTGAATGCTGTTATGAAAATATCTTTTAAATCGGAATTAGCAGTATTCCTCACAATCAGATTAAATTCCTTTTCTTTGATAAATTAGGGCGACGATACAGCAATTTTGGGAAGCTGAATTCTTTTAAGTGGATTATCAGTTATGTATCCCCAATTTACTGCTTTATTGAATGCACTTTTTAACACTCTGTAATTAGTCCAGGCGCCGTGTTGAGTCCGCTTAAAGGTTGCATTCATAAACAGGTCAAGTTGATGATAGGTTAGTTTTATTAACGGAACATCACCAATAAAATCAGATAGTTGCCTGAATGCTAAGGAGACAGTTGAAAAATATTTTTTAGAACAATTAGTAGTTATATAGTCTTGATATTTACTATAGAATGTTGATAACAGAATATGTTTGGATTTGCTATGCTTTACGATTTGCTTTTTATACTCTGTTAGAAATTTGATAGCATCAGTTTTTTTTTTGTTGCTTGTGTTGAGATTCTCCGGATACGATTTCCGTTTTCATTAAAGTATTCTAAATGATAATACTTACCTCTTTTAAACAAAAACATAAATGCACTCCTTTCTTCTAAAAGAGTGCTAAAAGCTTTAATTCACTTAACAATTCACTGAACAGTGACCCCGAAAGCTTTGAATTTACTTAGCTCAGCTGGTAGAGCAACTCATTCGTAATGAGTAGGTCGCCGGTTCGATTCCGGCAGTTGGCTCATTTGCTGTCGTTAACATTGCACAACAACTGTTTGATCAAATGTTATGAATCTTAATTTTTCATTTTCTTGAAAATAATTTTGTTTTATGAAAGAAAATTTCTCATTTTATTAATTAACGAGCGCAATTATTATTTTATATTAACAACTAATCTTAAAACGAAATAATCAAAAAAAATGAGAAAATGTATGAACTTGAAACTGTTTTATTTTCAATTAAATGACTTTGGGATAAATAAATCAGGGATTTTGTTGGTATAAATATTGTTCTTTCCCGAATATTAAAAACAAATCGGTAGAACAATGAATTTTTTAGAACTAATTGTAGCCTTCTGGTTGGCAGTATTTTTAGTTTCCGGATCTTTTCTGGGACATAGATCATACAAGAGAAAAAAAGAATTACATAATTTGTTTAATAATTAATCAGGGTAGTTTGAATACACTTGGGGGACTTTTATTTTAACCAAACTATGTGTTTAGTTATTCTAGGTTTGGAACTCACCCAGTAAGAGTTTCTTTAAACAATTCATTTCAAAAAATTAATTTACACATCTAATTTTTACTTCAATTTAACATAAATTCTTAAGCAAGATTGCTTAACTTTAGCTTTCTTAACAACTTATCTTTTTGAAATCTTCCGAACATTAAAAAACTCGTCTGATTGATCGAAAAATAAATGTGGAGATCTTGAAAGATTTTTCTTGACATTTGAAAATTTTTTGTATTATTTTGGGGAGTGGTGGGGAATTGTGGTGAAGAATACCAAATGAAAGGAAGATGTTTAGAGGTAATTATACATATTCGATTGATAATAAAGGTAGAATAAGCATACCGGCTAAACTAAGAAAGCATGTTACCGGTGAAGCCAATGATACTTTTATAATGACGCGAGGTACAGCTACTTGCATAGATATCTACCCAATGGATCAGTGGCAAAAAGTGGAAGATAAACTTTTGCAACTGAATTCATTTAATCCTGAAGAAGCTTTGTTTAAAAGAATGATTTCTCAATATGCAACTGATGGGACACTTGATTCGCAATCAAGAATTTTAATTCCTCAATCTCTTCTGGATTATGCAAAGATAGATAAAGAAGTATTAATACTTGGTGCAATGGAAAAGATCGAAGTTTGGAATCCAAAAGTTTATGAAGAATATATAAACCAGACAGGTCAAACATACGAGCAAATTGCAGCTAAAGTAATGTCGAAATGATGCAGAGCCATCACATACCTGTAATGGTAAATGAAAGCATGGATCTGCTAATTAAAAAAAAAGGCGGGATATATTTTGATGGTACCTTGGGATTTGGCGGACATAGCAGTGAGATTTTGAATCGTCTTAATTCGAAAGGTATACTGGTATCTACAGATGTTGATAGTTCAGCATTTGAATATTGCAGGAAAAGATTTGAAAATGATAAGAGAGTGAGATTGTACAATTTTAATTTTTCGATGATCGATGCGATAGCAAAATTAGAATCGTTGATGTTCTTTGACGGAGTGATTGCAGATCTGGGAGTTTCCTCTTACCAGTTAGATAATGCTTCATCCGGTTTTACATACAGTTCGGATGCACCTCTTGATTTAAGAATGGATAAAAATCTGAAAACTACTGCAATGGATATTGTCAATAAATTGAATGAAAAAGAATTAGCAACAATCATTTTTGAGTTTGGTGAAGAAAAAAAATCAAGAAAAATTGCACATCATATTGTAAACTCAAGAAGAAAAAAAATCATCAAAACTTCTTATGATCTTAAAAAATTAATTGAAGAAGTAACGCAACAGAAATATCTGATAAAAACTTTATCGAGGGTTTTCCAGGCATTACGAATTTATATAAATGGAGAACTGGAAAACCTCAGACAGTTTCTGAATAATTCGATGAAAGTTTTAAAAAGCGGAAGCAGAATTGTTGTTATCTCTTATCATTCTCTTGAAGACAGGATAGTAAAAGAATTTTTTAAGTATGAAGAACTTGATTGTATATGTCCGAAAGATGCACCGGTTTGTATATGCGATAAACAATCGACATTAAAAATTTTAACAAGAAAACCTGTAATACCATCCATAGATGAAGTAAAATCAAATAAACGAGCACGCAGTGCCAAGCTAAGAGCAGCAGAGGTATTATGAAGAAAAGTGCTAAACCATTTATAGTTAAAATTCTCTTTTTACTTGTTGTAAGTGCTGTCTTGATTTTACTTAATATAGGATTGAGATTTAAAAATGAAGAATTAACAAGAAAGATTGTTCAACAGGGGAAAAAACTAAACGAGGAAAGTACAAAAAAAGTCAACCTGATTGCCGAATTCCAGTCATACAGTTCAGAAGAAAGAATAGTCTCAATAGCTGAAAATAAACTGGAGATGCAAAGGAGAACCCAACCGAAGATAACCGTAAAAGTAGATAAGAAATTGATCGATAAGATAAACAAGGAACTAGAAGCGAAATATGAGTAATTCACGTGCTTTATTAATTATACTGATTGTCATTTTACTTTTTACAGGACTGGTTTTTAAGCTAGTTGATATTCAGATAATTAAAAGTGATAACTATAAATATTACGCTCAAAAGCAACACACAAAATTAGAGAAAGTTAAAGCCGAACGGGGATTTATTTTTGATCGGAATAATGTTTTACTTGTTTACAATCGTAATGATATTACTTACTACCTCGATTTGAGAATGACTCCGGACAGGAAAAAGTATTCTCTTGCAAATCGATTCTCCTCAGTCTTTGGTAAAAGCTCTTCTTATTATTCGAAATTGATACAACCAAATGATAAAACAGTTGTAATTGCAAGAAAAGTTCCAATTGAAATAGCTCAAAAATTAAAAGATATAAAATTAAAATCTTTGTTTACAATTGAGGAACCTACAAGAGTTTATCAATACGGATCTCTTGCATCTCATATTTTAGGCTATGTTAATAGTGAATTTGTGGGAACAAATGGTATAGATAAATATTATGAAGATGTATTAAACGGCGAAGAAGGTATGCGTCTTGTTGAAAGGGATGCAATGGGAGGTATTATCACAATTTCCGATACCGAAACAAAGACTGCTGTACCTGGTGATAATCTTGTTTTAACTATTGATAAGAATTATCAGTCCATACTCGAAGATGAATTAAGATCCGGAATTGAAACATATAAAGGCCAATCCGGTACTGGAATAATAATGGATCCTAATACCGGCGAAATCCTGGCGCTCGCTAACATTGCCGATTATGATCCAAATAATTATGGAAAGTATTCAGATTATCAGAGAAAGGACCGTGCTATTACCGATACTTATGAACCTGGCTCAACTTTTAAAACTTTTTCTTTAGCCGCTCTTTTAGATGTCGGTAAATGCAAGGAAAATGATCTTATATATGTTGAAAATGGTAAATACAAATTTAAAAATACTTACATAAGAGACACTCATAAAAACACTTATCTTACTGTTAGTGGTGTACTGGAAGAATCCAGTAACATTGGAATTGCGAAGCTCATTCAAAAAATAGATAATGACACTTACTACAAATATCTTCGTGGATTCGGTTTCGGAAATTATACTTCCATCACTTTACCTGGTGAAGTTACCGGTAAGTTGAAAAAACCAAACCAGTGGTCTGAATACACGAAGACCTTTATGTCTTTCGGGTATGAGGTTTCCGTAACACCTTTACAATTAATAACCGCCTACTCGGCAGTTGTTAATGGAGGAATTTTATTCGAACCTCATATCCTGAAATACATTACTGATAAAAGTGGCAATATAAAATCCGTTGTTCCTTCCAATCCAATACGTCGTGTTATATCGGAAGAAACTTCCAAAAGACTTACAAAAATATTACATGAAGCGGTCAGTAAGGGAACAGGCTCACAAGCTGAAAGTGAAATAATTTCCGTTGGTGGAAAAACCGGTACATCGCAAAAGTATATTGATGGAAATTATTCAAAACAGGATTACAACACTTCCTTTGTAGGATTTTTCCCAGCCGATAATCCACAACTAGTTTGTCTTGTATTAGTTAACTCTCCGCAGGTTGAAAAATACGGTGGAAAAGTAGCTGCACCGATTTTTAAAAAGATTATTGAGAGAATTCTTGAAATTGATTTGAAAAAATATCAACAGCCTGAACGATATGATGGTAATGAAATATTAGAAGATCAATTTGTAACGGCAAAATTAAATAGTACGGAAGACAATAAAGTGATGAAGACTAAAAATGTTCAGCCAGTAAAAAATAAATTCGTTGATGCCAAAAGTAATCTTATGCCGGATTTGAAAGGTCTTTCTGCAAAAGATGCGATAGTTAAACTGAGCTTGTTAGGATTGAAATATAATATAAATGGTTCCGGAGTCGTAACGTCGCAAAGTATAAAACCCGGAGAAAAAATTAATCCTAATCATGTAATAAAAATAAGCTGTTCTGAAGCCATCATAAAAGGGGCAAATATCTACTGATGAAATTGTCTGAATTCATAAATGGAATTAAAGTAATTCAGGTTGCCGGAAATTTTCAGGACGAAGAAATAACCGGTATTGAATACGATTCCCGGAATGTTAAGAAGAACTCTGTTTTTGTTGCTATCAAAGGTTTTTCAGTTGATGGTCGCAAGTTTATCCCCAATGCATTATTAAAAGGAGCTTGTGCTATTATCCTCGATCAAAACAATGTTGTTCCAGATGAATTTTATAGACACAGCAATGCTGCAAAAATATTAGTCAATGATTCCAGGACTGCTCTTGCTGAGCTTTCAAATTTGTTTTTTAATCGTCCATCTGAAAAGCTGAACCTCATCGGTGTAACCGGAACGAATGGAAAAACAACCACTGCTTATATCATTAGAAGTATTCTTGAAAATGCCGGATATAAATCGGGGCTGCTGGGAACAATATCAAATCAGATTCTTGATAAAATTATAAACTCGAAACTAACCACACCTGAATCCAGAGATTTAAATGAACTCCTTTCACAAATGGTTAATGAAAAATGCAATTATGCAGTCATGGAGGTTTCATCTCATTCTCTGGCTTTGAACAGGGTTCACGGATTGAACTATAGCTCTGCAATTTTTACGAATCTTACAAATGAACATCTTGATTTTCATCTCAATTTTGAAAGCTATCTGGAAGCGAAGAAGAAGTTGTTTGATAATTTATCAGAGGAATCATTTGCCGTTTACAACTCGGATGATTCGAGCAGTAAAAAATTAATCCAGGGTTGTCGGGCAAAAAAATATAGTTACGGCACTAACCAATCGGATTTCCTGATTAAAGATATTAAGTATGATATCAATGGTACTTCATTTACAATTAACTACAAAAATGAAATCTATCCAATCAACACTTCGCTTGTTGGTGAATTTAATGCTTACAATGCCAGTGCTGCATTTGCTACTGCAGTGTTAAATGGAATTAATGAAGATAAAATCATCGAAGGAATTAAGAAAGCATCTCAAGTCCCTGGCAGGTTTGAAGTCTTGATAAGAGAAAACAGGAAGATCGTAATTGACTATTCACACACACCAGATAGTCTGGAAAAAACTTTGCGTGCTATACATGGTTTAAATAGGAATGGAGATGAAATAGTAACTGTATTCGGTTGCGGTGGAAACAGAGATAAATCAAAAAGACCGGCAATGGGTAGAATTGCAGCTGAACTAAGTGATAGAGTAATTATAACATCAGATAATCCGAGGTTTGAAGATCCGTTTGAAATAATAAATTCAATTAAAGCAGGTATTTCCAAAAAGAATTACGACGTAATTGAAAACCGGGAAGAAGCTATAAAAAAAGCGATCTCAAACAGCAAAGATCATTCTATCATACTAATTGCAGGTAAAGGACACGAAGATTATCAGGAAATCAAAGGAACACGTATTCATTTTTCTGATCGTGAGGTCGCAAAGACATATTTGAATTCTTGAGAAAAGTGACTTTAAATATTGAAGATCTGTTTGAGTTACCGACAGCAACTATTTTTAATCCGGATGATTTGAAGCCGGTTTATAAAGTTGTTATCGATTCAAAGAAAGTAACAAGAGGTTCTTTATTTATTGCAATCAAAGGGAAAAGACTCGATGGACATTGTTTTGTAAAGGAAGCTGTTAAAAAAGGTGCAGGCGTAGTTGTAATTAGCAAAAGAAAATTAAATGAATTTGACAGTGTGAATGTTCCTATAATTACTGTGCAAAATACTCTTAAAGCTCTCGGAGATATTGCAAAAATTTGGCGTAGAAAATTATCGAAGAATAAGATTACAAAAGTTGTTGGTTTAACCGGAAGCTCCGGTAAAACAAGTGTAAAAGAAATATTGGCAACGCTATTAAATGAGAAATATACTGTGCAGAAAACAGTTAGTAATAACAATAATAATATAGGTGTACCTTTAACGGTGTTGTCTGCAAATGAACATCATGATGTTCTAGTCGCTGAAGTTGGAACAAATCACTTTGGTGAAATAAAATATTCGGCTGAGATTTTACAACCGGATTATTCATTGATAACAAATATCGGTGATTCGCACCTGGAATTTTTACGAAACAGAAAAGGTGTATTGAAAGAAAAACTGGCTCTGTTTGATGTAACAAAAGAAAACGGAGGTAAGGTATTTATTAACTATGATGATCCTTTGTTGGAAGAAAGCTCCCGAAGATTTAAGAGTAAGATTTCGTATGGATTTAATTCCGATTCAAGTGTTAAAGGAAAGATCATAAAATATAATAAGGAAGGCAAACCTACTTTAAAAATAAAATTTAAAGACTGGGAATATGTAGACACTCTGCCTCTGCCGGGAAGATTAAGTGCTGATAATTATTTAGCTGCAGTTTCAGTTGCATTAGAGCTTGGAATTACAAAACAGCAGTTAAGGAACGGAACCAGGAAATTGTTTGTTCCGGATAAACGAATTAACATAATACATTTTCGGGGTTTTATCCTGATAGATGATTGTTACAATGCGAATCCCGATTCTGTGAAAGCGGTTTTAGAAATGACTGGGAAAATAGATCCATATAGGAGAAAGATTGCGATTCTAGGCGATATGCTTGAGCTTGGAAAAAATAAAATAAAGCTTCATAGATCTCTTTCTTCATCTGTAATTAAAAATGGAATTGATGAGTTGTATACTATCGGTAGTGGAATGAAAACCCTTGTTGATGCTTTGAAAGACAAAAAACTAATATTAAAACATTTTAGATCGAGAAAATCATTAAGCGGTTTTTTAAGAAATCTCGACTTAATGAATTCAATTATTCTTGTTAAAGGATCGCGCGGAATGCAAATGGAAGAATTCTCAAAAATAATCTCAGGTAGAATGAAAAACTGATGTTATACTATTTATTCAATTATATAAATAAAGTATACGGGCCACCGGGATTTGATATTTTCAGGTTCTTAACTTTTCGTTCTGCACTTGCAGCTATTACGGGATTATTCCTTGCCGTTTATGTCGGACCGCGTATAATAAATTACCTGACAAAGAACCAGATTGGTGAAGCTAAGAAGCAGGATGGTCCTAAATTTCATTGGTCGAAAGCGGGCACACCGACTATGGGAGGGCTGATCATTCTTCTTTCTGTTTTTGTTCCTGTTTTGCTGTGGGGAGATATTAAAAGTGTGTATGTAATTCTTTTAACCGTTGGTACGCTTTGGTTAGGTGCAGTTGGATTTTTAGATGACTACCTGAAAGTAGTTAAAAAATATCCTAATGGATTAATAGGAAGATACAAATTACTTGGTCAGGTTTTTATAGGGCTTGTAATAGGTGTTGCAATTTATTTGTTGCCTGAGTTTCAGGATTTCAACACACTTACAACAGTTCCGTTCTTAAAAAATGTAAATCTTGATTTGTCGGTACTTTACATTCCGGCTGTTGTTTTTATCGTAACAGCTACTTCAAACGCTGTAAACTTAACAGACGGATTAGACGGATTAGCAATAGGTGTAAGTGCAATTGTGATGATTGCCTTGGCTCTGTTAAGCTATATAACTGGAAATGTAAGACTTGCAGAATACCTGAATATAATTTATATGCCCGGCTCCGGTGAGTTAACAGTATTTGTTGCTGCCCTTGTCGGTGCATCACTTGGATTTCTTTGGTTCAATTGTTACCCAGCCCAGGTGTTTATGGGAGATACTGGCTCACTTGCTCTTGGTGGCGCATTTGGAATACTAGCAGTTCTTATAAAAAAGGAATTATTCATCCCAATTCTGGGTGGTGTGTTTTTCATGGAAACTATTTCAGTCATTATTCAAAGACTTTATTTCAAATACACGAAGAAAAAATACGGTGAAGGAAAACGTGTTTTTAAAATGGCGCCGATTCATCATCATTTTGAAATGAAAGGCTGGCAGGAACCGAAAATCGTTGTTCGTTTTTACATAATAGCAATAATTCTTGCGATCGTGAGTCTGGTTTCATTTAAGATTAGGTAATGGAAATAAAAAACAAAAAAATAACGGTAATAGGAGCAGTAAGAAGCGGAATTAGCGCTGCTAAGCTTGTACAGAAGTTAGGTGGAATTCCATTCGTTAGTGATATGAGTGATGAAGTAAAGTTGAAAGATTCAATTAATGATTTGAAAAAAGAAAATATAGAGTTTGAAACCGGAAAACATTCGGATAGGGTTTATGATTGCGAATTAATGATTGTAAGTCCCGGTGTACCAAACGATGCACCAATATTAATAAAAGCAAGAAAATTCAAGATTGATTTGATCAGTGAAGTAGAATTTGCATTTAGAGTTTGTAAAGGTAAAATAATCGCGATAACCGGAACGAATGGTAAGACAACAACAACAAGCTTATGTGGTCATGTTTTCAATCAGAGCGGTTTCAATACATTTGTTGCAGGAAATATAGGCTTGGCATTTTCAGAAATTGCTCTAGATGTTGAAGAAAATGAATTTGTTGCTCTTGAGGTTTCAAGCTTTCAATTGGATCTGATCGATCAGTTTAAACCTAGCGTTGCGATGATTCTAAATATAACACCTGATCATCTGAATCGTTATGAAAATAAAGTTGAAAACTATGCTTCTTCAAAACAAAAAATATATGAGAACCAGGATGAAAACGACTACCTGATACTTAACAAAGATAATGGTGAAGTGCTGAAATATTTAAATGATCATAAAAGTAAATCGTTCTATTTCTCTTTGAATGAGGAGGTAGATAACGGCTGTTTTAAAAAAGAAAATAAAATTTATTTCAGACTTAATTCAAGGGAAGAGTTTAGCTGTAATGTTTCGGATGTGAAAATTAAAGGTGATCATAACCTTGCAAATGCAATGGCTGTAATCTGTGCAGCTAAAATTTATAATCTGGATAATGAACGGATCATTAAAGCTTTGCAAACTTTTGATGGCGTAGAGCATCGCCTTGAATTAGTAAGAGAAATCGATGGTGTCAAATTCATCAACGATTCGAAGGCAACTAACGTTGATTCAGTCTGGTACGCATTAAGAAGTTTTAACGAACCAATATTCTTAATTCTTGGTGGACAGGATAAAGGAAATAATTACGAGCAAATTAAAGCATTAGTGATAGAACGTGTGAAAAAAATATATGCTATCGGTTCATCCGCTGAGAAGGTTTTTAATTTCTTCCACTCGAATGTGAAAGTAGAAATAAAGAATTCGTTAGAAGATGCTGTTACTTCGGCAATAAATGAGACGAGAAAGGGAGACATCGTTTTATTATCACCTGCCTGCGCAAGCTTTGATATGTTCGATAATTACGAGCATCGCGGGCGAGTTTTTAAGGAGGTTGTTAACAGGTTATAATGAAAAAACTTGCAATCACAATATTTTTTGATGCTTTTGCTCTAATGTTGTTAGGACTTGTAATCGTTTTGAGTGCCAGCAGTACTTACAGCTTAAACAGGTTTGATAGTGTCTTTTACCTGTTTAACTCTCACTTGTTTAAAGTTATTCTGAGTATTTCATTTTTGATTTTATTCAGCTTTGTTCCTTATGAATTGTACAAAGGTTACAGCAAAGCAGCAATTTTTATAATGATCGGTGTTCTGGTTTTTACTTTAATTGCAGCGCCTAACATCAAAGGTGCAGCACGATGGTTGAATCTTTGGTTGTTTTCTATACAACCAGCAGACCTGGCAAAGTTAGTACTCGTAATTCACCTGGCATATATGCTGGATCAAAAACATGACCTGCTTGATGATTATCGGCATGTATATATTCCAATGTTTCTCTGGATTGTAGCAATATCATCCTTGATTATTGTACAGCCGAATTTTAGCACGGGAATACTTATCATTTTAATATCGCTCTCATTATTATATGTGGGCGGAGCAAGGTTAAAGCATATAATGATTTCAACGTTGATGTTTATTTCTTCCGGCGGTATTGTGGCTATGATTTATCCACATACAAGAGAAAGAATTTTTTCGTTCTTCAATGCAATATTCAATGGTGGTGTCCCTAACCTTCAGGTGAAGCAAGCGCTTTATAGTCTTGGCAGCGGTGGAATTTTTGGTGTTGGTATTGGAAACAGTATGCAAAGTAACCTGTTTCTTCCAGAGGCTTATGGTGATTTTATTTTTGCAATACTTGGTGAGGAAACAGGCTTCATAGGTACAGTGTTTGTAATTGCGTGTTATTTACTTCTTTTTATTTCGGGAATTTTAATTGCGAAAAAAGCTAGGGATAGATTTGGACAACTTCTTGCATTTGGAATAACAATTTCAATTGTTTCTTATGCACTTGTGAACATGGCGGTTACTACAGGTTTGATGCCGACAACAGGGTTGCCACTTCCGTTTATAAGTTACGGTGGTACCTCGCTTCTGTTTGTATGTATTGGAATCGGAATATTAATAAACATTGCTCTTTCAAATCAGAAAAAATCGGATTCAGTTGATGATGATATTTCCGGTCATCCTCTTGCTGAAGTTGAAACATGAGCAGCGTAAAGACGCGATACAGGATATTGATTGCCGGAGGTGGTACCGGTGGTCACCTGTTTCCGGCAATTGCTGTTGCTGAAAAAATAAAAGAAATGAAACCAGAAACGGAAATATTATTTGTAGGAACTAAATCGAAGATTGAAGGAAAGGTTGTGCCTGAATTAGGGTATAGATTCAAATCGATCTGGATAAAAGGTTTTTCAAGAAAATTCAATCTTGAAAATATTTTATTCCCGGTTAAGCTTTTTATTTCGTTGATTCAGTCGATTGTCATAAATATGAAATTTATGCCACGTGTTGCAATTGGGACTGGCGGTTATGTTTCTGGTCCGGCAATATGGGGCTCATCTGTTTTGGGAGCCAAAATTATATTACTTGAACAAAACAGTTACCCGGGTATAACAACAAGATTGCTTGAGCGTTATGCAAATGAAGTTCATATAAGTTTTACAGATTCTGAAAAATACTTGAGGCGAAAAGATAGGCTTCACCTGACAGGAAATCCTGTTAGAAAAAATTTAGGCACAGAAGAAAAAGAAAAAGCATTAAAGAAGTTTGGATTATCGACAGGAAAGAAAACTCTTTTGATAATTGGTGGAAGTCTTGGCGCTGCTTCTATTAATAAGGCAATGGCAGCAATTGTAAATAGATTAGAAGAAAAAGGTATTCAGGTTTTATGGCAAACAGGTAAAAATTATTTCAAAGAATACGAAAACCTGAACGGTTCTGATGTAAAAGTACTTGAGTTTATAGATGATATGAATGCAGCTTATTCTACCTGCGATTTGCTTTTGGCTCGTGCGGGTGCAACAACAATTGCGGAAGTCTTGGCTCTCGGAATACCATCGATACTTGTACCCTCGCCAAACGTAGCGGAAAATCATCAATATCATAATGCTAAATCTTTGGAAGAAAAAAATGCTGCTGTTTTGATAAAAGATGAAATGTTAAATGATGAGTTGTACAAAAGAGTAAGTGAATTAATTAATACAGAAAACAAGCTGAACGAATTAAAACTTAATGCCCGTTCTCTTGGAAAACTGGATGCGGCTGAAACTATTGCAACAAGAGCAATAAAATATTTGGAGGCATCATGAGTTCAGATTCTTCAAATAGAGAAAATGTTTTTAAATACAATATGTCGTTCTATTATCAATCAACAATAATATACTTCGTGGTTTTTGCGTTGTACCTGATCATAAGAGGAGAGTTTGTGGAAGACTCATTCGTTCTGGTAACGAAAGATCCGATACTCTACTTTCTTGCACTCATTGTGGTGTTCTCATTAATCGTGCTTCTCTACTATCTTTTTCTTAACAAGCACATTGAAATATCTGAATCAGGTATAGCATTTATAGATAGGTTTAAAGAGAGAAGGTTTGGTAAAGAACAGATTATTCGGGTGAAATTTTTTAGGGAAAGAAGAACATCAAAACCTAAAAGACTGAGAATTGTTAGAATTAAAATTGAAGACAGAATGAGACCGATTATGTTCCGGATTTCGGATTACGATAAGGAAGATGATCTGTATAACAAGCTCATGGAATTAAAATCGATTGTTGAAAACAAGTAATGTTTAAGAATATAAAAAAGGTACACTTTGTTGGAATTGGCGGAATAGGAATGAGCGGTATTGCTGAAATACTTATAGATCAGGGCTTTGAAGTTTCAGGCTCCGATAGAGCTTTGTCGGAAGTTACAGATCGATTGAAAGATCTTGGCGCAGAAGTTTATGAGGGACATTCGCCGGAAAATTTGAAGGATGCCGACGTACTTGTTTACTCCTCTGCTGTAACTACCGACAATCCTGAAGTGGTAGCTGCGGTAAAAAGAAATATTCCGATCATAAAAAGATCAGAGATGCTTGCTGAAACTATGAGAATGAAGTACGGAATTGGTATCGCTGGAACTCATGGTAAAACTACAACTACAAGTATGGTCGGATTAACTTTAACAGAAGGAGGAATTGATCCAACAATCATTGTTGGAGGTAAGCTTAGCGGTCTTGGTGGAACAAATGCGAGATTGGGTAATGGTGAATTCATTGTTGTTGAAGCGGATGAATTTGACAGAACGTTTTTGAAACTTACGCCGGTAATTGCAGTATTAACAACATTGGAAAGCGAACATCTGGATACTTATAAAGACCTCGATGATATAAAATCTGCATTTATCGAGTTTGCAAACAAAGTTCCTTTTTACGGATTTGTTGTTATTTGTCTAGACGAACCTGCGTTGCAGGACATTAAGCCGTCGATAAACAAAAAGGCTTTAACATACGGAGTTACTGCCCAGGCGGATATAAGAGCAGTCGATATTGCACATAGTGAGTTTTCGAGCACTTATACAGTTAAGTATAAAGGTGAAGAGCTTGGTAAAATAAAACTTAATGTTCCCGGACTACACAATGTGAAAAACTCTTTAGTTGCGGTTTCAATTGCAAGGGAGTTAGGTATTGAATTTCCAAAAATCAAAAAAGCTCTTGAAAAGTTTTCCGGGGTATACAGGAGATTCGAAATTAAATATGATAAGAAAATTTTAGTTGTGGATGATTATGCACATCATCCAACCGAAACAACGGCAACTTTGTCCGGCATAAGAGCAGGCTGGGATAGAAGATTAGTTGTCGTTTTTCAACCGCATCTTTATTCACGTACTAGAGACTTTTACCAGGAATTCGGAAGATCGTTTTTAAATACGGATGTTTTTATTTGTACTGATGTTTATCCAGCAAGAGAAAAACCGATTGAAGGTGTTTCAGGTAAGCTGATTTCCGACATCACAGAAAAATTCGGGCATAAAAATGTCCATTACATTGCTGATAAAAATAAAGTACCTGAATTTTTAATGAGTATAGTTAAAGATAAAGACATAGTTGTTACAATGGGTGCCGGTGACATCTGGAAGTTCGGGAATAAGTTCGTAGAAATGATGGAGAATAAAACAATATGAAAGAAAAGTTCGGAACGATAACAGGTATAGTTTTATTCTTATTGATTATTGCAGGAATTTTTTATGTGAGTTCCTTCAAGTCGGAAACTAAAAAGAATGACTTTACTGAAATAGTAATCGAAGGAAATAAAATTCTTCCGGTAAGTGATTATTTAAAAACAACTGATTTGCATAATGTTGCCGAATACTCCGAACTGACTTTGCATAACATAAAATCGAGAATAATTAAACATTCTTATGTAAGCAAAGCTGAAGTTCAACTGGCAGGAAAAAATAAAGTTGTTATCAGGATTTTTGAAAAGGATTTTATGGCCGTTTTACTTACAGCTAATAATCCTTACCTGATTACAAATAGTTTTGAACTCGTTAAGCTTGAACCGAATTCCGATATATCAAAAATGCCGGTGATTAGTAATGTAAGTTTAACAAAAGCGGAGATCAATTCGGGACGAGTTAAAAATTTTAACTTATTCAATGCTTTTAAAATAATCGATGCAGCAAAAACTGTAAGCGAAACAATGTTGAATAATCTTACCGGAATTAACCTGAGATTCGGCGGTGATATCATTCTTACATTTTCTCATGTAAAATGTCCGGTGATATTTGGTAAAGGTTTGGAAGGAAGTAAGATTGTTGCTCTTTATTCAATCTGGGAAGGATTGAGAAAACAAAAAGAACCGTTTAAGAACACAAGCTATGTCGATTTAAGATTTAATAATGAAATTTTTATTGGTAAAACTGAATCTTCGGAAACAAACGGATGAAAAAAGACATAATAGCAGGATTGGATTTAGGTACTACTAAAGTATGTGCGGTTATTGCTGAACGTGATAACGAAACAAATAAATTCAACATTCTTGGATTTGGTGTAGCTCCTTCTGAAGGACTGCATAAAGGATTAGTTGCCAACATCGGTAAAACTGCTGAGGCAATAAAAGCAGCTATGTCTGTTGCAAGCAACCGTGCAGGCATAACGGTGAATACGATAAATGTTGGAGTTGCCGGTGAACATATTACAAGCATTCGTCATCGGAATTATGTTACAATAACGAGTGAAGAAAAAGAAATCACAAAAGATGATCTAAACAGACTTGAAGCGGATGTAAGAACGATTCGAATTCCGTCCGATCGCCAGATACTTCATATTATTCCCGAAGAATATTCGGTTGATTATCAAAATGGAATAGAAAACCCTATCGGAATTTCCGGTTCCAGGTTGGAAGCAAGCAATCATGTTGTTCTGGCTTCAGTGCCTGCAATTCAAAACATAAAGAAATCTGTTGAGCGTGCAGGTTTAAGAGTTCACGATTATATCCTTCAGCCAATTGCTTCCAGTACATCTATTCTCGAAGAAAATGAAATGGATCTTGGAGTGGCATTGATAGATATCGGAGGCGGAACAACCGACATAGCGATCTTTCATAAAAAAGCTATTAAACATACGAAGGTAATAGGCATTGCAGGTAACCAGGTAACAAACGATATACGTGAATCGCTCGGTGTTGTTTCAGAAGAAGCAGAAAATTTGAAAAAGGAATTTGGATACGCAACTGATACGGCGATTATAAGAGACGAAGATATTCTTATAAGAGGCGTGGGTGCGAGAGGAAATACAAAAATACCGATCAGTTTGTTAACACAAATTATCGGACTTAGAATGAGAGAACTGTTTACCCTGGTGGATAACGAAATAAGAAATGCAGGTTTTAAAAATAAAATCAAAGCCGGAATAGTTTTAACCGGAGGCGGTTCTCTGCTACGTGGTACAACAGATCTGGCAAAAGAAGTTTTTGGTCTTCCGGCAAGAATTGGTGTGCCGCAGGATTTAGGTCAGGGATTGGCTAATGAAATTGAAAGTCCTGAGTTTGCAACTGTTGCAGGACTAATCAGAGGTATTCCCGGTGAGAAGTCGAGTGAATTTCAAACTCTCATCAGGAGTAAAAGAAAGAAAACAAAAATAAAAGACATAGTAAAAAGAGTACAGGAATTTTTTGATGAACTATAAACCCTTAAGGAGGAAACATGAATAAATTTGCCACACTCGATCAGGATCAACCGATGTCTGCAGTACTAAAGGTGGTAGGTGTTGGTGGTGGAGGTTGCAATGCAATCGATAGTATGATCGAACGAGGATTAGATGGAGTTGAATACATTGCAGTGAACACTGATGCTCAGGTTCTTGAAAGCAATAAGGCAACTCATAAAATCCAGGTTGGTACATCAATCACACGTGGTCTTGGTGCCGGAGCAGATCCGAACATCGGAAGAAAAGCAGTGGAAGAAGATCGCGAGAAGATTGCTGAAGTCTTGTCTCAGAGTGATATGGTTTTTGTAACAGCTGGAATGGGCGGTGGTACTGGTACTGGTGGTGCCCCGATAATTGCTTCGGTTGCTCAGAGTATCGGTGCACTCGTAGTTGGCATTGTTACCAAACCATTCCGATGGGAAGGTAAAGCAAGAATGTTGAATGCTGAACAGGGAATCCAGGAATTCAGAAAGCATGTGGATAGTTTGATTGTGATTCCTAATGAAAGACTGCTTTCGATCCTTGATAACACAACAAATGCATTTGCTGCTTTCGATAAACCGAATGAAGTGCTGTACGAAGCAACAAGAGGAATAGCAGACATAATCACAGTTGAAGGTTTGATCAACGTTGATTTTGCAGATGTTCGTGCGGTAATGAACCAGAGTGGTGAAGCATTAATGGGATGCGGAATTGCAAGCGGTGAGCATCGCACAATTGAAGCCGCACAAAAGGCAATTTCAAGTCCGCTGCTTGAAGGATTGAATATTAAGGGCGCAAAGAGTGTTCTGCTCAATGTTACAGGTTCCAGCAATCTTACAATGCAGGAAATTAATGAAGGTAACAACATTATCTTCGAAGCTGCAGGTGAAGAAGCGAATGTAATATTCGGCTGCGTGCGCAAAGAAGAAATGAATGATTACGTTTCTTATACGGTTATTGCAACCGGATTTGATTCTGCAAGAAAAACATTCAAAAGTGCTGAACCAAAGCAGCAAACAAAAGGATCGCAGGAAGCACTTCAGTTCAGAGGCGGATTTAATTTCATGGATACGGATAACATCGACAAGGAAGATCTAGAAGTTCCCACGATTCTTCGTGTAAAGAGCCCGAACTCAACAATAGATGAACCAGAAGAAGAAAATGAAGAAAATGATCCTGAAGAAAAAACATTCAGTATCGATGCATCGCGGTATAGCTGGGCAAAGCAGAAAATGGAACACGATAATCAGAAGAAAAAGAAAGACGATGATGATGACGATGAAGGTTCATCGTTTTTGCGAATGATTATGGATTAAATATGAGGTAAAATTAAAATAATAAATTTTAAGGATGAGCAGGAATTTACCCGGAAGAGTTATTCATCTGTAAGCATGGCTGTAACAAGGAGTCCCTCTCCCTCCTGAATTGGTGAAATGACAATTCTGTTTGGTCTGCAACAGAAACTACAATCTTCAATGAAGTCCTGCTCATCCTCTATTGTTAAATCGACCCACACCTCATTTCCCTCACCGCAATACTGACAAGTCCAGCTTAAATAATCATCTGTTTGCATTTACCCTTCTCCTAAAATTAATTTTTTAATCGTTATT